>CALMMQ010000027.1 GCA_937868725.1 uncultured Pleomorphomonas sp.
TCTGCGGGGCTGTTGTCGTTTGGACAACAGCCCAATAGCACAGGATGGAACAAAAGGGGTACAACGACGAAGGGGGAGCCCTACCAAAGCGCCCGACCGTCAGCCAGATCGGCTCCGCCGCGGCAACCAAGGATGGTCAAATTTTAACTACACCGTGAGCTCCCTGCCAAAACATCCGAGACGATTCACGGCCGATTATTCTTTGGCTGCAAGACTGAACGCAACGAAGCGAGGCCGGGTGCCACGGCGCCCTGGAGCATCCGCCGGTCAGGTTGCAACAGCCGGATCGATAAGCGGCTGCTCAAGCCTTTGACTCTGGGGCGATTTCTAATCGACCTGACGATTCCGTCAGCTCGGAAAGCGCCCCAGGCAACGGCGCGGCGGCCCCAAGACCGGCCGCCGCGGGAGAGTGCAGGTTCATGGTTGCGACAGAACATGGCGAGCCCTTGCTGCAAGGCAACGACGCGATCCCGGCTGCGACGGTGACGTTCTGCGGCCAGCCGTTCAGCGTCGGCCCCGGTGTGCTGGCGCCCCGTCCGGAAACCGAGCTGCTGGCCCTGTCGGCGCTCGATCTCATCGCCGGCGTCGCCGCGCCGCAGGTGATCGACATGTGCTGCGGCGCCGGCAACATCGGCGTCACCCTGGCGCTACATCGGCCGGAGGCACGCGTTTGGGCCGCCGACCTGACGCCGTCGGCCTGCGCTTTCGCCCGTCGCAATGTCGACGTTCTGGGTGTCGGCGATCGTGTCACCGTCCATCAGGGCGATCTGTTCGCCGCGGTCGCAGGCGAGGTGCCTGAGGGCGGTGTCGATCTGGTTGTCGCCAATCCGCCTTATATTTCAACCGGCCGGCTGGCCGGAGACAGCGCCCATCTGCTCGCGCGTGAGCCGCGGGAAGCCTTCGATGGCGGCCCCTACGGCCTCAGCATCCATCAACGGCTGGTGCGCGAAGCCAGCGCCTATCTCAAGCCCGGCGGCGCCCTGGCCTTCGAATTCGGCCTCGGCCAGCGGGCCCAGATCGAGCGGCTGCTGGCCCGGGCCGGCAGCTGGACCGACGTCGTCTTTCAATGTGATGCCGCCGGCGAGCCCCGCGTCGCGACCGCCCGGTTCCGGGGCGATGGGGGCGGGCGATGAGCACGGTCCGGCCGCTCGCCGCCACCGATCTGCCGGCGTTGGCGCAGCTGTTCGTCAAGACCTTCCGTCCCGGGCTCGACGCCGCCTCGCCGGCGTTTCTGAGCTATCTCGGGCAGCACTATCTCACTGGTCCCGTCGCCTCAGCCGATCTGCCATCGCTGGTTCACGCCGACGATGCCGGCCGGCTCACCGGCTTTGTCGGCGTCAACAGCCTGGCGATGCGGCTTGGCGAACGGCGGCTGCGGGCGGCGATCTGCGGCGCGCTGATGGTCGACGACCCCAAGGGCGATCCGCTGGCTGGGGCCCGGTTGCTCAAGGCCTTTCTTGCCGGGCCGCAGGACGTGTCGCTGAGCGAGACGGCCAACGACGTCTCGACGGCGCTGTGGACACGCCTCGGCGGATTGGTCCTGCCCGACTACTCCATGGACTGGCTGCGCATCCTGCGGCCCCTCAGCTTTGCCGTCGACCGCGCCAGTGGCCGCGTGCCGGCCTTGCGGCTGCTGGCACCGGTGGTTGGTCGCCTCGATCGGCTGGTCGAACGGCGGTCGGGGCACGGCGGTTTGCGCTGGTCGAGCCTTGGCGGCCAGACGGTGCGCGGTGTCGTTGTCGAAGCGATCGATCAGCCAGCCTTCGCCGCGGCCTTCGCCACGCTGGCCGGCACAAGCCGGCTGGCACCGGACCTTGACCCGACCGCGCTCGCGCACATGGTGGCGGAAGCCGCGTCGATCCGCCGCCACGGTCTCTGGCAGATGGTCGCGGTGCGGACCGCGCCGGCGGGGACGACGATTGGCGTTGCCGGCTATCATCTCACGCCCGGACGGCTGGCGTCGGTGTTGCAGATCGTTGCCGCCAAGGGGCGCTACGGCGCCGTCTTCGATGCCCTGCTCAGCCATCTGCACGCCGCCGGCGCCGTCGCCGCCATGGGGCGGACGCAGCCGGTGCTGATCGACGCCATCCTCAACCGACGCGTCGCCCTTCTGCCGTTCGTGACCACCGTGGTCCACAGCCGCGACCCCGACATCCTGGCCGCCGTCGCGGCTGGCGAAGCGTTCATCAACGGCTTCGTCGGCGAGAAATGGAGCCGCCTGGTGGAGGACGACTTCGAGTGAACCGGTTCGCTGCGGCCCGAGAACATCGCCGGTCCGTCATCTGCAGGGGAGAACACCGATGTGCGGTTTGACCGGCTGGTTCGGCCGACCTGGCAACGAGGACGACGATCAGGCTCTGGCCCATGCCATGGTGGCGGCCATCGTCCATCGTGGCCCGGACGGCAATGGCATTCACGTCGACGAGGGGGACGGCCGCCGGCCGGCGGTCGGTCTCGGCCACGCCCGCCTGGCCATCGTCGGCCTCGGTGACGGCGCCCAGCCGCTCAGCAACGCCGAGGGGACGCTGACCGTCGTCTTCAACGGCGAGATCTTCAACTACGTCGAACTGCGCGCCGAACTGATGGCGCGCGGCCGGCGTTTTCTGACCACCACCGACACGGAAGTGCTGCTGGCCCTCTACGAGCTCGAGGGCGACGACTTCCTCGACAAGCTCAACGGCGATTTCGCCTTTGCCCTCCACGACGCCCGCCGCGGCCGCCTGCTGCTGGCCCGCGATCGCATGGGCGTGCGGCCGCTCTATTACACCGAGCACGCCGGCCGGCTGTGGTTCGCCTCCGAGGTCAAGGCGCTGGCCGCCGTTCCCGGCCTCCGGCTCGAACTCGATCCGATCGCCCTCGACCAGATCTTCACGTTGTGGGCGCCGATCGCTCCGCGCACCGCCTTCGCCGGCATCCGTCAACTGCAACCGGGAGAGCTGGCCATCGCCGACGCCGACGGGTGGCGGCAGCGCCTGTGGTGGACGCTCGATTTTCCCGACCGCGACGACGCCCGGCCGGAACGGCCGCGGGCAGAGGACGCCGCCGAACTGCGAGCCCTGCTCGAGGATGCAACGCGCCTCAGGATGCGCGCCGACGTGCCGGTCGGCACCTATCTGTCCGGTGGGCTCGATTCCTCGATCACCAGCGCGCTGGCGGCCCGGATGACGCCGCTCGGCCTCAACTCGTTCTCGGTGACCTTCGACGACGCCGAGCACGACGAAAGCGCGTTCCAGAACGAGATGGCGCAGGCGCTTGGCACCAACCACGCCGCCATCCGCTGCCGCGAAGCCGACATCGCCGCCGCCTTTCCGGCCGTCATTGCCTCGACCGAATGCCCCATCCTGCGCACGGCACCGGCACCGCTGCACCGGTTGTCGTCGCTGGTGCGGGCGCGCGGCATGAAGGTGGTGCTGACCGGCGAGGGCGCCGACGAGGTGTTCGCCGGCTACGACCTGTTTTCGGAGGCGGCGGTGCGCCGCTTCGTCGGCCGGGCGCCGGGCTCCAAGGCGCGACCGCTGCTGTTCCGCCGCCTCTACCCCTGGCAGAATCAGCTGAACCGCCAGTCGCCGGCCCAACTCGCCGCCGTGTTCGGCGGCGGCGATGCCGCCGATCCGCTGTTCTCGCACCGGCCGCGCTTCAAGTCGACGGCGCAGGCCAAGCTGTTCTTCGGGCCGGCGCTCAAGGATCGTTTAGCCGGCTATGATGCCACGGAAGAACTGCTGGCCGCCCTGCCGGCGCGCTTTCACCGCTGGCACCCGCTCAACCAGGCGCAATACCTTGAGACGCGCTTTCTCCTGGCCGGCTACATCCTGTCGAGCCAGGGTGATCGGGTCGCCATGGCTCACGGCGTCGAAGGCCGGTTTCCGTTTCTCGACCATCGCGTGGTGGCGTTTGCCAGCCGCCTGCCTCCGGCCGCCAAGCTGTGCGGCCTCAAGGAAAAGCACATCCTGCGCCGGGCCATGGGCGATCTGCTGCCCGCTGACATCGCCAACCGCCGCAAGCAGCCCTATCGGGCCCCCGACGCCCGCTCGTTCACGGCGGCGCTGGCCGCCGACGGGCCGATCGGCGCGGCGCTGTCGGAACCGGCGCTGGCCGCGACCGGCCTGTTCGAGCCGCGTCTCGTCCGTCGCCTCGTCGACAAGACGGCGGCCCACCCCGACGCTTCCTTCCGCGACAATGCCGCCTTTGTCGGCATCCTGTCGACCCAGCTCTGGGTCGACCGCTTCCGTTCCTCCACCGTTGCCTGACAGGAGCTTGCCTTGAGCGACGCCATCAAGTCCACCGTATCGACTTTTCTGATCGACAACTTCCGCTTCGGCGACACGTCGGTTGCCATCGCCGACGACGAGTCGCTGATCGAAACCGGCTTCATCGATTCCACCGGCGTGCTGGAGCTGGTCGCCTTCCTCGAGGATACGTTCGCCATCACCGTGGCCGATACCGACATCGTGCCGGAAAACCTCGACAGCCTGGCCGCCATCGCCCGCTACGTCGAACACAAGGGTGGCAAGGCCGCCTGACAGGCAAGCGAGGTGATCATGCGCGTCGAAGATCAGCTGTTCGCCCATGCGCGAACCCAGCCGGACAAGCTGGCGGTCATCGCCGGCGACAAGCGCCTGAGCTACGGCGCCTTCGCCGCCGCCGTCGCCTCGCTGGCCGCCGCGCTGGCGCAGGCGGGCGTCGGGCGCGGCGACCGCGTGCTGGTGTTCATGGAAAACCGCGCCGAGGCGGCCATCGCCATCTATGGCGTGCTGGCGGCCGGCGCCGTGTTCAGCCCGATCAACCCGTCGACCAAGGCCGACAAGCTCGCCTACGTGCTCGACAACTGCGAGGCGGCGGCGGTGCTGACGGAAGCGCGGCTCCACCCGGTGGTGGTCGAGGCGATGACGGTGTCGGGCCGCACGCCGGCTGTCTGGTCGATCGGCGATCGCGATGGCGTCTGTCCGGCCGGCGCGGCCGCCTTCGAGACGGCCATCGGTTCGGCGGCGGCGCGTCCGACGACGCCGGGGCCGTCGACCGATCTGGCCATGCTGGTCTACACCTCCGGCTCGACCGGTCGCCCCAAGGGCGTGATGATGACCCACGACAACATCGCCGCGGCGGCGTGGTCGATCACCACCTACCTTGAGAACCGGCCCGACGACATCATCCTGTCGGTGCTGCCGCTGGCCTTCGACTATGGTCTCTACCAGCTGTTGATGACGGTGCGGCTCGGCGCCACGCTGGTACTGGAGAAGTCGTTCGCCTTCCCGCAGGCCATCTTCGACAAGGTGCGGACCGAGGCCGTCACCGGCCTGCCGCTGGTGCCGACCATGGCGGCGCTGATCCTCAAGATGCAGAGCCTCGAACCCGACTTCCTGCCGTCGGTGCGCTATCTCACCAACACGGCGGCGGCGCTGCCGGTCGAGCACATCCAGGCGCTGCGGCGGCTGTTTCCGCGCGCGCGCCTCTATTCCATGTACGGTCTCACCGAGTGCAAGCGCTGCACCTATCTGCCGCCGGCCGAGCTCGATCGCCGGCCGGGATCGGTGGGCATCGCCATTCCCGGCACCGAGGCCTTCGTGCTCGACGATGCCGGCCAGCGCCTGCCGGCCGGCGCCGTCGGTCAGTTGCACATTCGCGGGCCGCACGTCATGCAGGGCTACTGGCGCAATTCCGAAGCGACGGCCGAGCGGCTGAGGCCCGATCCGGAGACCGGCGGCGTCATGCTGGCCACCGGCGATCTGTTCCGTACCGACGCCGACGGCTTTCTCTACTTCGTCGGCCGCAAGGACGACATCCTGAAGACGCGCGGCGAGAAGGTGGCGCCCAAGGAAGTGGAGGCGGTGCTGCACGCGCATCCGGACGTGTCGGAAGCGGTGGTGTTCGGCGTGCCCGACCCGGTGCTCGGAGAAGCCATCGCCGCGCTGGTGGTGCTCCGCCGTGACGGCGTCAGCGCCCGCGAGCTGATCGGTCACTGCGCCCGCCATCTCGAAGACTTCATGGTGCCCAAGTACATCGAATTCCGCCCGAGCCTGCCGAAGACCGACACGGGCAAGGTGAGCCGGTTGCTGGCCGCCGAACTCATGGGGAAAAAGTCGTGACCGAAGCCACTCTTGCCGCCGCCGGGCCGTTCGGACCGGCTTCCCTCGTGCTCGACCCGGCCGCCGAAGTCGAGCGCATCGTCAAGGCCCTGCGCGCCGAGGTCGGCGGCATCCTGCACAAGCGCGGTCTGGTGCTCGGTCTGTCCGGCGGCATCGACTCCTCGGTGTCGGTGGCGCTGGCCGTCAGGGCGGTCGGGGCGAAGAACGTGCTGGCGCTGTTCATGCCCGAGCACGATTCCGACCCCGATAGTCTGCGCCTCGGCCGCCTCGTCGCCGAAACCTACGGCGTCGCCTCGGTCACCGAGGACATCGCCCCGGCGCTCGCCGCGCTCGGCTGCTATCGTCGCCGCGAAGAGGCGATCCAGGCCGTGCTGCCGGACTATGGGCCGGAGTGGAAATCCAAGCTGGTGATCACCGACGCCAAGACGTCGAACGGCTACGCCCTCACCTCGCTGGTGGCGCTGTCGCCGGCCGGCGTCGAGCACCGGCTGCGCCTGCCGCCGGCGGTGTATCTCGCCGTCGTCGCCGCCACCAACATGAAGCAGCGCAGCCGCAAGCTCATCGAATACACCCACGCCGACCGGCTCAACTACGCCGTGCTCGGCACGCCCAACCGGCTGGAGTACGACCAGGGCTTCTTCGTCAAGAACGGCGACGGCGCCGCCGACGTCAAGCCGATCGCCCATCTCTACAAGAGCCAGGTCTACCAGCTGGCCGAGTATCTCGGCGTGCCGGCCGAGATCCGGGCCCGGCCGCCGACCACCGACACCTTCTCGCTGCCGCAGACGCAGGAAGAATTCTATTTCTCGCTGCCGTGGAACCTGATGGATCTCTGCCTCTACGGTCTCAATCACGCCGTGCCAGTGGCCGACATCGCCGCCGCCACCGGTCTCGCCGTCGAAGCGGTGCAGCGGGTGCTGGCCGACATCGCCTCCAAGCGGCGGGCGACGGCGGCGCTGCACATGCCGCCGCTCTTGGTCGACAAGGTGGCCGAGATCGGCGCCTGACCGCGGATGTCGCAAGGGCGCGGGCGGCGGGCGATCAGGCCGCTTCCGAGCCCTTGGTCGTTGCCCGCTCCCGTTCGACGTAGAACGGCAGATGCTCGCGGCCCCATTCGTAGATCTGATCGACGATGGGGATCAGCGACCGGCCGATATCGGTGAGGGCGTACTCCACCTTGACGCGCTTCTCGGCGTAGATGGTGCGCGTGACGACGCAGTCCTGCTCCATCTCGCGCAGCTGCTTGGTCAGGATGCGGTCGGATATATCCTTGAACAGGCGATGGATCTCGGCATAGCGCAGCGGCCCGTCGTGGCCGAGGTGCCAGAGAATCACCACCTTGTATTTGCCGGAGATGATCGACATGGTGAGCTCCTTCTCGCAATGGAGTTCACCGGCCGAAATCTTGGCGTCGAGTTCGTCCCGGAGGGTGATGGCCATCTGTCTTCGCTCCTCCCGTCGCCGGCCGGATCTGCCTCCGACGGCCGTCCGGCGTCTTGGTGCGCCGGGTTGCGGCGCCGATCATGGCGCAAGGGGGCCGATGTTTCCACAACGATTTCGCGCCGGCTGGTGCGTAGCGCCCCGCCGCCGGTCGCGTCGAACCGCAACGATACCGGCGGCTATCCTGTGATCGCCTCGGGGAAATATTCGAAACCGAGCCTTTCGGTCTATCAGATATACTAAATCGGATCAGCGCTATCCTTGATAATATCGATCGGGATCAGGAACGGAAATCGTTGCGTTCCGCCGTGCTATTGGAGCGTCGCCCGGCGTAGACTGCCGATGCCTTACCAAAATGTACTCCGCTAACAAAATTGTGCGTTATTTACATATTCGGCGAAGCGACTAGATTATTTCCCGACGCCTGTGATGCAGGTGCATTGCTTGAAGGGCACGCCGCCGGTCGGGAGGAGACCTGCCAGGCGCCGTGACCGACATCCGCAGGGACTGGCCGGACGAGGTGCGACGCAGGGTGCGGCGCGTCAACGGGCGCGGCTGGTCCGATCCAGGGGAGGATCGATCATGCTGAAAGCCGAAGTCGGGTCAAGCGTGGCGAGCGACGCCTATCGCGCCGGCAAGGAAGCCGCTGCCAAGGCCGCGCTCACCGGCGCCAAGGTGGCCTTTGCCTATTCGAGCTGCGCCTACGATCAGGGCGCGCTGCTCAAGGGCGTTGCCGAGGCGCTGCCAGGCGTGCCGGTGGTCGGCTGCACGTCGTTCACCGGTATCATCACGCCGGAAGGTTTCGTCTCCGGTCCCGACGGCTACGTCGGCGTCATGACGCTGGCCGACGACGATGTCGTCTACGGCGTTGCCGGCTCCGAGAAGGGCGCGTGCGCCCGCGAGACCGGCCGCCAGGTGGCGCGCGCCGCCATGGCCTCGGCCGGTCGCACCGACGCGCCGAGCTATTTCTACATGGTGGCGCCTCCGGGCGAGGAGGAGACCTATCTCAAGGGCATCGAGGACGTCATCGGCCGCGTGCCGTTCTTCGGTGGCAGCGCCGCCGACAACTCGGTCGAGGGCAAGTGGAAGGTGCTCTACGGCACGCAGTCCTATTCCAACGGTCTGTCGGTCGTCTTCTTCTACACCGCCAAGAAGGCCGCCTTCCGCTACACCGGCGAATACCGCGAGACCGGCAAGGCCGGCATCATCACCAAGGTCGAAGGCAAGCGCAAGATCGTCGAGATCGACGGCGTACCGGCCCTTGACCGCTACGCCACCTGGCTCGGGGTCAAGCCGGAAGAGCTCTCCGGTCTCGCTCTGCTCGGCGCCTCCATCTGCCATCCGCTCGGCGAGAAGGACCGGCTCGGCGATCTCGTCGCCATCCGCCACCCGATGGTCGGCAATCCCGATCACACCATCACCGTCGGCAACGACGTCGCCACCGGCACGGCCGTCATTTTCATGGACGGTTCGCCCGACGAACTCATCGCCTCCACCGGCACGGCCATCAAGACGGTCGACGACCGGCTGGGCGAGAAGCCGGGCGCCTACCTGCTCGTCCATTGCGGCGGCCGGCGCGGTGGCATCGGCGATCGCATCGGCGAGGCGGCGAGCGAGATCCGCAAGGCGGCGGACGGTGTGCCCTTCATCGGCGTATTCACCTTCGGCGAATACGGCTTCGAGGACTGGGGCGCCAACACCTGCGGCGGCCTGATGCTGTCGTTCACCGGCTTCCAGAAGTAAATTCAAGGATAGAAATCATGGCAAAGATGATTATCGGCGGCCGCAAGGTCGACGCGCGCGATGGCTTGACCATCGACGTGACCAATCCGGCCACCGGCGCGGTGATCGACACCATTCCGGCTGCCACCAAGGAAGACGTCGACCGCTGCGTCGCCGAAGCGCGCCTCGCCCAGAAGGAATGGGCCAAGGTGCCGCTGCACAAGCGCGGCGCCATCCTCAACCGCTTCGTCGATCTGGCGCTCACCCACAAGGAAGAGCTGGCGCGGCTTCTCTCCATGGAGACCGGCAAGCCGATCGTCGAGGGACGCAACGAGATCGACAACATCCCGACGCTGTTCCGCGGTTTCGTCGAGCGGGCCAAGCACTTCTACAACGAGACCATTCCCGAGGGCACCGAGCCGGGCATGGAGCGGACGCTGCAGATCGTGACGCGCGAGCCGGTGGGCGTCGTGGCCTGCGTCATTCCGTTCAACTTCCCTTGCGACCTGTTCGACCAGAAGGTGGCGCCGGCGCTGATCATGGGCAACGCCGCCATCGTCAAGCCGTCGACGGACAATCCGCTGACGCTGATCCGCCTGTGCGACCTGCTGATCGAGGCCGGCGTCACGCCCGGCGCCATCTCGATCCTGACCGGGCGCGGCTCCAAGGTGGGCGGCTGGCTGTGCGGCCACGCCGGCGTCGACTTCATCTCGCTCACCGGTTCGACCGAGGTCGGCATCCAGACCGCCGAGGTGGCGGCCAAGCTGCTGACGCCGTCGGCCCTCGAACTCGGCGGCAACGACGCCTTCATCGTGCTCGAGGACGGGGACGTCGATCTCGCCGTCGAGGAGACGATGTTCGGCCGCTTCTACAACACCGGACAGGTGTGCTGCGCCTCCAAGCGCTTCATCGTTCACAACAGCCGCAAGGCCGAGTTCACCGACAAGCTGGTCAAGCGGCTCGGCAAGCTCAAGCAGGGCGATCCGCTCGACGAGGCGACCACCATCGGCAGCCTGATCTCGGAAAAGGCGGCGATCGGTGTCGAGGAGCAGGTGGCGCTCACCGTGCAGCAGGGGGCGAAGGTGGTGCTGGGCGGCGAACGCCACGGCGCCTTCTATCAGCCGACGGTGCTGGTCGACGTGCCGAAGACGGCCGATGTGGCCAAGGACCTGGAGATCTTCGGGCCGGTGGTGCCGGTCATCGGCTTCGACAGCGTCGAGGAGGCCATCGAGATCGCCAACGCCTCGATCTTCGGCCTGTCGGGCGCCGTGTTCTCGCGCGATGTCGGCAAGGCGCTGACGGTGGCGCGGGCGCTCGAATGCGGCGGCGCCGTCATCAACGGCTGCTCGTTCTTCCGCTCCTGCGAAATGCCGTTCGGCGGCTACAAGATGAGCGGCATCGGCAACGAGGGCATCATGTGCTCGCTGGAAGAGGTAACGCAGATCAAGACGATCGTGCTCAAGAACGTACTGGCCGCCTGAACGGGCGACCTAGGGGCGGGTGGGGGACGGCGTGGGGGGCCGTCTCCCGCCCGCCTGCCTGCCGGGTGGGCGGCGCCGTCAGCCGCGCGGGCCGCTCACCAGCGCGGCGGCGATGGCGTGCACCGCTTCCGGACCGTCGGCCGCGAGCGCGGCGACGGCGGCGGCGCGGCAGCGTTCGAGCGTCAGTCCGGCCAGCGTCGCCTTGATTTCGGGAATGGCGGCCGGGACCACCGACAGTTCCCGCGCGCCGAGGCCGACCAGAATCGGCGCCGCCTGCGGGTCGGAGGCGGCGCCGCCGCAGACGGCGAGCAGGCGCCGGTGCGTGGCAGCGCCCGCGGCGGCCAGAGCGATCAGGCCGAGCACGCCGGGATGCAGCGCATCGACGCCGGCGGCGACGGCCGGGTTGCCGCGATCCATGGCCAATGTGTACTGCGTCAGATCATTGGTGCCGACGGAGAAGAAGTCGCACACTTCGGCGAGCTGCCGGGCCGTCACGGCGGCGGCCGGAATCTCGATCATGGCGCCAACCTCGATGGGCTCGGTCCGGCCGAGGGCCCGCCGTTCCTCGTCGACCAGCTGGCGCACGGCCTGCATTTCCGCCACCGAAGCGACCATCGGCACCATGATGCGGGCGACGCCGTAGGGTTTGACGGCCAGAATGGCCCGCAGCTGGGTCCGTAGCAGTTCGGGCCTGGCGAGACCGACACGGACGCCGCGCAGGCCGAGGAAGGGGTTGTCCTCGCGCGGCAGCGGCAGATAAGCGAGCGGCTTGTCGCCGCCGACGTCGAGGGTGCGGATGATCAGCGGCCGGCCGCCGAGCTCGTCGGCCAGCGCCTGATACTGGGCCAGTTGCTCGGCCTCGCTCGGAGCCGAGGCGCGGCGCTGGAACAGGAACTCCGAGCGCAGCAGGCCGCAGCCTTCGGCGCCGAGCATCACGGCCGGCGCCCCTTCGCCGGCTTCACCGAGATTGGCGAACACCTCGATGCGGGTGCCGTCGGCGAGACGGCAGTCGGCACCGGCGGCGGCGCGCTGGCGGGCCTGACGGTCGGCCCGTTCGGCGATGCGCTCGGCGGCGGCGGCGAGCGTGTCGGCCCCGGGGTAGACGATGAGCTGTCCGAGACCGGCATCGACGATGACGGTGGCGCCATCGGGGACGCGGTCGGCGTCCGGGCCGAGGGCCACCACGGTGGGAATGCCGAGGCCGGCGGCGATGATGGCGGCGTGCGAGGTCGGGCCGCCGTCGCGCATCAGCAGGGCGGCGAGGTGGCCGACCGGCAGACCGGACAGTTCCGACGGCAGGATTTCCTCGGCGAGGACGATCGAACCGGCCGGCAGGGCGGCCAGCCCCGGCGCGCCGTCCTGGCCGGCCAGCGCCGCCAGTCCCTGGATGGCGATGTCGCGCAGGTCGGCCGCCCGCTCAGCCATGCGAGCATCGGCGAGGAACGCCAGCATTTCGGCCTGGGCCTCGCAGGCGGCGTTCCAGGCCCATTCGGCCGAGCGGCCGGCGGCGATGTCGGCCTCGGCGGCCTCGGTCAGGGCCGGATCGTCGAGAATTTCGAGATGGGCGGTGGCGATGGCGCCATGCGGGCCGTCGGCCTGACCCTTGAGGCGGGCGGCGACCCGGCGGCGGGCGGCGCCGAGGCGCTGGCGCTCGGTGGCCGGGCCGGCTCCGTCGCGGGGCAGGTCGTGGGCAAGGCGCGAGCGGCGCGTCACCGGGCCGGCGGCAAGGCCGACCACGGCCGAACGACCGCGCAGCACCGCTTCGGCGCCGGGGGCGAAGGCTGGTCCGGCGCTATCCGGCTGAGATACCGGCTGGCCGGCCGTCACCGGTGCGTCGTCGGCCGGCGCCTCGGCGATGGGATCGCCGAGGCCGGACAGGATGAGGTCGAGCAGCGTGTCGGCGGTGGCATCGGCGCCGGCGCCTTCGATGCGGATGTCGAGCACGTCGCCGAAGCGGGTGCCGAGACCCATCAGCGCCACCACCGACTTGGCGTTGACGCGGCTGCCGCGACAGCCGACGCTGACCGGGCCGGCATGCGCCTTGGCGGCGTTGGCCAGTACCGACGCCGGCCGGGCGTGCAGGCCGTGGGCGATGCGCAGTTCCAGCGACAGTTCGGCCACGTCCGCGCTGGCGGCGGCGGTCGCGGCGGCGGCGCCGACCGGCTCGATGGCGAACAACGGGTCGCCGAACCGCACATCCCGGTCGACGGCCGGGCGGACGACGCGGAAGGCGTCGCCGTTGGCCACCACGATCATCGACACCATCGACGTCACCCTGGGCCGGACGGCGGCGATGTCGAAACTGATGAGGCGCGCGCCGCTGGCGACGGTCTCGCCCATCGCCACGTGGTTGACGAAGCCGGCGCCGCCCAGATTGACGGTGTCGACACCGAGATGGATGAGGATTTCGGCGCCGTTGTCGGCGCGGATGGTGATGGCGTGGCCGGAGGCGTGGGTGGCGACGACCGTGCCGGCGCAGGGGGCGCGCAGTTCGCCGACGCTCGGATCGATGGCGACGCCGTCGCCGAGGAGGCCGCCGGCGAACACCGGATCGGGGGAGGCGGAAAGCGCCAGACTGCGGCCAGTCAGCGGGGAAACAAGTTCAAGGATGGACATGGCGGTCCTCATGCCGATGGGCAGGGCGGGCTCTTGCCCGCCGCCGCCTGCCAAGGCCAGGAAGAGGGCAGGACGCGACGACGCGTCCCTCCGGGCGGTCAGCCGAGGATGCTGGCGCCGCCGCTGGCGATGATGTCGCGGTAGTGGAAGAAACTCTTCTTGCGGCGGCGGGCCAACGTGCCGTTGCCGTCGTTGTCGCGGTCGACATGGATGAAGCCGTAGCGTTTCTTCATCTCGCCGGTACCGGCGCTGACCAGATCGATGGGGCCCCACCAGGTGTAGCCCATGACGGGACAGCCGTCGGCGATGGCTTCCGCCAGGGCGCGCAGATGGGCGTCGAGGTAGGCGATGCGGGCGTCGTCGTCGATGCTGCCGTCGGCGTTGACGACATCGACGGCGCCGAAGCCGTTTTCGACCACGAACAGCGGCTTGCCGTAGCGATCGGTCATCTCGTTGCAGACGTAGCGCAGACCGAGCGGATCGATCGGCCAGCCCCAGGCGGTCTTATCGAGGTAGGGATTGAGCTTGCCGAGGCCGCCGGTATGGCCGGCGACCGGCGTGTCGACGTCGACGGTGTGGGTGGCGTAGTAGCTGAAGCCGAGGTAGTCGGCGGGGTAGCGGCCGATCAGATCGAGGTCGCCGTCGGCGATGGCGATGTTGATGCCGTTGTCGGCGAAGAAGCGGGCGATGAAGGACGGGTATTCGCCGCGCATCAGCACGTCGGAATAGAACAGCGTCCGGCGGCGGGCCTGCAGGGTGGCGAACACGTCCTCGGGCTTGCAGGTGGCGGGGTAGACGCCTCCGAGATTGAGCATGGCGCCGATCTTGCCGCCGGGCACCAGCTCATGGCAGAGGCGGGTGGCAATGGCGGAGGCGACGAACATGTGGTGCGCGGCCTGGTAGACGCGGCTCTCGCGCTCGGCGTGGCTGAGGCTGGGCGGCAGCTCAAGGCCGGCGGCGGCGATCGGCAGCATCGAGGCGAAGTTGATCTCGTTGAAGCCCAGCCAGTAGCGGACCTTGCCGGCGTAGCGGCGGAAGACGGCCTCGGCGTAATGGGCGAACAGGTCGATCATCTGGCGGTTGGCCCAGCCGCCGTAGTGGCGCACCAGATGGAGCGGCGTCTCGAAGTGCGACAGCGTCACCACCGGCGCGATGCCCTTGGCGTTGAGGGCGTCGAACAGGCGGTCGTAGAAGGCCAGTCCGGCCTCGTTGGGTTCGGCTTCGTCGCCGTTGGGGAAGATGCGGCTCCAGGCGATGGAGGTGCGGAAGCACTTGAAGCCCATCTCGGCCAGCAGGTCCACGTCTTCGGGGAAGCGGTGGTAGAAGTCGATGGCCTCGTGGCTCGGGTAGTAGGCGGCCGGGTCGACGGCCGCGTCCATGGTGCCGCTCAGAATGCCGCCGCGCGTCAGGTCGGACACCGACAGGCCCTTGCCGCCTTCGTTCCAGCCGCCTTCGGCCTGATTGGCGGCGATGGCGCCGCCCCAGAGGAAATCGGCGGGAAAGCTGGGCGTCGTCATGGCGGAATTCCTTCTGTTGCAGTGACGGCGGGGCATCGCCCGGACACAATCCAGCCTTGGCGGTTCGCGGCTGGCGACCGGCGTGTGGCGGACGGGGTGATGGCTCCTCCGGCGGCGCTTCCGAAGCGGCCGAGACGCGGGATGGCTGGCGAGCGGACACAAAAAAACCCGAGCCTCCAGATCCCTCTGGCTGACTCAGGTTTTGCCCGCTGCGCGCGGTAACAATCCTGTCTCGGACGACATGGGTCGCGCCGACGCTTAAGGGCTAGCGAGGTGGCGGCCGGCTGTCAAGACGCCCAATGGGCATGCGCAATCTGCCGTAAGGCCCCGGTCAGGCGGTGCCGCTAGTGCACTGACGCATTCATTCGGTCCTCGCTATGGACAGGCCGCGGCGAATGGATGCGCCGAAAAGTGCACTAGCAACATATTGAATCTAGTGCAGTTTGCGACACCGACGCTTGATCGGTCGCTTGCCACTAACGTGGATCAAGTGTCGGTGTCACTGCACTCGTGCACTGGCGCATTCATTCGGTCCACGCAATGGACAAGCCGCGGCGAATGAATGCGCCGAAAAGTGCACTAGCAACATATTGAATCTAGTGCAGTTTACG
>CALMMQ010000028.1 GCA_937868725.1 uncultured Pleomorphomonas sp.
TGAGCAGCCGCTTGTCGATCATGTTGTTTCAACATGATCGGCGGATGCTCTAGCGTTTTCCGACCTGACCGAGTCGTCAGGTCGACAAGAAATCGCGCCAGCGTCCAAGGTTTGAGCAGCCACCGTCCCGACCGCTGCGGCCTGACCGAAAAGCGGTCGCTCAAACTCTTGAATCAGAAGCGATCGACCTTGGTCTTGTCGCGACCATTGACGTAGACCCGCTCTCTTGCCGGGGGGACGGGCACCCCCATATCCTTTCCTCCGGCGGTGGCTTGCGACAGGGGGGCGGCCAGCGCCAACAGGCGGATCGGCGCGGGGGACGACAAGTGCCGTATTACCACCTTTACGATCTCGAGCCCAACGCGACGCCTGCGGCGCCCGGCCGCCCGGATGGTGTCTTTCCCTTGGCACCGCGCACGCACACCGCCGTCGCCCAATCGATCGCCGCCGCCTGCGACCTGTTCGAGCGCACCGCCCGCCGTTTCGAAAAACCGCGCTTCGGCATCGATTCGACGCTGCGTTCGGGTAGTCGCGTACCGATCGTCGAGTTCGCGCCGTGGAACCGGGCCTTCGCCAGCCTGACCCATTTCGCCGGCCCGGCGCCGGGACGGGCGCTGCCGCGTCTGCTGCTGGTGGCGCCGCCGTCGGGGCATTACGCCACGCTGCTGCGCGACACCGTCGAGGCGCTGCTCCCCTGCCACGACGTCTACATCACCTGTTGGGAAGATGCCCGCAACGTGCCGGCGGTCGCCGGATCGTACGACCTCGACGACTGCATCGACGACGTCATCGCCATGATCGACGCTGTCGGGCCGGCCGCCAACGTCGTGGCGGTCGGTCAGGGCTGCCCGGCGGCGCTCGCCGCCGTGGCGCTGATCGAAGCCCGCGGTGGTCCGGCCCCGACGACGCTGACGCTGATCGGCGGCCCGGTCGACACCGGCAACGGCGCCAGCCGGGTGGCGCGGCTCGCCGCCGCCAAGGGCATCGACTGGTTCGATCGCAACGTCATCATGAAGGTGCCGTTCTGCTACCCCGGCGCCTTCCGCGACGTCTATCCCGGCTTCCTGCAGCTCACCGGCTTCATGAGCTTCGGCCTCGAGCGCCAGCTCGACGCCCACAAGGCGATGTTCATCGAACTGGTCAAGGGCGACGCCGACAGCGCCGAGGGGCATCGGCGGTTCTATGACGAGTTCCTGTCGGTGATGGACATCACGGCCGAGCTGTTCCTGCAGACGGTCGAGACGGTGTACATCGACCGCGCCCTGCCCCGCCGCGGCCTCAGCCATCGCGGCGAACTGGTCGACCCGGGGCGCATCCGCGCCTGTGCCCTGATGACAGTGGAAGGGGCCCTCGACGCGGTGGCCGGTGGAGGCCAGACCCATGCCGCCCAGGCGCTGTGCCGCGCCGTCGCCGACGATCGCCGGGCGCGCTATACCCAGGCCGACGTCGGCCACTTCGGCCTGTTCAACGGCTGGCGCTGGCGGACGGACATCTGTCCACGCCTCGCCGACTTCATCGCCAGCCGGCGCGGCGATCATTGATCACGCAAGCGGATCAGCCGGCAGCCTGGACCGTGGCCACGGAGCGGGCGGCCAGCGTCGGGCCGTCGGGACTGGCGAGACCGGCCAGGGCAACCGCGAACACGGCGGCCAGCGTCAGGCTCAGAAGCAGCTGGGGAAGGGTCTTCATGGCGCACTCTCCGTCGCCGGCGATCGGTTCGTCGGCATGGAGGGTATCTTGCCCGGCGAACCCGTCGGGCGCATGTCGAGATGGCGAACAATCCGCGTCGTGATCATGACGACTTGGCGGCAAAGACCGCCGCGCCCGAAAAGGGCCTCAGAACTGCCGCTCCACCAGCATCTTCTTGATTTCGGCGATGGCCTTGGCCGGATTGAGCCCCTTGGGACAGGTCTGGGTGCAGTTCATGATGGTGTGGCAGCGATAGAGCTTGAACGGGTCCTCAAGGCCATCGAGCCGATCGCCGGTGGCCTCGTCGCGGCTGTCGATCAGCCAGCGATAGGCCTGCAGCAGCACGGCCGGACCGAGGTAGCGCTCGCCGTTCCACCAGTAGCTCGGGCACGAGGTCGAGCAGCAGGCGCACAGGATGCACTCGTAGAGACCGTCGAGCTTGGCGCGGTCGTCGTGGCTCTGCAGCCATTCGCCCTCGGGCGTCGGCGTGTCGGTGTGCAGCCACGGCTCGATGGAGCGATGCTGGGCGTAGAAGTGCGTCAGGTCGGCGATGAGGTCCTTGACGACGTCCATATGCGGCAGCGGGTAGACCTTGATCGGCCCGTTGATCTCGTCCATGCCCTTGGTGCAGGCCAGCGTGTTCATGCCGTCGATGTTCATGGCGCAGGAGCCGCAGACGCCTTCGCGGCAGGAGCGGCGCATGGCCAGGGTGGGATCGACGTTGTTCTTGATCCACAGCAGCGCGTCGAGCACCATCGGCCCGCAATCGTCGAGATCGACGAAGAAGGTGTCGAGGCGGGGATTGCGACCGTCCTCGGGGTCCCAGCGGTAGATGCGGAACTCGCGCAGGCGCGTGGCGCCTTCCGGCTTCGGCCAAACCTTGCCCGGAACGATCCTGGAGTTCTTCGGCAGAATGAGCTGAACCATCGTTGGTATTCCCTTGCGACCTCGGGGACCGAGCGCGTCCCGGACCGGCGGCGGAGAGAGGCCGAGCCCCTCAGTACACGCGCGCCTTCGGCTTGATGTATTCGATGTCGCTGGTCATCGTGTAGGCGTGCACCGGCCGGTAGTCGAGACTGACGGCGCGGCGGTCGGCGTCGACGGAGGCCAGCGTGTGCTTCATCCACTCGGCGTCGTCGCGGCTGGCGTAGTCCTCGCGGGCATGGGCGCCGCGGCTTTCCTTGCGGTTGAGCGCGCCTTCCATGGTGACGACGGCCTGGACGATGAGGTTCTCGTATTCGAGCGCCTCGGTGAGATCGGTGTTCCAGACGAGCGAGCGATCGGTGGTCTTGAGGTCGTCGCCGGCGGCCCAAGCCTGATGGATCAGCGCCTTGCCTTCCTCCAGCACCTCGCCGGTGCGGAAGACGGCGCAGTTGTTCTGCATGGTCTTCTGCATGGACAGGCGCAGCTTGGCGGTCGGCGTCGAGCCGTTGGCGTAGCGGACACGGTCGAGACGTTCGAGCGAGTTGGCCCCGGCGTCGGCCGGCAGGTCAGCGTGGCGCTTGTCCTTGCCGATGACCTCGGCGCAGCGGTGGCCGACGGCGCGGCCGAACACCACCAGGTCGATCAGCGAGTTGGAACCGAGGCGGTTGGCGCCGTGCACCGACACGCAGGCCGCCTCGCCCACCGCCATCAGGCCGGGGACGACGCAGTCGGGATCGCCGCCGACCTTGGTCAGCACTTCGCCGTGGTAGTTGGTGGGGATGCCACCCATGTTGTAGTGCACCGTCGGCAGCACCGGGATCGGTTCGCGCGTCACGTCGACGCCGGCGAAGATCTTGGCGCTTTCGGAAATGCCCGGCAGACGCTCGGCCAGAATGGCCGGGTCGAGATGGTCGAGGTGCAGGTAGATGTGGTCCCTGTTCTTGCCAACGCCGCGCCCCTCGCGGATTTCCAGCGTCATCGAACGCGACACCACGTCGCGGCTGGCCAAATCCTTGGCCGAGGGGGCGTAGCGCTCCATGAAGCGCTCGCCCTCGGAATTGGTGAGGTAGCCGCCTTCGCCACGGCAGCCTTCGGTGATCAGGCAGCCGGCGCCATAGATGCCGGTGGGGTGGAACTGCACGAACTCCATGTCCTGCAGCGGCAGGCCGGCGCGCAGCACCATGGCGTTGCCGTCGCCGGTGCAGGTGTGGGCCGAGGTGCAGGAGAAGTAGGCGCGGCCGTAGCCGCCGGTGGCCAGCACCGTCTCATGGGCACGGAAGCGGTGCAGCGTGCCGTCTTCCAGGCACAGGGCGACGACGCCGCGACAGGCGCCATTTTCCATGATCAGGTCGATGGCGAAGTATTCGATGAAGAACTCGGCCGAATGGCGCAGCGACTGGCCATAGAGCGTGTGCAGCATGGCGTGACCGGTGCGGTCGGCCGCCGCGCAGGTGCGCTGGGCGATGCCTTCGCCGAAGTTGGTGGTCATGCCGCCGAACGGCCGCTGGTAAATCTTGCCTTCTTCGGTGCGCGAGAACGGCACGCCCCAGTGCTCAAGCTCGTAGACGGCGGCCGGCGCGTTCTTGACCAGGTACTCGATGGCGTCCTGATCACCGAGCCAGTCGGAGCCCTTGACGGTGTCGTACATGTGCCAGCGCCAATCGTCCGGCCCCATGTTGCCGAGCGAGGCGGCAACGCCGCCCTGCGCCGCCACGGTGTGCGAGCGGGTCGGGAACACCTTGGTAATGCAGGCCGTCTTGAGGCCGGCTTCCGAGGCGCCGACGACGGCGCGGAGACCGGCGCCGCCGGCCCCCACCACCACGACGTCGAAGCTGTGGTCGATGAAGGGATAGGCGCGGCCGTTGACATTGAACGACTTGGCGCCGCCCGCCTTGGTGTTGTTGGCGTCCGCCATGGCTCAGGCTCCGAAACTGATCTTGATGAGGGCGACGACGCCGGCGAGGCCGACCAGCAGCGCAAAGAAGCTATTGGCCATCAGCGCGGCGATCTTCAGCCCTTCGTGATGAACGTAGTCCTCAATGATCACCTGCATGCCGATCTTCATGTGCCAGGCGCTGACGGCCAGGAAGGCGATCATCAGCACGGCGACGAAGGGATTGGCCAGCGTCGCCATCACCGTGGCGTAGTCATCGCCCTGCAGCTTGAGCAGCAGCACGACGTAGACCAGCGACAGCATGAGGGCGGCAACGCCGGTGATGCGCTGCTGCCAGAAATGACCGGTACCGCTCTTGGTCGAGCCCTTGCCACGGGCCTTCTTGAGCGGCGTCACGAAACGGGACGAAGAACTCATGATTTCGACCTCAGGCGAGCAGCAGGGCGAGGATGGCGACAACGGCCGTCAGGCCGAGCGAGCCGGCGAGGCTCATGAGCGCCATGGCGTCGGCGGTCTTCTTGTCGAAGCCGAAGCCGAAGTCCCAGATGAAGTGGCGGACGCCGCCGAGAGCGTGGTGGATCAGCGCCCAGACGAAGCCGAGCAGCACCAGGCGGCCGAACCAGCTGGAATAGACGCCGTCGACGAGGGCGTACCACTCGGGGCCGCTGGCGGCGGCGACCAGCCAGAGGGTCACCAGCGCGGCGCCGAAGTAGAGCGCGCCGCCGGTGACGCGGTGAACGATCGACATCGCCATGGTCAGGATGAAGCGAAACACCTGCAGATGCGGCGACAGCGGTCGGGACGGAGTAGTGCGGACGTCGGCCATCGGGAGCGTGATCCTCGTCACTGTCGAACGGCGCTGACGCCGTGCGAAACCGGAAAGATGACGTTTACGTAAAGGTTAGATAGTTGTTTTGCCTTATTGCCGTAGTAGCCACTCGCATCCGGCCCGTCAAAGCATAAACGGGATTGGCGCGGGTGAAACGATCGAAACCGCCGTTATATACAACAAAAGACTTATATTAAAAAGCGCGCCATGATCAATTAATAAACTTTTGCGGGAAATTTCGCGACAAGCGAATCGCCGCCGGAGGCCCGACCAGGCAGGCGACCGGCCCTCACGGGCCGGCCGGAAGCGGCCACGGCTCAGGCAACGAGCGGCGTGGCGGCATAAGGCGTTGAGAAGCCGAGGCGATCGAGCCCGGCCAACACCTCGGGGCACGACATGAACAGCCGCCACAGGCAGGCGGAGCGATAGTTTTCGATCATGACGACGATCGGGCCCTGATCGATGGCGAGATGGCTCTCGGCCACCCAGTCCTTGCCCGGCGTATAGGCGTCGGCGAAGCCGCGCGGTCCGAACAGCCGGCCGTCCATGGCGGTCAGGAAATGGCGCAGCGCCGCCATCGACAGCTCCGGCACGTAGGGGAAGGACGACAGCGCCGCCGTCGGCGTCAGCACGCCATGGTCGTTGGTCGGCGAGTGGGCGTTGTAGCCCTCGTGGTTGTCGGAGGCGGTGAGACCCCAGCCGCCGCCGCCGTAGCCGGCGAAGCCGCCGGGGTTCGCCTGACAATGGGCGTAGTTGATGCGGCAATGGGCGACGTTCTGGGCGAAATAGTCGGCGTAGGCGTCCTTGAGGCCGTGGGGATCGAGACCCAGGAAGGAATAGTGGGTGAAGAACAGCGGCCCGCCCTGGTCGGGGCCGAGCGGCAGGCGCACGTCGCCGTAGGTACGGCCATTGAGGAAGTCCGGACCGCTGGCCCACGACTGGTGATAGGTGGCGGGATCGACGGCGTGGGTCGGCGAGGACGCCGCCAACACATGGGTGATCAGGCACTCGTTCCAGCCGGTGATGGCGTGGTTCATCTCGAAGCCGTAGGTGGGACTCCAGTGCCAGAGCAGCGCCTGATCGGCCGGCCGGACGTGGAAGGCCCAATCGACCTCGCGCCACAGCCGGTCAATGGCGGCGGCAACGTCGGGCCGCGCCGGCCGCAGCCATTGCCGGGCGGTGAGCAGGCCGGCCATCAGGAAGCTGGTCTCGACGATGTCGGCGCCGTCATCCTTGATCCAGAACGGGATAACCTTGCCGGTATCGCCGTTGAGGAAGTGCGGGAAGACGCCGTTGAAGCGGTCGGCCTGGCCGAGGAAGGCGACGAGCTTGTCGAGGCGCCCGATCACCGCCGCCCGGTCGAGGAGGCCGCGCTCGGCGCCGGCGATCAGCGCCATGATGCCGAAGCCGGTGCCGCCGGTCGTCACGGTGTCAAGCGGCGAGTAGCCGAAGGCGCCGGCGTCGCGCTCGCGGGCCATGCCGCTCACCGGGTGGCCGAAGTCCCAGAAGTAGCTGAGCGTGCGGGCCTGCACGAGGTCTAGCAGTTCGTCGTCGTTGAGGCTGGACGGCGACCGTTCGTCGAGACCGCTGGTCATGTTGGCTCTCTCCTTGGCGCCACTCTCAGGTGGTGGCGTTGTTCCAGAATACGCGGATGCTCTGGGTTTCCCGGCTGTTGGGACCGATGGCGATGTCGAAGGCGCCGGGCTCCCAGATGTGGGTGAGATCGGTGACCGCTTCGGCGACGGAGAACTTGAGGTCCTCGGTGGTCAGCGTGAAGCTGACGGTGGCGCTCTCGCCCGGCTCGAGCGTCAGGCGGCGGAAGCCCTTGAGCTCGCGCACCGGCCGGCTGACCGAGGCGACGGGATCGGAAACGTAGAGCTGGACCACTTCGATGGTGGCGCGGCTGCCATCGTTGAGAACCGTCGCCGATACCGTCAGGCTGTCGCTGTCGCCGTAGAGCTGGGCTTTGTCGACGGCCGGCTTGCCGTAGCTGACCTTGCCGTAGCCGAGACCGTAGCCGAAGGGGAACAGGCCGTCGTTGTGCGGCACGTCATCGGGCATGTCGACGTAGCCGGACGTGAACTTCTGGAAGCGGCCGGGGAACGGCCGGCCGGTCGGCCGATGGTCATAGCTGACCGGCACCTGGCCGATCGACCAGGGGAAGGTGGCCGGCAGGCGGCCGCCAGGCGAGGCAAGGCCGAACAGCACGTCGGCGAGGCCATGGCCGATCTCGGTGCCGCCGAACCAGGCGATCAGCAGCGCGTCGGCGAGTTCGGCCTCTTCCGGCAGGGCCAGCGGCCGGCCGGTCATCACCACAACGACCAGCGGCTTGCCGGTGGCCTTGAGGGCGCGCAGCAGCTTCTTCTGCGGCTCGGGGATGGACAGGCTGGTGCGCGAGGACGATTCGCCGGAGTATTCGCGCGCCTCGCCGACCACCGCCACCACCACGTCGGACTGGCGGGCGATGGCCACGGCCTCGGCGATCATGGCGGCCGGCGTCCGCTCGTCGATGACCACCGACAGGTCCTTCCAGTCGTGAACGTTGAGCCGGGTGGCCAGGGTGGCGTCGTCGACGATGTTGGCGCCCTTGGCCCACTGGATGCGGGCCGCCTCGCCCACCGCCTCCTTGAGGCCGGCCAGGATGGGCACGACGGTGGAGGGCGAACCGGACACCGCCCAGGTGCCGTTCATGTTGACGCGATCGTCGGCCAGCGGCCCGACGAGGGCGATGGCGCCACGGCGGGCGAGCGGCAGTACGCCGCGCTCGTTCTTCAGCAGCACCATGCAGTCGGCGACGGCGCGGCGGGCGGTGGCGCGGTGCGGCGCCGTCAGCACCTGCAGCGTCGCCCGGCCCCAGTCGAGGCGGTGATAGGGGTTGGCGAACAGGCCGAGCCGTTCCTTGGCCTCCAGCACGCGGCGACAGGCGGCGTCGATGAGCGAAACGTCGACCAGCCCCTCGGCGACCGCCGCTTCCAGCGTGTCGAGATAGGCCTCGGCCACCATGTCGCAGTCAACGCCGGCCTCGATGGCCCGGCGGGCGGCGCCGGCCTTGTCGGCGGCGAGGCCGTGGGCGACCAGTTCCTGGATGCCGGTGTAGTCGGCCACCACCAGGCCGTCGAAGCCGAAGCCCTGCCGCAGCACGGTGTTGATGAGCTCGCCGTTGGCGTGCATCGGCACGCCGTTCAGCGTGTTGAAGGCGGCCATCACCGAGCCGGCGCCGGCCTTCACACCGGCGGCGAACGGCTTCAGATAGAGGTCATGCAGGCGGGCCGGGCTCATGTCGACGGCGTCATAGTCGCGGCCGCCGGTGGCGCCACCGTAGCCGACGAAGTGTTTGAGGCAGGCCATCACCGAATCCGACTGGTCGAGACCACGACCCTGGAAGCCCCGCACCATGGCCTCGGCGTAGCGCGAGGCGAGATAGGGGTCTTCGCCGGCACTCTCGGCGATGCGGCCCCAGCGCGGATCGCGGGCGATGTCGATCATCGGCGCGTAGGCCTGATCGATGCCGATGGAACTGGCCTCGATGGCGGCGATGCGGGCCGTTTCCTCGACGAGGTCCATGTTCCACGAGGCGGCGAGGGCCAGCGGCAGCGGAAAGATGGTCTTCTGGCCGTGGATGACGTCCTCGGCGAACATCAGGGGAATGGCGAGACGCGACTGCAACGCCAGATCCTGGAACACCCGCACGGCCTCGGCCGACTTGACGCCAAAGATCGCGCCGATGCGGCCGGACTTGATCTTGGCGGCGACGTCGGTGTTGACGGTGGAACCGGTCAGCGACTCGCCACCCGGCGTCACCAGATTGAGCTGACCGATCTTTTCGGCCAGCGTCATGGTCTGCATGAGGGCGTCGATGCGGGGGGAGGACATGGGCGGGATCTCTCGTCTGGACTGACGGTCGCTCGGTCACTGTCGATCGGGGACGACCGCTCTAGGGAAGGGAATGCTGCAGGGCGTCAGCTTTGCCGGCGCATGATGGGGACGAGCGGACGCGGGCCGCCGTGCGGCTCGCGCTCGGCCGCCGGCAGGATCACCGGTTCGAGGCCGGCGCGGCCGTTCTCGATGTTGAGGATGTAGTTGTAGAAGCTGCGGCCGAAGGCGTCGGTCGGCGGGTTGGCATCGTGCATCACCGAAATCACCATGGCATTGCGACAGCGCTGCCGGATCAGCTTGTGGAACAGCGTGCGGGCGTCGGGATCGAGGGCCGCCGTCGCCTCGTCGAGGAACAGGATGTCGGGCATGTGCAGCAGGATGCGGGCCAGCACGATCTTCTGCTTCTGGCCGCCGGACAGCACGTCGTCCCAGCGCCGGCCCTTGTAGTAGGGGTTGCCCATGTTGTCGATGAAGTCGCCGAGGCCGACGGCGCTCATCACGGCGGCCACTTCGATGTCGCGCCGCACGTCGGCGTCGTCGGGCACGCAGATCAGCTGCTTGAGGGAGGCTTGCGGCAGGCGCGTGTCCTGGCAGGCATAGAGCGTCTTGCAGCCGAGCGGCAGCGAGATGCGGCCGCGCCCGTAGGGCCAGAGGCCGTTCAGCGCCTTGATGAAGCAGCTCTTGCCCGAGCCGGAGGGACCGCGGACGAAAATCCACTGGCCGGGTTTGATGTCGAGACGGGCCAGGCGCAGGAACGGCTGGGCGTCGTGGCCGGCAAACATCAGCTCGAGGCCGCGCACCGACAGGCCCTGCGAGGTCGGCTGATCGTCGTAGATGAACTCGGAGATGCCGGTCTCGCGGTAGAAGGCCTGGGAGTCCTGCACGCGTTCGATGGCGTCGGCCAGTTCGATGACACGGTTGGCGTTGGCCTTGAGGTTGGCGATGTCGGGCATCACCTGGATCAGCCAGGAGCAGTCGTTGATCAGCTCGCTGACCAGTTCCGAGCCGGTAACGTAGGCGCGGAAGGAAATGGCGCCCTGCATGTAGGCCGGCATGTTGGGCAGGTAGGCAACGATCTTCTGGGTGACGAAGGTGTAGAACTGGTTGAAGGCGAGGTAGGAGGCGGAAACGCGGTTCTGCTTGGACCAGATCTTGTCAATGGAACGATATTGCCGGCGGTGGATGTCGAGTTGGACGACCTCGCCGCGGGCGGCGGCGATGGGCAGGTAGCGGCGCACCAGCATGGCGAGTTCGGCGCGGTAGCTGCCTTCGTACTTCTGCATGGCGTTGTTGAGTGTTTCGATCATCTTGCCAATGCGGGCAGCGATCAGCGTCGACAGCGGCACGTAGGTGACGGCGAGCGCGAAGATCAGCGCCACCGAACCGTAGGAACCGAGGTAGGGCAGGCCGTCGATGGCCACCGAACTGCTGAACAGCATTTCGCCGACGAAGTAGACCGAGGTCACCACCGAGAACAGGCCCATGGCCATGCCGAGCGTGTTGCCGGTCATGACCTTGATGGAATCCTGGATGCGCTGGTCGATGTTGTCGGGCACGTTGGAAGCGGCGTCGTCGGCCGACTGGCCCAGCACCAGCAGGTGATAGTAGGCGCGGTTGTGGCCGATGAGCGCGCTGTTGAACTGCTGGTCCATCCACTTGCGCCAGCGCTGATGCAGCGTCGAGGCGAAAAAATGGCGGAGGCCGAGGAACACCGCCAGCTTGAGGAAGGCGAGGCCGCACAGCACCAGCGCCGCGTCGACCACGGCCGGCAAGGCGGTTCCGACGTCGGCGCCGTGGAAGGAGGCGATGGCGGAAATGAAGTCGCCGGAAGCCTCGGCCACCCAGACGCCGCTCTTGGAGGCGGCGGCCGAGAGGAAGGCAACCGCCAGCGTCAACGCCCATGCTTCTTTCCAGCTGTCGGAAACCCAGTAGGCTTTCAACAGTCCCCAGAAGCTGCGCATCGACGAGACGGGGGTCTTCTGCACATTCACTCCGCGGCGTCATTGGCGAGCGAGCGGAAAAAACCCGGCAAGCCCATGCCATCATCCGAGACCGGACAATGTCCCAACCTGAAGGGTAACCTGAGCCTAAATGCTTAAACTTCAATTGAAACCTTCGTGACCGAACTGGCTGATAGTCGTAAGAAATCCGCTGGCCGCAAAAGGTCTTGCATCGGCAAGGCCGGCGATTCAGTCTTGGGCGACCGATGTCGGCGATACAGGAGAGTTTGCCATGGCAAATGCTTATAGGCTTTCGGCTAGGTGGACGGGCGTGCTGGTGGCCGCAAGCCTTGCCGCCTGCGTGCCGGTCGACCGGCCGCATCCCTGGGCCCAGATCACCTCGGTGGAACTGGCCAAGCAGGACATCGCCAGCCAGCGCAATCGCGGCCTCATTTCCTACGAGCAGGCGGCGCGCGAGCAGTTCGAGATCGAACGGGCCGCCTACGCCCTCAACGAACAGGAACTCGGCATCTGGCGGACGGCCATCGTCTACGCCAGCCAGTACGATCACCGCCAGATCACCCTCGCCGACTATCGTCAGCGCACCGCCGCGCTGTTCAAGGACTACAACGTGCGCCGATAGGCGAGCCCTTCGCGCACCACGGAGACGAACAGGGCCAGCACCGCCGCCTGCATCACCGGCAGATGGGTGAGAAGACCGATCTGGCGCGAGACGAGCGGCATGAAGAAGACGAGGGCGAGCAGCAGCTTGCGCCAGGGGCGGAAGCCGCCCTCGAGCCCGGCAAGCGCCAGCGCGGCGATGGCCGGCATCAGCACGGTCAGATCGTAGTCGAGCACGTAGGGCGTGCCGAGCGGCAGGGCGAGCGCCAGGCTGGCGATCCGCAGGCGCTGATCGGCCGAGCGGTACCAGAGCAGCGCCACCGCCAGCGCCGCCAGCACGGCGCCCAGCGCCTGCACGCCATAGGCAACGGCGAGCGGCGCGCCGAGCCCCCGGGCGGCCGAGAACAGGCTGACGATCTTCTCCCACCCGGTCGCACCCTGCTCGAGGATGACGGTGCGCGTCAGTTGCCACGACTGGACGAAGGCGAACCAGGCATCGAGGCCGAAGACCCAGGCCGACAGCGCCGTGGTGGCCAGCACCGTGACCGCCGCCGCCGCGATGGCGGCCCAGGCACCGGCGGCCAGCAGCGCCACCGGGATCAAGAGGCCGAATTGCGGTTTGTAGGCGAGCAGGCCGATGAGCACACCGGCCAGCCACGGCCGCCGGTCGAGGAGACCGAGACCGCCGGTCAGCAGCGCGGCGGTGAGAAAGCCATTCTGGCCATGGCCGAAGTTGATGAAGGCGGCGGGAAAGGCCAGCGTCAGCACCAGGGCATCGCCTCGCAGGCGCCAGCCCCGCTCATCAAGCAGCACCAGGACGGAGAGGCCGTAGAGCACCAGCGTCAGCGCCGAATAGACGGCGAGCGCCCCGAGATAGGGCAGCCGGGCCAGCGGGGCGGCGAGGGCCAGGAACGGCGGCGGATAGTGCCAACCGTAGTAGCCCGCGTGCGGCAGCACTTCGGTCTCGACGGCGGCGTGCTGTGGCCAGTCGTAGACGGCGGCCGGCCGGCCCTCGTTGACCATGCGCCCGGCGGCGTAGACGTTGAGGAAGTCCGGCCCGAGGGGATTGCCGGTCAGGTCGAGCCCGGCGTGCGACAGCGCCAGCCAGGCGACGGTAATGACGGCGTAGAACAGCAGCAGCATGCGGCCGTAGACGCGCGTGCGCTCGCCGTCGAGCCAGTCGCCGCGCCGCAGGGCTGCCAGCCAGCCATCGCCCGTTGCCGTCATCGTCCTGCTCCCCATCGTCTTGTCCGCCGGCCAAGCTAGCGGCAAAACACCAAGGCTTCGTCAATCGCCGGGGGCCGGCTTGGCGGCGACGGCCGAGGCTCCTATAACGGCAAACCGTCATGACCGATCCCAGCCCTCGCCCGCGCCGCAGCGTTCTCTACATGCCCGCCTCCAACCGGCGGATGATCGACAAGGCCCGCGCGCTCGATTGCGACGGGCTGATCCTCGACCTCGAGGACGCCGTCGCCGTCGGCGACAAGCTCAATGCCCGCGCCGCCATGGTCGAGGCGCTGACCGGCGGCGGCTTCGGCCACCGCGAGGTGATCGTTCGCGTCAACGGCCGCAACACGCCGTGGGGCGAGGCCGACATCGACGCCGCCGGCGCCGCCCGGCCGGACGGCATCGCCCTGCCCAAGGTCGAGAGCCCCGCGGACATCGCCGCCGCCAGCGCCCGGCTCGACCGCCTCGACGCGGCGCGGCGCATCCGCCTCTGGGCGCTGATCGAGACGCCGGCCGCCCTGTTCGACCTGCCGGCCATCGCCGGCGCCGGTCACGGTCGTCTGGCCGGCCTCATCGTCGGCGTCAACGATCTGATGCAGGCGACGGGGGTCCGGCCGGTGCCCGGCCGCTGGCCGCTGGTGCCCTGGTTGATGGCGATCGTCGCCGCCGGCCACGCCCACGGCCTGGCCGTGCTCGACGGCGTGTTCAACAGCCTCGACGACGCCGAAGGACTGGCGGCCGAATGCCGTCAGGGCCGGGACATGGGCTTTACCGGCAAGACGCTGGTGCATCCGCGCCAGATCGCGACGGCCAACGCCGCCTTCGCGCCGACACCGGACGAGCTGGCGCGGGCGCGCCGCATCGTTGCCTTCTTCGCCGCCCCCGAAAACGCCGACCTTGGCGTCGGCCGGGTCGACGGCGGCATGGTCGAACGCCTGCACGCCGAGGCCGCCGCCCGGCTCATCGCCGTCGCTGCCGCGCTGACGGCGCGACTTGACAGCAGTACCCGGCTGGCAGATTGACCTTGGCCGCAGACCTTGAGGAGACTTGCATGAAACTCTTCCGCTTCATCACCGGGCCGGACGATTCGGCCTTCTGCCATCGCGTCACCGCCGCCCTCAACAAGGGCTGGAGTCTCGCCGGTTCGCCGGCCCTGACCTTCGACCCGGTGCGCGGCGTCGTCATCTGCGGTCAGCCGGTCACCAAGGAAGTCGAGGGCGTCGAATACACGCCGGACATCAAGCTCGGCGAGTGGTGAGATGAGCCTGCAAAGTGTCAAGGACTGGTTCGCCGTCCACGCCCCCGACGTGGCGGTGATGGAGACCGAAATGAGCTCGGCCACGGTCGATCTCGCCGCCGCCGCTCACGGCGTCGATCCGGCGCAGATCGCCAAGACCATCTGCCTGCGCGTCGGCGAACAGGTGATGCTGGTGGTGGCCGGCGGTACCGCCCGACTCGACAACCGCAAGTCAAAGGACTGCTTCCGCGGCAAGCCGCGCATGCTCGGCCTCGACGAGGTGGTGGAGATCACCGGTCACCCCATCGGCGGCGTCTGCCCGTTCGGGCTCAGGCAGCCGCTGCCCATCTACTGCGACGTGTCGCTGCGCCGCTTTGCCGAGGTGCTGCCGGCGGCCGGCGCGGTCAACGCGGCGGTGCGCATCGCCACCGAGCGGCTGGCCGAAATCACCGACGCCACCTGGGTGGACATCTGCCAGTAGACAGTTGGCGCTTCGTTCATCATCATATAAAGATTTCTTTATGTGATGATTGCATCGACCGGCATTTCCGCCTATAAGCGACGACAGAAGCGCCGGCCGATCGCGGCCGACGCCGCTTGTCGTTCAGCTTATGGAGATCGGCCGATGGCCTTCACCGATTACGTCGTCAAGGATATCTCGCTTGCCAGCTGGGGCCGCACCGAGCTCGACATGGCCGAGATCGAGATGCCCGGCCTGATGGCCGTGCGCGCCGAGTACAAGGACGCCCAGCCGCTCAAGGGCGCCCGCATCGCCGGCAGCCTGCACATGACCATCCAGACGGCCGTGCTGATCGAGACGCTGAAGGCGCTCGGCGCCGACGTCCGCTGGGCCTCGTGCAACATCTTCTCGACCCAGGACCACGCCGCCGCCGCCATCGCCGCCGCCGGCATCCCGGTGTTCGCCATCAAGGGCGAGAGCCTCAAGGACTACTGGTCCTACACCGATCGCATCCTCGACTGGGGCAACGGCCAGACCGCCAACATGATCCTCGACGACGGCGGCGACGCCACGCTGCTGGTGACGCTCGGCGCCAAGGCCGAGGCCGACCCGTCGGTTCTCGCCAAGCCGCAGAGCGAGGAAGAGGAAGAGCTGTTCGCCACCATCAAGGGCCGCCTCGCCAAGGACCCGACCTTCTATTCGCGTGCCAAGGCCAGCATCCGCGGCGTCTCCGAGGAGACGACGACGGGCGTCATGCGCCTCTACCAGATGGAAGCGCGCGGCGAACTGCCCTGGCCGGCCTTCAACGTCAACGACAGCGTCACCAAGTCGAAGTTCGACAACAAGTACGGCTGCCGTGAAAGTCTGGTCGACGCCATCCGCCGTGGCACCGACGTGATGATGGCCGGCAAGGTGGCCATCGTCTGCGGCTACGGCGACGTCGGCAAGGGTTCGGCCCAGTCGCTGCACGGCGCCGGCGCCCGCGTGCTGGTCACGGAAGTCGATCCGATCTGTGCCCTGCAGGCCGCCATGGACGGCTTCGAGGTGGTGACGCTCGAGGACGACATCCACCGCGCCGACATCATCGTCACCTGCACCGGCAACGTCCATGTCGTCACCGTCGACCACATGCGCCAGCTCAAGAACATGGCCATCGTCTGCAACATCGGCCATTTCGACAATGAGATCGAGGTCGCCGGCCTCAGGAACTTCAAGTGGAAGAACGTCAAGCCGCAGGTCGATCTGGTCGAGTTCCCCGACGGCAAGAAGATCGTGCTGCTGTCGGAAGGCCGCCTCGTCAACCTCGGCAACGCCACCGGCCACCCGAGCTTCGTGATGAGCGCCTCGTTCTCCAACCAGACGCTGGCCCAGATCGAGCTGTGGACGCGTGGGCAGGCGTACGAGAAGAAGGTGCACGTGCTCCCGAAGCATCTTGACGAGAAGGTGGCCTCGCTGCACCTCGCCAAGCTCGGCGCCAAGCTGTCGACGCTGACCCGGGAGCAGGCCGACTACATCGGCGTCAAGACCACCGGTCCGTTCAAGTCGGCCCAGTACCGCTACTGAGCGGCAGTCCGGACAGGAGTTCTGGCATGGCCGATGCGGCCCCTCACGCATCCGACGGCGGCGCCCTGCGCCGCCGTTTGCGCGTCGGGACCGGCTCAGGCGTCCTCGTCGTGGTGTTCAGCCAGGTGCGCGTACCCGACGGCAAGTTCGGCCTCGAGCGGCTGTTCGCCGCCACGCGCCACCATTGCCTGTTCCTCAACCAGCCCGACAATGGCTGGTATCGCGGTCTCGCCGCCGACATCGACGCGGCCATCGCCGAGGCGATAGCCGCCGTTCAGCCCGAGAACATCATTTTCTACGGCTCGTCGATGGGCGCCTTCGGCGCCATCGCCACGGCGGCGCGCTGGCCGCAGGCTCGCGTCATGACCTTCGCGCCGGACTTCGCCATCGGCGAACCAGGCAGCCAGTCGGCCGCGGCCGGGCTCGCTCTTCGGCCGGGCGAAGGCGACATCGCCGATCTCCTGGCGCAGCGCGGCCCGACAGCGGCGGCGGTCGATGTGATCATCGGTCTCTTCGACGCCTACGACGCCTCGGTGGCCGCCCGCCTCCACCAGCGTGCCCTCCCCGGCCTACATCTGGTGACGCTGCGCTCGAGCCACGAACTGCACGACCATCTCTATTCGGTCAACGTCATCCGCAAGGTGATCATGACGTTTGCCCGCGACATCGCCCTTGAGGCGGCGGCGCGCGGTCTTGTCGAGAACGTCGCGGATTTCTCCGCCTACGAAACGTTCGCTCGCCTCGACCTCGCCCATCGCGCCGGCCAGCCGGTCGACGGCGCGGCGCTGGAAGCGCTGTCGCTCGACGGCAATCCGGGGCTGGAGCTGTTGCGGGCGGACGTGGCGGCCGGCAAAGGCGCGTTCGAGGCGGCCATCGGTCGGCTTGTCGCGCTTGAGGCCAGGATCACGGCGGACCCGGCCCTGGCGTCGTTGCCCAAACGCTATCTCAAGACAGTGCCGCGGCGGCTGATCGCCTGGCAACTCGCGGCCGGCTTCGCCGAGGCGGCGCGGCAGACGGCGCGCGATGCCCAGCGCCGCTACCCGACCGACGCGACGTTCGCCCGGCTGGCGGCGGCGACCACGGCCTGAGGCAATCAGTGCACCATGAGCGGCGTCAGGTCGGCCTCGACGGCATTGGCCAGCGCCGCTTCGCGGCTGTCGGTCAGCATGATCGGCCGGCCGTCGGCGGAATGCAGCGCCCACAGCTTCATGCCGGGCTCGATGTCGATATAGCCGGGGTAGGAGGCGATGACATCGTCCGACAGCACGCGACGCAGGTAGGCGACCTTGCCGCCACCGAGCTGAAGAAACGCCATATCGGGCATCACCCTGTGCCCATCGCTCACTTCGATCGTCGTACGCACCATGACAGTCTCCTCTCCTCCCCAAAAGGTGGCATGCACCGGCGGGAGGACAGCTGCGCTTCGGTCGTCGCACATGGTCCCAAACGCATACGTCAACACTCTAGGCGCAAAGTCCTACCGGTTGGTGTATGGCGGGTCGCTCGGCAGACGAACGACAGCTATTCGTTTTCCATTACCTAAGTATTGGCCAAGCGCATTCCAGGCATCATCGATCACCTCGCCATCACAACACTGTTTTCGACGTGTAAACGATTGTCGCTGGCCATAAAAAACAATCCGGCCGTCGATCATCGGTCCGGACGACAAGTGTCGCCCGGTGGCGCCGCAACGACGACCGCCGCTGGACTTGATCTGCCATCACCGGCGGATCGATCCGTTGCTTCAACCGATCGAATTGATCTCGATCTTGCGCACCGTTCTTTCGAGCGGCGGCCGGACCAGATCGATGGACAGCAGACCGTCGCGCAGATCGGCGCCGAGAATCTCGATGCCTTCGGCCAGTACGAAGGTGCGCTGGAACTGGCGGGCGGCGATGCCGCGGTGCAGGTATTGCCGCGCCTTGTCGTCGACCTGGCGGCCACGGATGAGCAGCTGGTTTTCCTCGACGGAAACGTCGAGCTGGTCGCGGGTGAAGCCGGCGACGGCGAGAGTGATGCGGATGACGTCGCCGTTGGGATCGTCGCGCTCGATGCGCTCGATGTTGTAGGGCGGATAGCCGTCGTTGGCGGCCTTGGAAACGCGGTCGAGCGCCCGCTCGATCTCATCGAAGCCCAGAAGGAACGGGCTCGAAAAACCTGCCAGTCGTGTCATGTTCAAAGTCCTCGCAGCGAAGCGACCTTGTGGCCGGGCCCTTGACGTTGGCGCCCGGTCAGAATTTTTCACGCCAGAGCATATGGCGCCGGCGATGGCCGAATGCAAGGCTGCCGCCGCCCTGTCGGTGGGCAGCGGCCCGACCGGGCTTTTTCGACTTGACAGGGCCGGTCGGCTGACCCTTGATGGCGGCAACTCTCCGGCACTGTCGCCGGGCCGCTTCGGACAGGACCCCATGGCCAAGACGCCTCTTTTGCCCCACGAAATCCACTACACCGAAACCGATGCCATCCTGTCGGCCGTTGGCGCCACGCTGCTCATCGTGTCGGAAATGCTGGGGGCGATCTTCGCCTTCGCCTGGGCGGTCGGCGGCTTGCTGGGTTTGGGCGAGGAGTTCCGCTTCATCACCATGGCCGTCTGCGCCGTGCCGGGGCTGTGGCTGTCGGCCTCGATGACCCGCCGCATCCTGCGCGTCGAGAAGAAGCTCCGGACCATCATTCCGGAATAAGCCACCCAGCCCACCCAACGGGTGCGAGCCGCCGGTCCTGCCGGCGGCTTTTTTGTTGCCCGCGCCACGGGGGCCAGCCCCCGG
>CALMMQ010000029.1 GCA_937868725.1 uncultured Pleomorphomonas sp.
CCGGCCGGCCGGCTGTGTCGGAGGCGGCGCCGCTCCGGTCCCGCGCCCCGACGGCCCCCGTCAGAAGTTGTATTTGCCGACCGTGTCCTTGGTGAAGATCAGCGGCTTGCCGTAGACCACTTCGCCATCCTTGAAGGTGGTGAACTTGCCGGCCTTGGGCACGTCGAGGACGGCGCCTTCGGTCGGCTCGAACTTGCCGGCGAGCTTCTGGTGCACGGCGTAGGCGGCGACGTAGCCAAGTTCCCACGGATCCCAGAAGGCAAAGGCCTTCTCGGAGCCGTTCTCCAGGTAGCGCTTGATGGCGCTCGGCAGGGCGAAGCCGGTGGCGTAGACCTTGCCAACCTTGCCGGTGGCCTCGATGGCGCGGGCGGCGGCGGGCGCCGAGACGGCCGACGAGGAGATGATCACCTTGAGGTTGGGGTGGGCCTGCATCAGGTTGACGGCCACGTCGTAGCTCTTGGCGTCGTCATCGCCGGCGTACTGGGTGTCGACGACGTGGAAGACCTTGTACTTGTCTTCCTTCTGCGTCAGCTCGGTCATGATCTTCATGTGAGCGACGTGGTTGGGCGAGGTCGGCGAGGCAGCGATGAAGGCGATCTCGCCGCCTTCCGGCGCGTCGATCAGGGCAGCATCGAGCATGACGCGGGCGGCCTGCTCGTAGGAGAGCTGGTTGACGAACATGTCACGGGCCGGCACGGCGGCGTCGGCGTCGTAGGTGCCGACGACGATGCCCTTGGCCCGGGCCTGCTTCAGCACGGGGGCGACGGCGTTGAGGTCGATGGCGGCGAGAATAATGCCGTCCGGCTTCTGCGTCACGAAGTTCTGCAGCGTTTCGACCTGCAGCGACACTTCGGCGTGGTCGGCGCCGGCGTAGACCAGGGTATCGCCGAGTTCCTTGGCGGCGGCCTTGGCGCCTTCACCGGTCAGTTCGAAATACGGGAAGCCCGTCCACTTCGGCGTCATCATCAGCTTGAAGCCGGACGTCTTGTCGCCGGCATAGGCGCCGGACACGACGAACGAGGCGGCCAGAACGGCGGCCCCGACCGAGGCTAGAAAACCGAGTTTCATGGTGTCTCCTCCTTGTTGACCTTCTGTTTGCCGGGCTGTCGCCACGCCAAATCGGGCGTGGCCACCGGTCGTCCGGCCGAACCGGTGGTGCGCGACGCTGCCAGGGTGGCGGCGTCGCGGGTTATGTCAGGCGGCGCGTGGGCGCCGCGCGAGCTTCAGGACCGCCGCGGCCAGCACCGGACGTAGCACGCCGGCCACCAGCAGCGCCCCGAGCACCACCGTCTGGCTCGGACCGCCGATGTTGGCGAGGCCCATGCCGTTGCGGATGGTGCCGAGCAGGCAGAGCGCCAGCACGACGCCGCCGATGGTGCCCCGGCCGCCGTTGATGTCGACGCCGCCGAGCACGACGGCGGTGACCACGAACAGGATGGAGCCATCGGCGTTGTCGCCGCGCGCCGAGCCGTACTGGCCGATCCAGACGACGCTCGCCAGCGCCGACAGCGCTCCGGCGGCGACATAGGTGAGGATCTTGGTGCGGACGATGTCGACGCCGGCATACCAGGCCGCGTCGGCGTTGAGGCCGATCGAGAAGCACTGGCGGCCGAAGATGGTGCGGTGCATGACGAAGGCGACGACAAGCGCGGCGGCGAGGAAGACGAACAGCGACACCGGCACGATGCCGGCGAAGACATATTCGGAACCGGTGTAGAGGTAGGCGTCGGAGAAGTCGGTGTAGCCGACCTCCGAGCCGACGATGAAGGCGAAGCCGCGGAAGGCACCCATGGTGCCGAGCGTCACGGCCAGCGACGGCAGCTTCCAGCGGGCGACCAGGAGGCCGTTGATCAGGCCGCAGAGGCAGCCGACGACCACGACGACGACGATGGCGATTGGTGCCGGTACGCCGAACGCCGCCAGCTTGGACAGCGTGACGGTCCCCACCGCGATGGTGGAGGCAAGGGAGATGTCGATCTCGCCGGTCGAGACGACCATGGCCAGTCCGAGGGCCATCAGGCCGGGGATGATGAAGAAGCGGGTCGATCCGAAGATCTGGTCAACCGACAGATAGTATTCGGAAAGCGTCGAAGACCAGGCGCCGGCGGCGATGACCATCAGCACCAGCGTCAATTCCCAGACCGGCAGAGCGATCTTCCTGGACATGTAAGGCTCTCCCCAAAAAGCCGTGGCGCCTCAGCCGCGCCGCTGGCGGCCAAGCGAGCGACGGATGCCGGTCGCGATCATGGCGTCGACGGCGACCGCCGCCACGATGGCGCAGCCCTGGATGAACATTCGCCAGAATTCCGGCACGCCCATGAGGACGAGGCCGTTGTCGATGGTGGCAAGCACGACGGCGCCGAGCGCCGCCCCCACCACCGTGCCGGACCCGCCCGACACCGACACGCCGCCGATCACCGCCGCCGCCAGCGAACTCATCTCCCAGCCGGTGGCCAGCACGACGGTGACGGTGCCGACGCGCGCGGCGTAGAGCAGGCCGGCGACGCCGCAGAGAAAGCCGCAGGCGACGTAGGCGAAGACGATGACGCGCTCGGTCCTGAGGCCGAAGAACCAGGCCGCCACCTGGTTGGAGCCGACGGCGTAGATGCGCCGGCCGAGCGGGAAAGCCGACAGCCACCAGCCGACCAGAGCGACGATCACCGCCGCCACCAGCACGATGACCGGAAAGCCGGCGAGACGGGCGTCGACGCTCGACAGCATCCAGTGCGGCAGGCGGCTCGACGTCACTTCCTGGCCGTGGGCATAGATGTAGGTGGCACCGCGATAGAGCGACATGGTGCCGAGCGTGGCGATCAGCGCCGGCACCTTGCCGAGAGCGACGAGCAGGCCGTTGATGCAGCCGAGGCCGCCGCCGATCACCAGCGGGATGACGACGAGTTCGACCGGGGTGATGCCGGGATGGTTGGCGGCATAGTCGGCGGTGAGGTAGGCGACCATGCCCATGATCGAGCCGACGGAGACGTCGAGGTTCTTGGTGAACAGCACGATCGCCTGAGCGCAGGCGGCGATGGCCAGGATCGAGGCGCTGGAGGCGACGACCGTCAGGTTCTGCACCGTCAGGAACTGCGGGCTGAGCAACGTGAAGGTCAGGCCGAGGACGATGAGAAAGACCAGAACGCCGGCTTCGCGCAACCGCAGGGCGAATTGCATCAGGCTTCTGGACGATCCGGTCGGCGCCGGTGCTTGCGTGGTCATGCCCGCTTCCTTTCGACCTTCTGGGCCGCTGCGGCCATCACCTTCTCCTGACTGGCCTCGGCGCGCGGAATCTCGGCGACCAGCGCGCCCTCGGCGATGACGAGGATGCGGTCGCTGACGGCGAGGAGCTCGGGCAGATCGGAGGATATGACCAGGACCGCCAGCCCCTGGTCGGCCAATTGCGCAATCATCTCATGCACCTGGGCCTTGGAACCGATGTCGATGCCATGCGTCGGCTCGTCGAGGATCAGCGCCTTGGGGTTGGTGCCCAGCCACTTGGCAAAGGCCACCTTCTGGCGATTGCCGCCCGACAGCGAGGCGACGGCCGCCTCGATCGAGGCCATGCGGACGCGGTAGGTCTCGGCCGCCGTCGCCGCCGTCGTTCGCTCGCGTCCCCGATCGATGACGGAAAGGCGCGACAGCCGCTTCAGGATTGGCAGCGTGATGTTGTGGGTGATGGTCTCGGCCATGACCAGGCCGTCGCGATCCCGGTCCTCGGGCAGGTAGGCGAGGCCGGCGGCCAGCATCTGGCGCGGGCTTTTCGGCGCGATGACCGAGCCGTCGAGACAAACCTCGCCGGCGGTCGGCGGCGTGATGCCGAACACCGTCTTGGCGATCTCCGACCGGCCGGCGCCGACCAGGCCGCCCATGCCGACGACCTCGCCGGCTCTGAGGGTGAAGGAGATGTCGGAAAAGACGCCGGCCAGGCCGAGGTTGGAGACGGACAGCACCTCGCGGCCGATCTGGCGGTGGGTGGGGGCTGTGAACAGGCTTTCGAGCGGTCGTCCGACCATCATCTGTACCAGCTTGTCGCGCGTGAAGGCGCGCGCCGGCAGCGTGGCGATGTGGCGACGGTCCCTGAGGACGGTGATGTCGTCGGACATCAACTCGATTTCCTCAAGGCGGTGGGTGATGAGCACGACAGCGGTGCCGTGATCGCGCAGTTGCCGGACGACAGCGAACAGCCGTTCCGCTTCCGAAGGCGTCAGCGCCGACGTCGGCTCGTCGAGAATCAGCAGCTTGAGGTCGTAAGCGAGGGCGCGGGCGATCTCGATGAATTGGTGCTCGGCCACCGACAGACCGGCCACCAGGGCGCGGACGTCGAGCTCCGAGCCCAGCCGGGCCAGCAGACGGCGGGCGTTGTCTTCCATGGCGCGCCGGTTGACCGAGCCGATGGCCGTGCGCGGGTAGGCGCCCATGGCGATGTTTTCGGCCACCGTCAGGTGTGGAAACAGTTTGGGATCCTGATAGACGGCGGCGACGCCGTTTTCGCGGGCCTCAATCGGGTTGCCGAACTGGACGGCGGCGCCGTCGAGAATGACGGTGCCGGCGTTGGGCTGTTCAAGGCCGGTGATGATCTTGACCAACGTCGACTTGCCGGCGCCGTTTTCGCCGACAAGGCCGTGGACGCGGCCCGGATAGATGTCGAAACTGACGTCTTCAAGAGCGTTCACCGGGCCAAAGAACTTGGCGATGCCTCTGAGCGACAACAGAGGCGCGTCATCCTTCGGCGCAACCGCTCCGACCTCGGTATCCATTCGCCATCCTCCAACCAGGCTCGTCAAAGACCGTCGCTGCCGCGAGGCAGAAAACCGCGGCGAAACCTGTTCGCCGTCCTGAGAACCGCGGCTTTTTCCCCCGAGGGAACGACTGTCTTATTTTTGAGTCTGCGTTCCCGAGCGGAATAATTAAGTCAGCTACGCCAGTAGTCAAGTCAGGATGTTGGAGTCAATCAGAGGCATATCAGCTAATTCATGATCATGGTGCAGTAAATATTGATCGTATATGAAACAAGTTTCGCGGCAACGTTGCGATGCGGCAGGATGATCCATATTTATCTGGAGTTATTTGCTATGACCCCTATAGCGAATACGCGTGATATCGTATCTGCGCTGTTTGGGACACTGTCGCGGAGATTCCGTTTAGGCGGGGCGTGACAGAACGGCGCGTTGTGGATCGGCGCCGGGTGCCGGTCCGGCCGCGCGGTCGGGCGCCTCCGATCGTCGTTCGACTGGGACGCCGCGCCGCGCTCCTTCGAATCGGCTCGACAGGCTGTCGGAGCCACTTCCCGTCCGGCTCAGTCCCGTCGTCTTCCCCACCAGGCACCTCCAGAAACGTGTCGACGCCAGTCCTGACACTACACGGGTTGCAGTCCGAAGGTGCTGGAGGGCAAAGGTTTTTCGCCGTTTTGTCACAAGGCGCGAGGAACTGTTGACACCCTTTGCCCGAGGGGCGTAAGACATTTGTGTTTTTTGACGCACATATGTGCGGAGGGAGGAGTCAAGATGATCACGAGAAGAACTGTCCTCGTTGGCGGAGCCGGCATGCTGGCTCTGGGAGCGGCTAGTCGGGCAGCGTTTGGCGCCGAGTCCGGCAAGAAGCTGGAAATCGTGATGTGCGCCAAGCAGGAGGGCATTTCCTGGTTCGACGACATGCGCAAGGGCGTCGAGCAGTTCGGTGCCGACTTCGGCGCCAATGCCTACCAGATCGCGCCGGAGACCGGCGATCCGGCCAAGCAGGCGCAGATGGTGGAGAGCCTGATTGCCAAGCGCGTCGACGCCATTCTGGTGGTGCCCAACGATCCGCAGTCGATCAAGCCGATCCTCGAGAAGGCCCGCAAGGCCGGCATCATCGTCATCAGCCACGAGGCCCAGAGCCTGGCCGGCGTTTCCAACTACGACGTGGAAGCCTTCAAGAACGAAGACTTCGGCGCCCTGATGTTCGATAACCTCGCCAAGGCCATGGGCGGCGAGGGCAAGTACGCCGGCATCGTCGGCGCGCTGACCATGGAAACCCACATGCAGTGGTTCAAGGCCGGTCTCGAACACGCCAAGAAGACCTACCCCAAGCTCGAGTTCGTGCTGTCCGAGCCGCTCGAGGACAACAACGACGAGAAGACCGCCCTCGACAAGGTCAACGAGACGCTCAAGAAGTATCCTGACCTCAAGGGCTTCTTCGGCTGCTCCGTGTCGGGTTCGTCCATGGCGGCCCTGGCTGTCGAGAAGCTGCGCCGCAAGGACATCAAGGTCGTCGGTCTCGGCCTGCCGAGCATCAACGGCGTCTATCTCGAAGAAGGCTACCAGGCGGAAGCCCAGTGCTGGCGCCCGGCCGATGCCGGCTATGCCGCCGCCTACGTCGCCTACAAGGCCTTGAAGGGCGAGCCGATCGAAGCGGGTATCGACCTCAAGCGGCCCGGCTACGACAAGGTGACCATCGAGAACGGCGTCGTCTACGGCAGTGCCACGCTGGTGCTGACCAAGGACAACTATCAGGACTACAAGTTCTGACGCCAGCGCCGGCCGGATGACCCGATCCGGTCGGCGTGCGCCGGATGCAGCAAGCCGCATAACAAGAAGACCGAGCCAGCGATGTTGCGGCAGGGATGGTCGAGCTCCGTCCGCCGGAAACTCCCGGAGGACGGCGCTCGACTGTTCGGCCGATCCGGAACATCGGCGGTGGCGGACGGCGCCGGTCGCGCGCCCGACCGGATGCGTTGGAGAAAACGACACAATGGAACTGCTACGTCTTGAGGGGCTGAGCAAGCGCTATATCGGTACCCAGGCACTCGATGCCGTGGACCTGACCATCGAGGCCGGACAGGTGCTGTGCCTGGCTGGCGCCAACGGTTCGGGCAAGTCGACGCTGATGAAATGCGTCGCCGGTGGCGAGGCCCCGGACAGCGGCCGCATCATCTGGCAGGGCCAGGCATTCGACCGCCTGACGCCGGCCCAGTCCATGGCCCTCGGCATCGAGATCATCTATCAGGATCTGTCGATCTTCCCCGACCTGACCGTAGCGGAGAACATCGCCTTCCACATCATCCAGTCGCGCCATCGCGGTTGGGTGGACTGGCCGGAGGTGGACCGCATCGCCGCCGCGGCGCTGGGCGAACTCGGTGCCGATCTGCCGCTGCACGCCCGGCTCGGCGATCTGCCGATCGGTGCCCGCCAGACGGCGGCCATCGCCTGCGCCCTGACGCAGGATTGCCGCCTGCTGGTGATGGACGAGCCGACCACGGCCCTGCCGAGCCGCGACGTCGCCGAACTGCTGACCATGGTTCGCCGCCTCAAGAGCAAGGGCATGGCGATCATCTTCATCAGCCACAAGCTCGACGAACTGTTCGAGATCGCCGACCGCTTCTATGTGCTGCGCGATGGTCGCCGGATTGGCGAATACGCGCCCACCGAGCTCACCACCACCAAGCTCAGCTACCTGATGACCGGCATCGAGTTCAAGGGCGAGAAGGCGCCGCAGGCGTTCGACCGCAACGCCGCGCCCCTGCTGGTCGTCGACGGGCTGGGGCGCCGCGACCAGTACCGCGACGTCTCGTTCTCGTTGCGGCCGGGTGAAATTGTCGGCTTCGCCGGGCTTACCGGCTCGGGGCGGACGGAAATCGCTCTGACCCTGTTCGGCCTCAATCCGGCCGACGCCGGCAAGGTGACGCTCGCCGGCCGCGAGCTCAGCCCGCGTTCGCCCCGCGAGGCGATCGCCAACGGCATCGTCCTGGTTTCGGAAGACCGTCACAGCCAGGGCCTGTTTGCCCGCAAGGCCATCATGGCCAACATCGCGTCGACCACCTTCGAGGCCAGCCGGCGGCGGTTCGGCCTGCTGTCGCCGGCCAGCGAACGCAGCATTGGCGACGCCTGGATCGCCAAGGTGCGGGTGAAGACGCCGTCGGGCGAGGAACCGGTGCAGAGCCTGTCGGGCGGCAATCAGCAGAAGGTGGTGCTGGCCAAGTGGCTGGCCACCGATCCCAAGATCCTCATCCTCGACAACCCCACCGTCGGCATCGACGTCGGCTCCAAGATGGAAATCCACGACATCGTCCGCCAGCTGGCCCGGCAGGGGCGCGGCGTGATCATGATCTCCGATGACCTCGAGGAACTGGTCATGAGCTGCAACCGCGTCTTCATGATGCAGGCCGGCGCGCTGGTGTCCGAGTTCCGCGACGACACGCTGACCGTCGAGCAGCTGTCGAACGGGCTGCGTCAGGCGAGCTGAGGCCACCGGCGCCGGAGCGCTGATCGCCGGACGCTGGCGGCAGAGCGCACAACAAGACAAGAGAACCAACAGGGTGTGAACATGAAGCCGCAAGGTAACGGTAAGACAAGCGAGGCGGTCGAGACCAGGGACACCGGCCTTCTGGCCCGGCTGTTTGGTCGGGGGATCGGCAATCCCGGCGGATTGTCGCTGCTGGCCTTCCTCATTGTCGTCTATGTCATCATGGTTGCCTTGCGCTCGCCCGACTTCCTGTCGCTGGCCTCGCTGTTCGACCTGATCCGCAGCGGCGCCGCCTGGACGGTCGTGGCGCTCGGCGTGCTGGTGGTCATGGTCTCCGGCGGCATCGACGTGTCGTTTTTGGCCAACGCCATCCTGTCGGCCTATGTGGCGACAGTGATCACCAAGTGGACCGGCCTCGACAGCCTGGCCTTCGCTCTGGTGGTGGCCATGGCGCTCGGCGCCTGTGTCGGCGCCATCAACGGTCTCATCATCTCGCTGTTTTCTCTGCCGACGCTGATCACCACGCTGGCCATGCAGGGCGTCATCCAGGGCGTGCTGATGGTCTTCCTCGACGCCCGTCCCATCACCGCCGGTCGCATGCCGGTGTCGTTGCGCTACTTCGGCACCGACGTGCTGTTCGAGTTCCCCGATGGGCCCGGTTTCGTCGGGTTGTCGGTGTTCGTGGTGCCGCTGGTCGTCGCCGTTGTCGCCACCTGGTACCTGCTCAACCGGACGGCCATCGGTCGCGCCACCTATGCCATCGGATCCAACCGGCTGGCGGCGCTGCGCTGCGGCGTCAACCTGCTCAAGGTCAATCTCGTCATCTACGCCTATGCCGGCGCCCTGGCCGGGCTGATGGGCGTGATGATGGTCTCCGACATCCGCCTCGTCGATCCCGTCACCCTCGTCGGCAACGAACTGTTCGTGCTCGCCGCGGTGGTCATCGGCGGTGCCAAGCTCAGCGGTGGCGCCGGCTCGGTGTCCGGTGTGCTCTTCGGCATGACGCTGGTCACGCTGCTCAACAACACGTTGGTCACCATCGGCCTTTCGGCATCGTGGAACCGGTTCTTCATCGGCTGCGCGCTGGTGCTGATCGCCTCCATTTCGCACTACCGCGCGAAGATGCGCAATCTTCGCCAGCTCAACTTCGAGAATATTTAAGGTGAACGCCGCGATGAATGACGCACACACCAAGTCGTCGACCCAAGGCGCCAGCTGGCGCCGGCTGCTGCCGGCCCGTCTCGATGAGGAAGGCCTCAGCCAGAGCGTCCTCTACGCCATGATCGCCAGCGTGCTGGCCCTCATCTTCCTCTGCCTCGGCACGGCCTTCTTCAACCCGACCAACCTCGTGTCGGTACTGCAGCAGACGCCCGAGTTCGCCCTGCTGTCCCTGGCCATGGGGCTGTCGATGGTGTCGGGCGGCATCGATCTGTCGATCATCGCCGTCGCCAACCTCGCCGGCATCCTGGCCGCCCGGTTGATGACCGCCGAACCGGTACTGGCCGCCCTCGGTCCGGAGGCCGCCATCCTGCTCGCCTGCCTGGCGGCGCTGGCCGTCGGCATTGGCGCCGGCCTGCTCAACGGCATCGTCATCGTCCGCTTCGGCATCCCGCCGCTGCTGACCACGCTCGGCTCGATGATGGTGTTCGCCGGCCTCGGTACCGGCCTGACGGGCGGTGCCGGCATCACCGGCATGCCCGCCGCCTATGTCAACGTCGTCTCCGCCAACGTGTTCGGCGTCATCCCGGCGTCATTCTGTCTGGTGCTCGTCATCTTCGTCGCCGTCTCGGCGTTCGTGAACAACTCCGTCTTCGGCAAGAGCCTGTTTCTCTATGGCGAAAACAAGGTGGCGGCCCTGTTCGGCGGCCTGCGGATCGACAGCACCATCATCGTCTCCTACACCGTCTGCGGCGCCTTGGCCTCGCTGGCCGGACTGGTCATGCTGGCCCGCTTCAACTCCATGAAGGTCGGCTTCGGTGATGCCTTCCAGCTCGAAGCCATTCTGGTGGCGGTGCTGGCCGGCATGGACCCGGACGGCGGTCGCGGCCGGCTGCTGAACATCCTGCCGACGGTGCTGCTGCTGCAGTGCGTCGAGAACGCGTTCACCATCGCCAGCCTGTCGCCGTTCGCCAAGAAGATGATCTGGGGCGCGCTGCTGCTGGGGTTCATGGCGCTGAATTTCTTTTTCCGGCGCATCGTCGTCCGCCACCTGACGGCCCTGGCCGTCAAACGCCAGCAGGCGCCCCTCGGCACCACCGGCATTCCTCTTGGAGGATGACGTTCCGCCCAGACTTTCACGCCATCGGCCATGCACCAGCACTGCGGAATTATTGAAAATGACCAGTCTCTATCGTGATGCCATTACCGATCTCGAACGGGTGTTCGACCGCCTTGACGATGCCGACGTCGATCGCGCCGTCGGGGTGATCGCTTCGTCCGACCGGGTGGCCCTCTATGGCGTCGGTCGCGAAGGCTTGCAGATCAAGGGCTTCTGCATGCGTCTCTTCCACCTCGGCTGCCGGGCCGCCATGGTCGGAGACATGACGACGCCGCCGGTCGGCAGGGGCGACCTGCTCATCGTCTCGGCCGGGCCGGGCTATTTCTCGACGGTGGAGGCGCTGATGGGCGTTGCCAAGGCCGCCGGCGCCAGAACGCTGCTCATCACCGCCCAGCCGGACGGTCGCTGCGCCGGAGCCGCCGATTTCGTGCTGACGCTGCCGGCCCAGACCATGGCCAACGACCGGGGGGGCGCCACCTCGGTGCTGCCCATGGGCTCGCTCTACGAGGGGGCGCAGTTCGTGCTGTTCGAGGTGATGATCCTCAAGCTGCGCGCCGCGCTCGGCGTGTCGGCCGAAGCCATGCGTGCCAACCACACCAATCTCGAATAGGTCCGCCGCTCGCGGCCGGCATCCGATGGTCCGGTTTCGGCGCGGCGCCATGGCCGTTCCGGTCCGGACGACGGTCGTTTCGGGTCACCGTGCCGGCGGGCTGGCAGCGAACAGCTCGTTCCTCACCTCGTAGAGACGCAGGTACAGCCGGTAGTCGGCGTCGAGGTCGGCGGCGCGGGCGGCGTTGCGCTCCACCAGGCGGGTCTTGGTCGACATCGTGGCCACGGCGGCCCGCAGGCTCGGATAGTGACCGGCCGCCACCGCCGCCAGCATCGCCGTGCCGGCCAGCACCGGTTCGGGGGCCTCGCAGAGATGGAACCGGCCGGCGAAGCAGTCGGCATAGAGCTGGACGAGCAGCGGATTGTGCCGGTGCCCACCCGACAGGTGCACCGTATCGATGGCGTAGCCGTGGGCGTTGAGATGCTCGACGACCTGGCGCATCTGCAGCGCCAGCCCGCGAGCGGTGGCATAATAGCTTTCCAGGAACGACCGGTAGTCGAGCTCCAGGCCGAGGCCGGTCATGATCGTCCGCACCCGGCTGTCGTTGAGCGGGGCGCGATTGCCGAGCCAGTCGGGCACGAGGTGCTTCTGCGCCGCGAACCGCCGTCCTTCCGTGGCGAGGAGAGCGAGAATGTCGGTGGCGGTCCGCCGGTGCAGTTCGGCCGTCGGCGCGCCGGGACTGGCCGGATGCTGTCGCAGCACGGCGTCGAGAGCGCCGCCGGAGAAGCTCTGACCGCCCTCGTGCATCCAGTAGCCAGGGAAGACGGCGTCGCGGAACGGCCCCCAGACGCCGGGAATGACGCGTCCATCGGCGGAAAAGGCCATGAAGTTGGTCGAGGTGCCGCCGGTCATCAGCAGCGTGCCGCCGATGACGGCGTCAAGGTCGGTGCCGACGTTGCCGAGCACACCGGCCTCGGCATCGATCGCGCCGACGCCGACCACCACGCCGGCCGGCAGACCGAGTTGTGCGGCCACCGCCGCCGAGACGCGGCCATGGGCGTGGCCGAGGTCGCGCACCGCGCCGCCGAGAATGTCGAGATTGCCGCCGCCAAGACCGAGGGTGTCGAGCAGGTCGCGGCACCAGGAACTGGCCTCGGAGGGCACGAACGGCCACTTGCAGACCAGCGCCGACCGCGATCGTCCGGCTTCGCCGGTGGCGCGCCGCGCCAGTTCGTCGCAGACGTCGCGGAAATGCACGGGACCGGCGTGGTTGCCGGCGCGGTGGCGCGCGTACCAGACGATTTTCGGCAGATGGATTTCCGGCGAGATCGCTCCACCGAAATAGCGCAGATAGGGGTGGCCGGTCGCGTTGATCTCGGCCGCTTCCGGCTGGGCGCGATGGTCCATCCAGCCGAAAACGTCGCCCTGACCGTCGCTGATCGGTGCGCCGGCATTGTCGACGTAAAGCGACGAGGTGGCGTCGAAGGCGAGGCCTGTGACGGTCAGGGCGTGGGTGCTGGCCTCGCCGGCGCATTCGCCGACGGTGCCGCACACCGCCGCCCAGATTTCCCCCATGTCATAGGTGGCCATGGCGTTGCCGTGCTGATCGAGCGTGATGTCACGCCGGGCATGGGCCAACAGGGTTCCGTTGAGGTCGAACAGCCCAGCCCGGACCTGATGCGAGCCGACGTCGACGGCGATCACTCCATTCGGCATGGCTTCCCTCAGACGGAACGCAGCAACAGATCGGCGCAGCGCTCGTCCGTCACCAGATGCTTGACATAGCCAGCGCGCAGCACGGCCCGGATGATCGGCATCTTGTGCACGCCTCCGGAGGCGAGAATGGACTGACGGACGCCCCTGAGGTCGGCGAGATCGAGCGCGATGAGCCGCTCGTTGAGCGGATGCTTCACCGGCTGGCCGTGCTCGTCGATGAACAGGCCGAGAAGGTCGCCGACCGCCCCCGCTTCGAGGAGCGACGGCAGGTGTTCCGACACCAGCCGCGTGCCCACCAGCTGGGAGCGCTGCGACATGTCGCCGCAGGAGACGAAGGCGATGTCCATGTGCTCCTTGATGCGGGCCAGTACGTCGGCAATGCCGTAGTGCCCTTCGAGCAGCAGGCGGCTGTCGGCTGTCGGCAGATAGATGGGGACGGCGAGATAGTAGCACTCGCCGCCGAGCACCTTGGCGAAGGCCGTGGCGAGTTCGAACGTCGTCGTTCCCAGGCCCTGCGTCATGCCGCCCATCAGGGTGGCGACCCAGCCGCTGGTCTGGTTGCGTGGCGAGATGCGGGGCAGGGCGGAGGCCAGCGTCCGCCCCCAGCCGACACCGAGGCGCGAATCGTCTTCCAGCAGCGAATCCAGCAACTCGCCGGCCGCTTCGCCGATCACCCGCTGCTGTTCGCGATCATCGGCGAGATGGGGCACCACCCGGGCCGACTGCAGCTGGAAGCGGCTCTCCAGCTTGTTTTCGAGCTCAATGCAGCCGACGAGCGGCAGCTTGATTTCAGTGCGGACTGAGCCTTCGGCGCGCAGCTGTCCGACGATGCGGTTGACGCGTGTCCGGGTGATCTCGAACTTGCGGGCGATCTCCTGCTGCGTCAGTCCGCCGACGAAATAGTACCAGGCCACGCGCGCGCGCATGGCGTCGGTTTCCTGGATATCGCGATCACCATCCCCCGGCCCGTCGTTGATACGCCCCACCACGGCCAACCTCGTTCGCTGGAACCTGCGCCTGCGTCAGTGATCCCGCAACCGGGCAGCCGATTCAAGCCCGAAACGCCGTTCGGCGGTGCCGGGTGGACAAATCCCCGGCGGGGTGCGGACGGGCGCTCACCCCTCGTTGCATCAAGGCGACAACACGTGACTGGCCCCAGCGGCAGAAGGGCCGGAGCGGCCATCGGACAGCAGCTGATCGCAGTCGAAGCCCTCGACCAGCGCCGCTGTCCTGTTTCTGTCCCCAAGTTGGGGAAAAAACAACTAAGCTGTTGATTTGAATGGTGGGCGCGACAGGGATCGAACCTGTGACCCCTTCGGTGTGAACGAAGTGCTCTCCCGCTGAGCTACGCGCCC
>CALMMQ010000030.1 GCA_937868725.1 uncultured Pleomorphomonas sp.
TTGAGCAGCCGCTTGTCGATCAGGTCGTTTCAACCTGATCGGCGGATGCTCTAGGCCTTGGCGTCGAGCGGCGCCAGTTAGTGATATATCAGATGGCGCCCGACGGCGAAGTCGGTGCTTTCCGCGGCGGTTGCCGGCGGCGGCGCTGGCGCGGCAGCGGCGAAAACTGGCGCGAAACCGCCCTGCCATCGGTATTCGACCCAATGCCTCGCGCCCTTTGGCGCAATTGACGGCGACGGACAGTCAGTGATATATCACGAAATATATCAGATGGACGCCAAGTTGTCGGGTCGTCGTGGCGGGGAGAATGCGCCGGCGGCCGACGGGGACGAGGGCGTCGGGCGGAGTGCCTGCGCCGCCGAGGGGAGAGCCAGCGTGAACCGGTTGTCAGACCATGAAGCAGACGAGATTGCCCGCGCCTTCGTGACGGCGCGGCGGCAGGCCCGGCCGCTTTGTGACTTCCCCGGCCGCCTGCCCGCCACCCTCGAGGATGCCTACCGCGTTCAGGATCGGGCCATCGCCCTCGACGGCCGTCGCGTCGTCGGCTGGAAGGTGGCGATGATCCGGCCCGACCTGCGCGCCGGCCTCGGCGCCGACCGGCTGTGCGGTCCGATCTTCGAGGGAACCGTGCACGATTGCCGCGCCGGCGGCCGCGCCGACGTGGCCGTTCACGCCGACGGTTTCGCCGCCCTTGAGGCCGAATTCGTCGCCGGCTTCGGCCGCGACCTGCCGTTGCGGCCGGACGGCGCCACGGCAACGGACATTCTGCCGGCCCTGGCCTTCCTGGCCGCCGGCGCCGAGGTGGCGTCCAGTCCGCTGCCGACGCTCAATGCCATCGGCCCGCTGGCCGTGGTCTGCGATCAGGGTAACAATGCCGGCGCCGTCATCGGGCCGGTGTTGCCCGCCTGCGCCGGGCAACCGGACGCAGCGTTGACGTCCGAGATGCTGATCGACGGGGTATCCGTCGGGCGCGGCTCGGCTGCCTCGGTCCCTGGCGGACCGATCGCTGCCCTGGTCTTCCTGACCCGGGCCCTTGCCGCGCGCGGCCGCCATCTGGTGGCCGGCGACGTCGTGCTGACCGGCATGACGACCGGCATTCACGCCGTGACCCCCGGGAGCCGGGGGCGCATCGCCTTTCTGGGAGGCTTGGGCTGCGACATCGCCGTGACGGCCATCGCGCCCCGACTTTCGTGACCGTTCAGCCGACGTGCCGGACCGGCATGTTCAATTCTTGCGAGGATGGGAGGACCCCACATGACGTTCAAGACCACATTCGTCACCGCTGCCTTTGCCGGCGCTCTGCTGGCCGGTGCCCTGCAGGCCCAGGCCCGCGACTTCCGCTCGGCCGACGTGCAGCCGCCGGATTACCCGACCGTCAAGGCCGTGCAGTTCATGAGCGACGAGCTCAAGGCCGAGAGTAACGGCAAGTACGCCATCAAGGTGTTCCCGAGCTCGCAGCTCGGCTCGGAGAAGGACACCATCGAGCAGATCAAGCTCGGCGCCATCGAGTTCCTGCGCGTCAACGCCGGCACGCTCAACACCATCTGCCCGGCCATGATGGTGCCGGTGCTGCCCTTCGTCTTCCGCGACACCGACCACATGCACAAGGTGCTGGACGGCGCCATCGGCGACGAAATCCTGGCCGACTGCGACGCCCACGGCATGGTCGGTCTGGCCTTCTACGATTCCGGCTCGCGGTCGTTCTACACCCGCACGCCGGTGCGCAGCATCGACGACCTCAAGGGTCTGAAGATCCGCGTGCAGCAGTCCGACGTCTGGGTGGCGATGATGAAGCTGCTCGGCGCCAACCCGACGCCGATGCCGACGGGCGAGGTGTTCACCGGCCTCAAGACCGGCCTGATCGACGGCGCCGAGAACAACTGGCCGACCTATCAGACCTCGCACGCCTACGAGGCGGCCAAGTACTATACGCTCGACGAGCACTCCATGGCGCCCGACGTGCTGCTGATGTCGAAGAAGGCCTACGACGCCCTGCCGCCCGCCGACCAGCAGCTGGTGCGCAAGGCCGCCAAGGACTCGGTGCCCTACATGCGCAAGCTGTGGACCGACCTTGAGGGCCAGTCCAAGGACATCATCACCAAGGCCGGCGTCGAAGTGATCCAGATCGACAAGGCGCCGTTCCGCGCGGCGATGAAGCCGGTCTACGACCAGTTCCTCACCGACCAGAAGCAGAAGGACCTGCTGCAGCGCATTCTCGACACCAATTGAGGTCGAGGCCCCGGCCGGCCGCGGCCGGGGCGCCCAACGCCAACCACGACCGGCCGCTGACGGCCGGTCGGCACGGCACGGCGACTGCCTGCCGAGCCTGACGCCGGAACGGCGGCGGGCGGACCCGAGCGGGTCCTGCCCTCCGATCCGTCGGCCGGCCACGCAACACGCTCATTTCGAGGAGATTACGGATGACTGCCAACCAGCAGGCTCCGGCCCCGGCACGCCGGCTGACGACCGAGGAGGTCGGCGGGTATCTGGGGGCCTATTTCCGCTTCCAGGCTCGGCTCTCGCGCATCTGTCTCAAGGTCGCCGTTGCCGGACTGATCATCATTCTGGCGGCCGTGCTCTACCAGATCTGGGGCCGCTACATCATGAACAACTCGCCGACCTGGACGGAGATCCTGGCGCTGGTGGTGGTGCTCTACGTCACCTGCTTCGCCGCCGCCGTCGGCGTGCGCGACGGCCGCCACATCGGCATGGAGTCGTTCCTGCTGTTCGCCCCGCCGGCCGTGCGGCTGTGCGCCGACATCGTCGTCTACCTTGGCATGATGATCTTCGGCGCCTTCATGAGCTACGGCGGCACCGTCCTGGCCATGGAGATGTGGGAGTACGTCAATCCCGGTCTGCCGATCTCTCAGGGCTGGTCCTACGTGCCGCTGGGCCTCGGCGGCCTGCTGATCATCGACTTTGCCTTCGAGCGCATCGTTGCCCGCATCTACAATCTGGAGGTCATCCCGTCATGGCACTGACCATTCTCTGCGTGACCTTCGTGCTCGGCCTCCTGGTCGGCATGCCCGTGGTGTTCGCCATCGGCCTGTCGTCGCTGGCCACCGTGCTCTATGAAGGCCTGCCCATCGCTGTCGTGTTCCAGCGCATGGCCGCCGGCATGAACGTCTTCGCCTTCCTGACCATTCCCTTCTTCATCTTCACCGGCGAACTGATGATGTACGGCGGCATTGCCGACCGCATCATCCGCTGCTCCAAGGCGCTGGTCGGCCACGTCCGCGGCGGCCTCGGCATGACCAACGTCGTTGCCTGCACCATGTTCGGCGGCGTCTCCGGCTCGCCGGTCGCCGACGTGTCGGCCATGGGCTCGGCGCTGATCCCGCTGATGAAGAAGGAAGGCATCGACGCCGACTACGCCGTCAACGTCACCACCTATTCCTCGCTCGTCGGCGCCGTCATGCCGACCAGCCACAACATGATCATCTACTCGCTGGCCGCCGGCGGCGTCGTGTCGATGAACTCGCTGATCATGGCCGGCGCCGTGCCGGCGGTGATCCTGTCGATCGCCAACCTGCTCACCGCCTATTTCGTCGCCCGGGCCCGCAACTACCCGCGCGGCCGGTTCCCCGGCTGGCACGAGGTCGCCACCTCGCTCGCCGTGGCGCTGCCGGGCCTGTTCATCATGGTGATCATCGTCGGCGGTATCCTGTCGGGCGTGTTCACCGCCGCCGAAGCCGGTGCCGTGGCCGCGCTCTACGCCCTGCTTCTGACGGTGTTCGTCTACCGTTCGCTGAGCTGGGAGCACTTCCTCAAGGCGGCGGCCAAGGCGTCGAAGACCACCGGCATCGTGCTGCTGCTGGTCGGCATCTCCACCATGTTCGGCTACCTGATGAGCCTCTATGGCGTGGCCGAGCTGGCCGGCGAGTTTCTGAGCTCGATCTCGACGACGCCGTGGGTGGTGTTCATCCTGGTCGACATCGCCCTGTTCGTGTTCGGCATCTTCCTCGACATGGCGGCCCACATCCTGGTCTGCACGCCGATCTTCCTGCCCATCGTCGTCCAGTACGGCATGGACCCGGTGCAGTTCGGCATCATCGTGCTGCTCAACTGCACCATCGGCCTCAACACGCCGCCGGTGGGCGCCGCCTTCTACCTCGGCTGCGCCATCGGCGAGGTGTCGGTGAGCAAGGTCGTCAAGTCGATCTGGCCGTTCATGGCGGCGCTGTGGGTGACGCTGCTCATCGTCACGCTGGTGCCGGAAGCCTCGATGTTCGTCCACGATCTGCTGAAGTGACCAGCCGCCGGGCCGGTGGGAGCCCTCTCCCCCCGGCCCGTTTCCTTTCCCTTACCAAGGCCCGCGCCATGATCCTCAGTCGCCTCAACCGGCTCGACGCCGAAGCCGCGCTGTTGCCGGACAACATCGTCAGGGGGCTGCGGGTCCTCGCCGCCGCCGATCTCGACCGGCTGCCGGCCGGCCGGCTGGACATCGACGGCGACGCCCTGTTCGCCGTCGTTCAGGACTACACCACGGCGCCGAAGGCCGAGCGCCGGCCAGAAGCCCACGCCCGTTACGCCGACATCCAGTTCGTAGCGAGCGGCCGCGAAATCATCGGCTGGACGCCGGCCGACCGCACCGGCCCGGTGACGGAGGACCGCCTCGCCGAGCGCGACGTCCGCTTCTTCGCCGAGGTGGCCGGCGAGAGCGAACTGGTGCTGGAAGCCGGCAGCTACGCCGTGTTCTTTCCGGGCGAGGTGCATCGGCCCGGCTGCGCCCTCGGCGCGGGCGAAGCGGTGCGCAAGCTGGTCGTCAAGGTCCGGTACTGAACCCGGCGCCCCCCAGGAACATCCGACATGAACTTTCCTGACGCATTCTCGCTTGCGGGCAAGGTGGCGCTGGTCACCGGCGCCTCCTACGGCATCGGCTTCGCGCTGGCCAGCGCCCTGGCCGAGGCCGGCGCCCGCATCG
>CALMMQ010000031.1 GCA_937868725.1 uncultured Pleomorphomonas sp.
CCGCCCTGGCGGATGCGTTCCTCGTCGCCCTTCATGGCGAAGGCGGTGACGGCGATCACCGGAATGGCGCGCAGTTCGTCGTCTTCCTTCAGCCACTTGGTGACTTCGAGGCCGGAAACTTCCGGCAGCTGGATATCCATGAGGATGAGGTTGGGGCGATGGGTACGCGCGAGGTCGAGCGCCTCGATACCGTTGCGCGTCTGGATGGTCTGGTAGCCGTGGGCTTCGAGGAGGTCGTGGAAGAGCTTCATGTTGAGCTCGTTGTCCTCGACGATCAGTACGGTCTTGGCCATGCGACACTCTTCCTGGCGAACCCATCGGCCAGCGGTCCGGCTTGCTCATGCGCCGACGCCACCCCTATGGTTCATCCTCGCATTTCCTCCCTGATGAGGAGCCGCGGGTTCGATTTCCGTCCATTTTCAGGTAATGTTTATACGATGCATTCGTTTAGCAATCCCAAACGGACGGTCGGCGATGGTAGCGGGCAAGCGGCTTAATGACGAACAGGCGGCGGAAATCGCCATATCCGGCCTGACCTTTCTGGCCGGCGAGCCGGAAGCCCTCGGTCGGTTCCTGACATTGGCTGGCATCGGCCCGGGCGATCTTCGCCAGGTGGCGCGCGAGCCTGGGTTCCTGGCCGGTGTGCTGGAGTTCTTCATGGCCGACGAGTCGCTGCTGATGGCCTTTGCCGAGGCGACGGCGATTCGCCCGACCATGATCGCAGCGGCCCGGTTCGCGCTGTCGGGCGGCGATCCAGGGTGAGGAGGCGGAGCGGGCATGGAGGGGACGGACGGCTTCACCGCCTTTTGCCGTGATTGCTTGGCGACCGTCGCGCCGACGGCTCGGCGCTGCCCGGCTTGCGGTTCGCCTCGTTTGGTCCGCCATCGCGAACTGTCATCGCTGCACATTGCCCACATCGACTGCGACGCCTTCTACGCCTCGGTTGAAAAGCGCGACGATCCCAGTCTGCGCGACCGGCCGGTGATCATCGGCGGCGGCAAGCGCGGCGTCGTGTCGACGGCCTGCTACATCGCCCGGCTGAGTGGCGTCCGTTCGGCCATGCCGATGTTCAAGGCGCTGGAGCTCTGCCCCGAAGCGGTGGTCATTCCGCCCGACATGGAGAAGTACGTCCGCGTCGGCCGACAGGTGCGCGAGCGCATGCTGGCGCTGACGCCGCTGGTCGAACCGCTCAGCATCGACGAAGCCTTCCTCGACCTGGCCGGTACCGAGCGGCTGCATCAGGCCCCGCCGGCCGTGGTACTGGCGCGCTTTGCCCGCGACATCGAGCGCGACATCGGCATTTCCGTATCCGTCGGGCTGGCTGCCAACAAGTTTCTGGCCAAGATCGCCTCCGATCTCGACAAGCCGCGCGGCTATTCGGTGATCGGGGCCGGCGAGGCGAGGGCGTTTCTGGCGCCGCGACCGGTCACCACCATCTGGGGTGTCGGCCGCGCCTTCGCCGAGAGGCTGGCCGCCGACGGCATCCGTACGGTCGGTCAGTTGCAGGAAGCCAATGCCGACGTCTTGATTCGCCGTTACGGCGTGCTCGGCATGCGCCTCGCCAAGCTGTCGCGCGGCGAGGATGACCGCAAGGTCAATCCGGAATCGAAGCGCAAGAGCTATGGCGCCGAACTGACGCTCAACGAGGACCACGCCGATCTCGACACGCTGCGGCCGATCCTGCGCCACCTCGCCGAGAAGGTATCGGCGCACATGAAGGCCGCCGACGGCGCCGGCTGGACGGTGACGCTGAAGCTCAAGACGTCCGACTTCAAGCAGACCACCCGGGCCCAGAAGCTCAACGACCCGACGCAGCTCGCCGACCGCATCTTCCGCGTCGCCGACGACCTGCTGTCGCGCGAAGCGCGCGGCAGTCGCTATCGGCTGATCGGTGTCGCCGTCAGCGACCTCTGCCCGGCCCGGCTCGCCGATCCGGCCGATCTCGTCGATCCGCAGGCGGCGCGCCGAGCGGCGGCGGAGCGGGCGGTTGATGCCATCCGGGCCCGCTTCGGCAACCGGTCGCTGGAAACCGGGCTGGTGTTCGACGATCCGCGCCGGCGCAAGTCCTGATCAGGGGGGCGTGGGGGCGGCGGGCGTGTCGGTAGCGGCGGGGCAGGGCTCGGCGGCGAGGGCTTCGAAATGCGACAGGTCGCCCTTGAGCGCGAAGTCGCCATAGTCGAGCCGCATGCGCGTCGACACGCCGTTGTCCCAGAGATTGAACGAAACGGCATAGTCGGGCGTCAGGTCGCCGGACTTGCCGGCGTCGAAATACGACACCACCACCGGCCAGCGCCGGCTGGTGCCGATGGCTTCCTCGTCGTGGGTCAGCGGCTCGGTGATCTCGGCGCCGATCACGGCCGTCGTCTTGTAGAGGTAGCGGCCGCCGTCCGAACCGTCGTAGGTGTCGAGCGTCAGGATGCGCTCGCCGGCCTCGCCGGCCGCGATGATGCGCAGCAGGTGGTCGGAGGGAAACACCGAACCGACCGGCAACGTCAGATGATCGCCGTCGGGTTTGGTGATGGTCACCGCGAGGGCGTCGTCGCCACGTTTGGCTTCGCCGGCGACGTCTTCGGTGAGCACCTGATTGGTGAACGTCTGGGACGTGAAGCGGAACTCTTTATTGTCGGCCGATTCGAAGTTGGTGGTGCGCATGTCGGTGGTGCTTGGGTCGCCGTCGTCGGGGCGGGTTTCCAGCACGAAACGGAAGTTGACCGTGTAGCCCTGGCAGGCCGAACCAGTGAACTCGTAGACCATACGGCCCTTCATGGCCGTCGAGGTGTCGGACATCGGGTTGGCGCCATCCATGACCATGTCGTAAACGGCCCGATGGGGCGTCAGACTGGCGGCGTCGGCGCCCGTCGTCGCCAGGACAAGCGCCAGCAGACCGCCGGCCGTTGCCAATCCCAGGGTGTCCGCCATGCTCGTCTTCCTCCGTGGCGGGGCGGCCATGCCATCGGCCACTTTGCCGGCAAGCTGCTCCGCCGCCTTGCTCGTGGAGCGTACTTGGATTCCGAGATCCGACCATCAGGAGGGCGAGACCCAGACATCAAGTTTAAAAGCTCCACCAGATCAATAGCTTTCCAGCGGTTCTTCGGTCTCCGGCATCTGCTCTGCCGCCGGTATCCGGCGGATGCAAATCTCGGAGCCGAACCACTAGCATGTCGCCGGGTCGGGTGAAAGCCGCTCGGCGCTGCCGAGGCGGGTTGCACGTGACAGCCCATTGGGCCAAAACGGAGGCGACAAGCAAGAGGAGCCACCACCATGGCCGACACCGCCGAAACCAATCTCTCCAAGCTCGGGCTGACCCTGCCCGAGGCGATCGCCCCGGTCGCCAACTACGTGCCGGTTGCCCGCACTGGCAACCTGCTGTTCGTTTCGGGGCAGATCTCCAAGTCGCCGTCCGGCACGCTGCTCAAGGGCAAGCTCGGCGTCGACGTCGGCATCGCCGAAGGGCAGGCGGCGGCGGAAGCCTGCGCGCTCAACATCCTCGCCCAGGTCAAGGCGACGGTCGGCAGTCTTGACGCCATCGTCCGGGTGGTGCGGCTCAACGCCTTCGTCAATTCGGCGCCGGATTTCGTCGACCAGCCGCTGGTCGTCAACGGTGCGTCCAACCTGTTCGTCAACGTGCTGGGCGACAAGGGCAAGCACAGCCGCACCGCCGTGGGTGTCGCCGCCCTGCCGCTGGGCGTGGCGGTCGAGATCGACGCCATCATCGAGGTGGCCTGAACATCATGAAGGACATTGCCTGGCTGACCGCTCGGCCGATCGCTCACCGTGGCTTCCATGCCGCCGCTTCCGGCCGCATCGAGAACTCCATGAGCGCCTTTGCCGCCGCCAAGGCGCGCGGCTTCAACATCGAACTCGACGTGCACCTGTCCGACGACGGCGTGGTCTACGTCTTCCACGACGACGTGCTTGACCGCCTGACCGAGGGCCATGGCCCGGTGGCCGGCAAGACCTACGCCGAGCTCAAGTCCATCGCCATGAAGGGCACCGCCGACCGCATGCCGACGCTGGCCGACGTGCTGGCGCTGGTCGAAGGCAAGGTCGGTCTGGTCGTCGAGATCAAGAGTTCCTTCGCCGAGCGCCAGCGTGAAATCGTGGCGGCCACGGCCAGGGTGCTGTCCGGTTATGGTGGACCGGTGGTGGTGAAGTCGTTCGATCCGCGCCAGATCGCCGATCTGGCCGAGATCGCCCCGGAGCTGCCGCGCGGCATCGTCGCCGACGATTGCTCGACGCCCGGGGACTACAACGATTTCCGCTTCGTGCCGAAAGACCTGCTGACCAGCCTCGACCACCATGCCACGACGAAGCTCGACTTCGTCAGCTATTGGGTCAAGCTGCTGCCCAATGCCGTCAGCGCCAAAGTACGGCAGGACTGGAAGCTGCCGCTGATCAGCTGGACGGTGCGCAATGCCGACGATCGGGCCACCGTCGCCGCCCATGCCGACCAGATGATCTTCGAGGGGTTCGATCCGGAGGCGGTCTGATCGCCCCCGGACCATTGGGAGACCCTGGACTCAGGCGAGCGCCGCCCGCAGCTTTTCGGCCTGGGCGGCGATCACCGCCATGTCGGCCATCTTGCCGGTGTGCGGCCGCAGCGGCACGCCCTCGTAGCGCGGCACGACGTGGAAGTGCAGGTGGAACACGGTCTGGCCGGCCGGCTCTTCGTTGAACTGCATGACGACGGCGCCATCGGCCGCGAAGGCCTTGATGACGGCGCGGGCGATCTTCTGCACCACCGGCATCAGCACGGCGAGCTGCTCGGCGCTGGCATCGAGGATGTTGCGGGCGGCCGACTTCGGCACCACCAGCGTGTGGCCGTCGGACTGCGGCATGACGTCCATGAACGCCAGCACGGCGTCGTCCTCGTAGACCTTGTGGCAGGGAATCTCGCCGCGCAAGATCTTGGCGAAGATGTTGTTGGGATCATAGGCCGCGGTCATCGGCTTCCTCCGGGTTGATCGATATGGGCCGCAAGGTGGTACGGAAAGGGGCGGCGGTCAATCGGCTTGGTCGCCGTTATCACCGCCGCGTCGGAACGGCCCCTCGGCGGCGAGCGCCGCCGTTTCGGCGTCAACCATGGCGCGTTCCTCCTCAAGGAAGGCCGCGACGGCGCGGCGGAAGCCGGGGTCGGCGATGAAATGGGCCGAGGACGTTTCAACCGGCATGTAGCCGCGGGCGATCTTGTGTTCGCCCTGGGCGCCAGCTTCCACCACCTGGAGACCGTGGGCGAGGGCAAAGTCGATGGCCTGGTGGTAGCAGGCCTCGAAGTGCAGGAACGGCTGCGGCTCGATGGCGCCCCAGTAACGGCCGTAGAGACGATCCGAGCCGATGAAGTTGAGCGCGCCGGCGATGTAGCGGTCGCCGCGCCGGGCCATCACCAGCAGGATGCGGTCGGCGAGGCGTTCGGATACCAGCGAAAAGAAGGCGCGGTTGAGATAGGGCGTGCCCCACTTGCGGTCGCCGGTATCCATGTAGAAATCGAAGAAGGCGTCCCAGTGCGCCTCGCGGAGGTCGGAGCCGGTCAGCCAGTCGATGGCGATGCCGCCGGCGAGCGCCTCGCGGCGCTCGCGCTTCAGCGCCTTGCGTTTGCGCGACGACAGGGCGTCGAGGAAATCGGCGTAGTCGCGATAGCCGTCGGAGCGGAAGTGGTACTGGCGGTCGTGGCGGACGAGAAAGCCCTTGGCGGTCAGCGCCGCCATGTCGCGGTGGTCGGCGAACGTCACGTGTGCCGAGGACAGGCGATGGTGGCGCGTGAGCAGCACGAGGCCTTCGGCGAGGGCCAGGCGGGCATTGCCGTCGCGGGCGAGGAGGCGTGGGCCGGTGACGGGCGTGAACGGCACCGCCGTCTGGAGCTTGGGGTAATAGTGGCCGCCAGAGCGCTCCAGGGCGTCGGCCCAGCCCTGATCGAAGACATACTCGCCGAACGAGTGGCCCTTGACGTAGGTGGGGGCGGCGGCGACCGGGCGGCCATCCTGCTCGAGCAGCAGATGGTGCGGCAGCCAGCCGGCCTCGGCGCCGGTGGTGCCCGATTGCTCGAGTGCGCTCAGGAAGGCGTGGCTGAGAAAGGGGTTGAAGGCTGCCGGATCGGGCTCGGTCGGCTCGATGTGGCCATGGGGACCGAGGCGCCAGCCGGGGTTGGCGAGGCTGTCCCAATCGGCGGCGGCGATGTCGCCGATCGCCGCCAAAGTCCGCAAACCATAGTCCGCCGCCATCACGCCTCCGAAAAGTTGCCGGCGCTGGTCAGTATTGACGGAAGTTTACCCAATTTTCAAAACTTTTAGACGATCCTCGCCTGACGGGACGGACAGGGTCGTTCTATTGGCCCGTGTTCCAGAGGGTTGAGCCGTGAACCTTTGCCAGACCCAGACCGACGACAGCATGGCCAGCCTCATCGATCGCCTGCGGCATCCGCGCGTCAGCAACGGCGAACGCCGCGACGGCAACCGGCATCTCTGCAGCATGGCCGCCCGGCTCTATCTCGACGACGCCCATGAAGCGGTCGGCGTGGTGGAGGACTTCAGCCTCGGCGGCTGTCGCGTGCGCCTCGACCGCAGTCTGGTCAAGGTTGGCACGACGCTCTACCTCGATCTGCCGGCGCGCGGCACCTGCCACCACGGCGTTGTTGTCTGGGCGCGCGGCATGGAAGTGGGCATCCGCTTCTCGGCCCGCCGCACCCGGGTGTCGCGAGGCGGTGAGCCGCATTCGCTGGAGGCAGCGTGCGCAACCGGCCCGATCTGAGCGACCAGGAAATGGCGGCGCTCATCGAGCAGCTGCGCAATCCGAAACTGCGGGTCGGCGACAATCGCAAGGCGCAGCGGCGGCTCTGTCGCTGGCCGGCGGTCATCCTGCGGCCGGAGCGGGAGAACCTCAGCTGCATCGTCGAGGATATCAGTCTCGGTGGTTGCCGCGTCGCCGTCACCGGTTCGCGCATCGTGCTGGGCGAGACCGTTGTCGTCGACATTCCCACCCAGAAGATGGTGCTCGACGGTACGGTGATCTGGAAGCGCGATCGCGAGGCTGGCATCGAGTTCCGCTATACCGAAGCCAGCTACAAGAAGCGCGACTGAAGGCAAGCCGGCCGTCGGCGACGACCGGCCCGACCGGGTCAGTGGTTCATGTTCTCCATCCCCGGGGCCGACATGTCCATGCCGGCGCTGCTCTGCAGCAGCGTCGGGTCGAGCATGCCGAAGATCATGGCGATGTGCGCCACCACCAGGAAGATGCCGACGAACATCGCGTGCAGGCCGAGGCGAGCGAACGGGTCGCGTCCCGACCACAGCAGGCCGAAGTCGAGAAGGGCGATGCCGCCCAGCGGCACGACGCCGGCCAGATACGAGCCGACGGCGATGATATCGGCGGGGCCACGCCAGTCGCCCCCGACGGTGAGCGGAATGACGGCGTTGATGGTTAGGTAGACGAAGATGCCAGCGAAGTAGAGACCGGCGATGATGCCGGCGATCCGGCTCAGCGCCTTGACGGCCCCGTCGAGGCGGCGGGTGTAGAGCAGATAGAGCTCGCAGATGGCGATGGTCTCGGCCAGAATCACCGGACCGGCCATGAAGATCAGGAGGTTCCAGGGCTGGTTGTCGGCAAGCAGCTGCATGTAGTGGGTCATGGACATATCACGTGTCTCCGCGCAGGCGACGGCGCGCTCTGGGGCACGTCGACCGCGGATATCTGAACAATGTTGATTGGATGGATGGCAGCGATCATCGACCGGGTGATCGGCCCGGTGCGGGTGATGCCAGGCGGCGCTTGTTCAGACGCGGGGAGGCGGCAGCGGCGGTGTCAGTCGCAGTTCGACCAGCGGCGTGACGGTGGGCGAGAGGACCGGGCAGCGCGGCGGCTGACGCAGAAACGGCGCCAGCCAGGGCGGCAGCACGGCGCAGAGGCCGGCGCAGTCGCAGTCGGGACCATTGTTGTCGCACGGACTGTCGCAAGGATCGTCGGGCTGGACGATATCGGCCATGAGCACGGCGGCAACGAGGTCATGTCGGGCGGAGCCGGCGTCGGGCGCGGCCGCCATGGCGCCGTGCTGGTGCGTCGCCGCGGCGGCGGTGGAAACACCGCAGCAGAGCAGGAGGACCAGCAAGAACCCGCGGACCAAAGCCATGATGCCCCTTCGGACAGTCCCAAACATCTGCCGGATGGCGACAAGCGGCCGGCCGGCATAAGCTCTCGACAGGCGACTCCGTCCCTACGGGCGGACTCTCCTGATATCTGTTTGGCTTTGTTTCCCGAAGGTGTCAACCAACCTACTTGTGACGGTAGACGACGGCCGGATCGAAGCGGGCCTCGCCGCCGACGTGCGTGAGTTGCACCGGTCGAGCGGCGGCATCCTGACCGAGAGCGATGCGGCGATAGAAGCACGACACCTGGCCGGTGTGGCAGGTGGCGCCGGCCCCCTCGACGCGGACGCGCATGACCATGGCGTCCTGATCGCAGTCGGTCAGCAGCTCGACCACCTTCTGGACGTTGCCGGAGGTGGCACCCTTGTGCCAGAGCTCGTTGCGCGACCGGCTCCAGTACCAGCCTTCGCCGGTCTTGATGGTCAGCATCAGGCTCTCGGCGTTCATGTGGCCGACCATCAGCACCTGACCGTTGTCGGCATCGACGGTAACACAGGCCAGGGTGCCGTCCGGTCCGAAGCGTGGCGTCAGCACGGCGCCGGTCTCAAGGTCCGTCTTGCCGCCCGGGGTGGGAAACAGGGGTTCGGTCATCAGGGTCCTCACTTGGCGCCGCGCACCAGCATCATGAAGCGCGCCTGCTCGCTGGGATCGGCCAGGAAGCAGCCGGAGAAGCGCGCGGTTACGGTGGAAGCGCCCGGTTTCTGGACGCCGCGCATCGACATGCACAGGTGCTCGGCCTCGATGAGCACGGCAACGCCGCGCGGCTTCAGCACCGTCTCGATGGCGTCGCAAATCTGCGCCGTCATGGCCTCCTGCGTCTGCAGGCGGCGGGCGTACATCTCGACGATGCGGGCGAGCTTGGACAGGCCGACGACGCCCTCGGTCGGGTAGTAGGCGATGTGGGCGCTGCCGATGAACGGCACCATATGGTGTTCGCAGTGCGAATAGAACGGAATGTCGCGGACGAGGACCAGTTCCTCGTAACCGGCGACGTCGGTGAAGATGCGCTCCAGCACCTCTTCCTTGGTGACGGCGTAGCCCGAGAAGAACTCGGCGTAGGCCTTGACGACGCGGCGCGGCGTGTCGCGCAAGCCTTCGCGGTCGGGGTTGTCGCCAGCGTAGGCGATGAGTGTGCGGACAGCCTCTTCCGCCTCGGCGGCGGTCGGACGTCGCGCGCCGCTCTTCGGTTTGCCGGCGGCGAACCGGTTCCCGGCGGGGATGATGGCGTCGTCCATGGAATGGCCTTTCTTCGAATGCTGCGTTCCGCGGCGGACGTCAGTCCGTTACCGCGCCGCCATGCTCAGCTTTTTCTGGCGGGCGTCCGGAACCTCGCCTATATACTCGCCACGATGGGGAGCGCAAAGGGGTCCGGCGCGTTCCCTGACCCGACGCATTGATGGTCCCATGATCGACGACATCTACAACGACCGTATTCTCGAGTTCGCCGGCAACATCGACCATGTCGGTCGCCTCGCGGCGCCGGACGCCAGCGCCAAGGCCCATTCGCGGCTTTGCGGCTCGACGATCACCGTCGACATCCGCCTCAAGGACGGTCGCATCGCCGACTTCGGCCAGGAGATCAAGGCCTGCGCCCTCGGCCAGGCGTCGGCCTCCATCGTGGCGCGCGCCGTCGTTGGCGCCAGCGCCGACGAGGTGCGGCAGGCGCGGGCCGTCATGTTCGCCATGCTCAAGGAAAACGGTCCGCCGCCGACCGGTCGTTTCGGCGATCTCAAGTACCTCGAGCCGGTGCGCGCGTTCAAGGCGCGCCACACCTCGACCATGCTGGTGCTGGACGCACTGGTCGATTGCCTTGACCAGATCGACGGCAAGGCGGGCGCCAGCGTTTGAGGAGGCGGCCATGTGTCTGGCCTGTTGGGCGGCCGGGCGGTCCGGTCGGGTGTGCGAACCGGTCGAGCGACGGCTGACGTCGGGGCGGATCGTCGCTCACGGCCTGATCCGCTGCTATCAGCTGACGCTGTCGTCGTTCCTTGGCCGGCAATGCCGCTATCTGCCGACCTGCTCAAGCTATACCGACGAAGCCATTGACCGCCATGGCTTCTGGGCTGGCGGCTGGATGGGGCTCGCCCGCATCCTGCGCTGCAATCCCTGGGGCGCTTCAGGCTACGATCCGGTGCCGCAGCGCCTTGCCGACGGCTATCGCTGGTGGCGACCGTGGGCGGCTGGCCAGTGGCGCGGCGATCACATCGACCCGAGAACGCGCCTCGACTGAGGCGGTGCGTCAGGCCGTCTTGCCCGACACTTCCGAACCGGCGGTGGGAGCCATGCGGGCGAACACGGCGATCGACGACAGGCCGATGACCGACAGCACCAGAAAGGCGTTGAAGAAGTCGCCGGCCAGGATGGTCTGGTCGCCGCGCAGCGTCCGCGTCACCTCGAGTGCGCCGGCGGCGATGGCGACGCCGAGGGAGGCCGACACCTGCTGGAACACCGAGCTCATCGACGTCGCCTGACTCATGCGGCGGCTGTCGATTTCGGCGAAGGCGAGGCCGTTCAGCGCCGTGAACTGCAGCGAGCGGAAGAAGCCGCCGACCAGCAGGATGCCGAAGATGACGAGGCCGGGCGTCGTCGGCTGGAAGGTCAGGATGGCCAGGAAGAAGGCCGTCACGAAGAAGGTGTTGACGATCAGCACGGTGCGGAAGCCGAAGGCGCGGACGATCTGCGGCGCGGTGAACTTCATGGTGATGGCACCGGCCGCCGAAGCGAAGGTGAGCGAGCCACTCTGGAACGGCGTCATGCCAAAGCCGAGCTGCAGCAACAGCGGCAGCAGGAAAGGCATGGCGCCGACGCCGACGCGGAACAACAGGCCGCCGAACAGCGATACGCGGAAGGTCGAGTAGTCGAACAGGTGCAGATCGATGAGCGGCGCCTCGGTGGCGCGGGCATGACGGGCATAGGCGATGAGGCAGGCGAGGCCAACGGTGATCATCGCGGCGATCAGCCAGGCCGGCAGCATGCCGATGCCGCTGGCGGAGATGCCGAAGACGAAGCCGGAGAGGCCGATGCCGGAGAGGATGAAGCCCTTGGTATCGAGGGCGCCGATGTCGTCCTCGCGATAGTTCTCGATGTAGATGGTGACGAGGGCGAGGCCGACGAGGCTGATCGGCACGTTGATCCAGAAGATCCAGCGCCACTGGAAATAGGTGGTGATGAAGCCGCCGAGCGGCGGGCCTAGCACCGGGCCGATCATGGCGGGGGCGGTCAGCCAGCTCATGGCCCTGAGATAGTCGGACTTCTCCACCGAGCGCAGCATGACGAGGCGGCCCACCGGCACCATCATGGCGCCGCCGGCCCCCTGGACGATGCGGGCGGCGACGAAGCCTTCCAGCGACGACGACAGGCCGCAGAGGATGGAACCGCCGACGAAGACCATGATGGCCAGGCGGAACACCGTGCGGGCGCCGAAGCGGTCGGCGATCCAGCCCGACACCGGCGTGAACACGGCGATGGAGATGAGATAGCTCGTGAAGGCCAGCTTGAGGGCGATGGGATCGACGGCCAGGTCCCGGGCGATCTCGGGCAGCGAGGTCGAGACGACCGAACTGTCGAGGTTTTCCATGAACAGCGCGCAGGCGACGATGAGAGGAATGAGCATGATGACAACCGTTTCTGGCCGGACTTATGGCCGAGAACCGCGGGGCCGTCGAGAGGCGGCACCATCACGTTCGAGCGATGAGACGAAACGGTTCAGTGACCTGCCCGGTTACCGCTGAGGCTGCTGCCGTTGCCGTCGTCGCGGATGGCTGTGGCCGGGGCGATGCCGATGAAGACGTTGTCGGTGACGGCGTTGCCGTCGGCGTGGTCGCCGTCGTCGGCGCTGGAGCCGAACGGCAGCCCGCCATCGGCCGAGCAGCCGGTGGCGAGGCGCCAGAACAGGCGGCCGCCGCGCGAGCCGATCCAGATGGCCGGCGCCGACGCTGGCGTTCGCGGGGCGAAGGTGTTGCCGGCGATGACGTTGCCACTCGGGGTCTGGTGTCGGACGGTGCCGCCTTCGCCGCAGTTGCGGTAGAGGAAGATGCCGCCCGCGTCGACGTGCGTGAAGGTGTTGTCGGCAATGGTGTTGTCGGCCGAACCGTCGATGGCGATCACTTCGCGGCGATGATCGGCGAGGTCGAAGCGGTTGCCGGTGATGGTGTTGCCGGCGCTCTCGGCGTCAAGATAGACGGCCGGGTTGTTCGACGTGCCGGTGAAGGTCGAACCGGTGAGGCGGACGCCGGTCACCCCCGGCGCCAGATAGAGCGGAATGCGGCCCGTTGTGAAAAATATCATGTTTTCCAAAGTGATGGCTGTTGGTGCCGCCGCCTGGGCGCGGGCCGTGTGGCCCGCGCTCAGCGACGACTGCCGCACCGCTTCGGCCTGGCCGTTGTCGCCGAGCCCGGAGATGCGGAGGCCGCCGTCGAGCCGGCAATCGCGGATGGTGATGTTGCTCGGCCGATCGGCGGCCATGGCCTGCCAGGTCTGGCCGCGCGAGCGGATGACGATGCGGTCGGGGCCGGTGTCGACGCCGCCGCTGCCAACCAGGCGGGCGCCGTGGCAGTCGAGCCGGGCGCCGGATGCCGCCTTGCCGGCAAAGACCAGCCGCTTGCCGACCACGGCGTCGGGCGGCAGGGCGAGATCGCAGGCGAGCGACACCTCGGTGTGGCCGGCGCTTGGCGGCGCCAGCACCTCAGCCAGCAGCGGGGCCGGGCAAGGGGCGGCAATGGCCGGCGACAGGCCGAGAAGGAAGAGGGCGGTCAGGCCGGTGCGGGCGGCGATCGTGGACAAGGGCATAACCTCGACGTGTTGCCGGTCACCAGACACCGCGCTGATGGCATCCCGATGGCAGGCGGCGGCGATCTGCTTGCGGCGCCGGGCCGTCATGCAGGCGCGGACGAGGGTTTTCTTTGCATTTTTTGGCGCTTACGCCTATTTTATCAAGGTCGCCGGGGGTCCGGCGACACTCATTCTCGGGGCGGGGTGCGATTCCCCACCGGCGGTAATGGCGGCGCAAGCCGTTCTAGCCCGCGAGCGCTCGGTTGCCTCGGCAATCGGGGTCAGCAGATTCGGTGTGATTCCGAAGCCGACGGTATAGTCCGGATGGAAGAGAAGGGGTGTGAAAGCAAACGTCGTTCGCGCTGGCTTGTCAGTGCGGATGCTTGTGGCCATTCCCGTTCGCCCTGATTCCGTTTGGTCCATTTTCCCAGGACTGGAACCATGAATCAGAGCCCGATTACCTCGCATTCCGTCCCGCTGCTCGGCGCGGGATTCATGTTGGCCGCTGGCGCCTTGTTCGCCGCCACCAACATTCTCACCCAATGGGCGACCATGCAGCTGTCGATTTCGTCGACGGCGCTGGCCTTCTGGCAGTACGGGCTTGCGCTCGTGCTGTTCCTGCCGACGCTGGCCAAGCTCGGCCTCGGCGCCTTCCGTACCCAGCACCTGGTCGTGCATATCGTCCGCGTGGTGTTCGCCACGCTCGGCGTGCAGTTCTTCGTTGCCGCGCTCGCTCACGGCGTGCCGGTCGGACAGGTGGTGGCCATCGACATGACGTCGCCGTTCATGGTCATCCTCGGCGCCCGCCTGTTCCTGGGCGAGCCGATCGGTCCGGCGCGGGCGCTGGCCACCACCGTCGGCTTTCTCGGCGGCATGCTGATCCTGGCGCCGTGGTCGGACGCCTTCTCGATCTACAGCCTGCTGCCGCTGGCCGCCGCCGTCATGTGGGCCGGCTCGTCGATCATGACGCGCCAGCTTGCCACCGTCGAACGGCCCGAGACTGTGACCATGTACCTGCTGGTGCTGCTCACGCCGATCAACGCCGGCTTCCAGTTGATGGCCTCCGGCTTCGATCTTGGCACGGCCTTCACCGTGCCCACCGGTACGCTGCTCTACGTCATCCTGGTGCTGGCCGCGATCACCGCGGCCTCGCAGCACCTGCTGACACTGGCCTACGCCCGGGCCGACGCGGCGTTCCTGCAGCCGTTCGATCATGTGCGCCTGCCGCTCAACGTGCTGGCCGGGTATCTGGTTTTCCATTATGCGCCGAGCGGCTTCCTGTGGATTGGCGCCGCCATGATCATCGGCGCCTCGCTCTACGTGCTCAAGGCGGAAAACCGCGGCGAGCCCGAGCCGGTGGCCGCCTGACCCGTCCGGCACGCCGGCCGTCCGGGCGAACGGACGGCCGGTGGCCGCGTGCTGGTTGCTGCCGCCGGTGCGAAACGGCGGCCATGGTCTTCCCTTGAGGGTGCCTTTCGTGCCAAATGTCGGCCACGCGAAAGTGGCCCTTCGGTCGCCCAGTTCGGACAAAGACCATGTCTGTCTATGATTCCATTCGCAATGCGATCCCGCCCATCCATCCGGAAGGGCACAAGTTCATCGCCATCTTCCTGGTTGCGACGCTGATTCTTGGCTGGCTGTTCGAGCCGCTGTTCTGGATCGGCCTCGTGCTCTCGGTCTGGTGCGCGCTGTTCTTCCGCGATCCTCAGCGCGTCACGCCGGTCGTCGGCTCCTACGTCGTCAGCCCGGCCGATGGCCGCGTCTCGTCGGTGGCGCAAGCGGTGCCGCCGCGCGAACTTGGGCTCGGCGAGGAGCCGCTGCTGCGCATCTGCGTGTTCATGAATGTCTTCAATGTGCACGTGAACCGGGCGCCGGTCACCGGCCGCGTCACCCGCATCGCCTATCGTCCCGGCAAGTTCATCAACGCCGAGCTCGACAAGGCCAGCGAGGACAACGAGCGCAACGGCCTCGTCATCGAACGGCCGGACGGCCGCTCGATCGGCGTCGTTCAGATCGCCGGCCTGATCGCCCGCCGCATCGTCTCCTTCGTGCGCGAGGGCGAAAGCCTGACGGCCGGCGATCGCTTCGGCCTCATCCGCTTCGGTTCGCGCGTCGACGTCTACCTGCCGCTGACCGCCACGGCGCTGGTCTCGGAAGGTCAGATCGCCATCGCCGGCGAGACGGTGCTCGCCGACATCGACGGCGAGATCAAGACGCCGTTCGTGCGCGTCGGCTGAGGGCGAGGCCATGACCGGACTTTTTCCCTCGCTTGATCCGGAGCACGAGCAGGGGCCGCGCAAGCAGGGCCTGCGTCGCATCCCGTTGCGCTCGATCATCCCCAACATGGTGACGCTGCTGTCGCTGTGCGCCGGCCTGACGGCCATCCGCATGACGTTCGAGGGACGGTTTGAGTTCGCGGTCTACGCCATTATCGCCGCCGCGCTGCTCGACGGCATGGACGGGCGGCTGGCCCGCTACCTGCGCTCGACGTCGAAATTCGGCGCCGAGCTTGACTCGCTCAGCGATTTCATCAGCTTCGGCGTGGCGCCGCCCATTCTGCTGTTTGGCTGGAACCTGCACTCGATGCAGTCGCTCGGCTGGTTGGCGGTCATCGTCTTCGCCATCGCCGGTGCCGTGCGCCTTGCCCGCTTCAACGTCATGCTGGCCGAGGAACGGCCGGCCTGGCAGGGCAACTTCTTCGTCGGCGTGCCAATCCCGGCCGGGGCGCTGGCGGTGCTGCTGCCGTTCTATCTCGACATGATCGGCCTGCCGGTGCCGCAGCGGCTGGCGCCGCTCGTCGACATCTACGTGCTCGTCGTCGCCGTGCTGATGGTCAGTCGGGTGCCCACCTTCTCGGGCAAGAAGCTCGGCCGTGTCCGCCGCGATCTGGTTTTGCCGCTGGTCATCGGTGTCGTGCTCTACGCCGCCATGCTGGTCAGCTATACCTTCCAGGTGCTGGCCGTCTCGACCATCGCCTATCTCGCCTACATCCCGTTCGGCTGGCGGTCGTGGAACCGGCTGGCGCGCGAGTACGGCAGCAAGGCCGACGAACTGTCGCTGGACGGCGGCCCCTGCACGGACGAGGACGGCCGCGACTGAACGGCGGCTGTCTTCGGCGGCGTCGCCGCCGCAATGTCGACATCGCAACGGTTGGAGCAAGGCATGATCGATCGGAGCTATCCTCGAGATCTCGTCGGCTATGGGCGCAATCCGCCCGATGCTGCCTGGCCCGACGGCGCCAACATCGCCGTCCAGTTCGTGGTCAACTACGAGGAAGGCGGCGAGAACTGCATTCTGCATGGCGATGCTGCCTCGGAAGCTTTCCTGTCGGAGATCGTCGGTGCCCAGCCCTGGCCGGGCCAGCGCCACTGGAACATGGAATCGATCTACGAGTACGGCTCGCGCGCCGGTTTCTGGCGGCTGTGGCGGCTGTTCACCTCGCGTGGCGTGCCGGTGACGGTGTACGGCGTCGCCACGGCGCTGGCCCGCAACCCGGAAGCCGTGGCGGCGATGAAGGAAGCCGACTGGGAAATCGCCAGTCACGGTCTCAAGTGGATCGAGTACAAGGACTATGCCAAGGAAGATGAACGCGCCCACATGATGGAGGCCATTGCGCTGCATCAGGAGGTGACCGGCTCGCGTCCGCTCGGTTGGTACACTGGCCGGGCGTCGATCCATTCGACGCAACTGGCCATGGAGGAGGGCGGGTTCCTGTATTCGTCCGATTCCTACGCCGATGATCTGCCCTACTGGCTCGAAGGGCCGAATGGCCCGCATCTCATCATCCCCTATACGCTCGACACCAACGACATGCGCTTTGCCACGGCGCAAGGCTTCAACGCGGGTGATCAGTTCTTCTCCTATCTGAAAGACGCATTCGATGTTCTTTACGAAGAGGGCAGGAACGGCCGACCCAAGATGCTGAACGTCGGCCTTCATTGCCGCCTGGTGGGGCGTCCGGCTCGTCTGGCGGCGCTGCAGCGCTTCGTGGACTATGTGTTGTCGCATGATAAGGTATGGGTTCCGCGTCGGATCGACATTGCCTGGCACTGGAGTGCCCAGCACAAGCCGTCGTTCTGACCGTGTGCCCGGGCGGGGTGGGGGCTTCGCTCTGGCGTGAAACTGAGACCGCCGCTGCGGCGGGGATTTTCGCCGATAGGCAATCAACCGGAAAAGGCATTTGCTACCGGCTGCCATGTCGGCAGGGCAACCAGGAGAAGGGCTGCATTTCGCCGGACGGTCGCGGCGGCCTTTCGTCATCAGGAGGATAGACCAATGTCGCTTCACAAGTTTGGCCGCGGCGTATCGGCCGTGCTTCTCGCCGGCTCGATGCTGGCCGCCTTTGCCGCGCCCTCGCTGGCCGAGGTCGTCATTCATCGCGGCAACGGCGGCGAACCGCAGACCCTCGATCAGGCGCACATCTCCATCGACGTCGAGGGCTTCATCGTCCGCGACATGTTCGAAGGCCTGACCGTCTACAACCCGGACGGCAAGGTCATCCCGGGCGTCGCCGAGAGCTGGTCGCTGTCGGATGACGGCACCGTCTATACCTTCAAGCTGCGCGACAACGCCAACTGGTCCGATGGCCAGCCGGTGACGGCCGACGACTTCGTCTTCGCCTTCAAGCGCATGGAAGACCCCAAGGAAGCGGCTGAATACGCCAACATCCTCTATCCCATCAAGAACGCCGAGGCGATCAACGGCGGCAAGGCCGATCTGGCCACGCTGGGCGTCAAGGCGGTTGCCCCGAAGACGCTGGAAATCACCCTTGAGCGTCCGACGCCGTACTTCATCGAGTTGCTTGCCCATTACGCCGCGCTGCCGGCGCCCAAGTGGGCCATCGAGAAGTTCGGCGGCGACTGGATCAAGCCGGGCAACATCGTCTGCAACGGCGCCTATTGCCTGACCGAGAACGTGCCCAACGACCACATCACTTCGGTCAAGAATCCGAAGTTCTGGGACGCGGCCAACGTCAAGATCGACAAGGTCATCTACAATCCGTCGGAAGACCAGGCGACCACCGAGCGCATGTTCGAGGCCGGCGAACTGGACATGGTCTACAATTTCCAGGCCGACCAGATGAAGTTCCTGCAGGGCAAGCTCGGCAAGGACCAGGTGCTGGCCGCTCCCGACCTGTCGTCCTATTACTACGTTCTCGACACGCGCAAGGCGCCGTTCGATGACGCGCGCGTCCGCACCGCCTTCTCGATGGCGGTTGATCGCGACTTCCTGTCGGAGAAGATCTTCTCCAATACTCAGATGCCGGCCTACTCGTTCGTGCCGGAAGGCATCGCCGGCTACACGCCCGCCAAGCCTGATTGGGCCTCGCTCGACCAGCTCGATCGCGAGGACAAGGCCAAGGAACTGCTGAAAGAGGCTGGTTACGGCCAGGGCGGCAAGCCGCTCAAGGTCGACATCCGCTTCAACACCAACGAAAATCACAAGAAGGTGGCCACTGCCGTCGCCGACATGTGGAAGTCGATCGGGGCCGAAGTCACCATCCAGAACCTCGACGTCAAGTCGCACTACGCTTACCTGCAGGAAGGTGGTTCGTTCGACGCCGCCCGTTGCGGCTGGCAGGCCGACTACGCCGACCCGGAAAATTTCCTCAACCTGATGGTTACGTCGAACAAGTCGTTCAACTATGGCCATTACTCCAACGCCAAGTTCGACGAGCTGATGAAGGCGTCGTACGAGGAGCGCGATCACGCCAAGCGCCTGCAGATGTTGCATGACGCCGAGCAGATCGCCATGGACGAGCAGGGTGTGGTGCCGCTGATGGTGCATGCCTCCACCTGGCTCGTGTCCAACAAGGTCAAGGGCTTCGCCATGAACGGCGCCAACGAGCACCTGACCCGGTTCCTGTCGCTCCAGTGAGATGATCGGCGGCGTTTCGCTCCCTGCCGTCCGGACCCTTGCCGGTCACCCGTTCAACGCGTGACCGGCAGACCTGGGTTCCGGATCGATCAGGCGGGACCGCCGTGTCGTCGTCAGGCCGTTACGGTCTGACCGGCGGCGGCTCTCGCGGTCAGGGCAGCGCGGCGCGCGGCGGTTCCAGCCCGGCAAGGGGTGGCGCCGCCGCTGGCCTTTTCGGACCCAAGGTGTCCGGATCGCCAGCTTGTCGCATCATCCCTGCTGACCAACCCAACGGGGACAGGTCCATGCTTCGCTTCGTTCTGCGACGATTGCTGTCGGCGGTGCCGACGCTGTTCATCGTCGTCACCCTTTCCTTCTTCCTGATGCGCGTCGCTCCGGGCGGCCCGTTCAACCTCGAACGGCCGCTGGAGCCGCAGGTTCTCGAAAACCTCAAGCGCGCCTTCCTGCTCGATCGGCCGCTGGTGGTCCAGTATGGCCACTACCTCTGGAACCTCGTCCACGGCGACTTCGGCCCGAGCTTCGTCTACCGCGATTTCACGGTGGCCGAGCTGATCATGAACAGCTTGCCCTATTCGATGAAGCTCGGCTCGTTCGCGCTGCTGATCGCCGTCATCGGTGGCGTGCTCATCGGTTCGCTGGCCGCTCTCAGGCAGAACTCGGCCATCGACTACGCCGTGATGACCGTCGCCAATTTCGGCATCACCGTGCCGAACTTCGTCTTCGCGCCCTTGCTCGCCTTCGTCTTCGGCGTCGTGCTGCGGCTGTTGCCGGCCGGCGGCTGGGGTGATGGCGGCTTCTCCAATCTCGTCCTGCCGGTCATTTCGTTGGCGCTGCCGCAGATGGCGGTGTTCGCCCGCATCACCCGTGGATCGATGATCGAGACGCTGCGCGCCGATCACATCCGCACCGCCCGGGCCTACGGCTTGCCGACGCGCGTCATCGTGCTCGTCCACGCCATGCGAGCGGCACTGGTGCCGGCGGTGAGCTATCTCGGCCCCGTCGCCGCCGCCGTGCTCACCGGCTCGGTGGTGGTCGAGACGGTGTTCGGCCTGCCGGGCGTGGGCCGCTACTTCGTGCTTGGCGCCCTCAATCGCGACTACACGCTGGTCATGGGAACGGTGGTGCTGATCTCGGTGTTCATCGTCGTCTTCAACCTGATCGTCGACATCATCTACGCCGTTCTCGACCCGAGGGTCCGCTATGAGTGACATGACCCAATCCCTCGAACAGAAGGCGGTCGCCGACAAGGGGCTGAGCCTGTGGGCGCTGGCCCGGCGCCGCTTCGTCCGCAACAAGGCGGCGATGTTCAGCCTGTTCGTCCTCATCATCATCTCGGTGTTCAGTTTCGGCGGCACCTGGGTGTACCCGCACACCTACGACCAGATCTTCTCGTCCTACGTCGCCATGCCGCCGTCGCTGACGCCCTATCCGCGCGAGGATACGCTGCACCAGGTGATGCAGACGGCCGTCGAGCGTGCTCACCTCAAGCTCGACGACTTCGACGTCAAGGGCATGACGTACACGGCGACGATCTCGTCGGACAAGCCGATCGATCCGCGCACCACGCGCTACCTCGATCGTCCGGACGAGTTCGACGATGCCGTCGTCACCGCCACCGGCCCGGACGGACTGACCATGTCGGTGACCGGCAAGGTCAACGGCGTCTACTTCCCGTTCGGCACCGACCGCAACGGCCGCGACCTTCTGCCGCGCGTCATGGTTGGCGGGCAGGTGTCGATCACCGTCGGCTTCCTGGCCACCTTCGTGTCGCTGCTGATCGGCGTCACCTATGGCGCCGTGTCGGGCTATGTCGGCGGCCGGGTCGACAACGTCATGATGCGGTTTGTCGAGATCCTGTACTCGCTGCCGTTCATGTTCTTCGTCATCATGCTGGTGGTGTTCTTCGGTCGCCACTTCGTGCTGATCTTCGTTGCCATCGGTGCCATCCAGTGGCTCGATATGGCCCGTATCGTGCGCGGCCAGACGCTCAGCCTCAAGCGGCGGGAGTTCGTCGAGGCGGCACTGGCCATGGGCCTCAGCAACTGGCAGATCATCCGCCGTCACGTCATTCCCAACACCATCGGTCCGGTGGTGGTCTTCGTCACCGTGCTGGTGCCGCAGGTCATCCTGCTCGAGAGCTTCCTGAGCTTCCTCGGCCTGGGCGTCCAGGAACCGATGACCTCGTGGGGAACGCTGATCGCCGAGGGGGCCACCGGCATGCAGTATGTGCCGTGGCTGCTGATCTTCCCGTCCATCTTCTTCGTCGTGACGCTGTTCGCGCTCAACTTCATTGGCGACGGCCTGCGCGACGCCCTGGACCCGAAGGATCGCTGACATGACGGAACCTTTGCTTTCCATCACGGCCCTCGACGTCCGGTTCTCGACGCCGGTCGGCGACGTGCACGCCGTCAAGGGGATCGACCTCAAGGTTTCCCCCGGCGAGACGCTGGCCATCGTCGGCGAGTCGGGCTCGGGCAAGAGCCAGACGATGATGGCGATGATGGGCCTGCTCGCCGCCAACGGCCGGGTCACCGGTTCGGCCAAGTTCGACGGGCAGGAACTGATCGGCCTTCGCACGTCCGAGCTCAATCGGGTACGCGGTTCCAAGATCTCGATGATCTTCCAGGAGCCGATGACCTCGCTCGACCCGCTGTACAAGATCGGCATGCAGCTGGCCGAGCCGATGCGCCATCATCGCCACCTTTCCAAGGCGGCGGCGCGCAAGCGGGCCATCGAACTGCTGGAGCTGGTCAAGATCCCCGACCCCAAGCGGCGGATCGATTCCTACCCCTACGAGCTGTCGGGCGGTCAGCGGCAGCGCGTCATGATCGCCATGGCGCTGGCCAACGATCCCAAGCTGCTGATCGCCGACGAGCCGACGACGGCGCTCGACGTGACGATCCAGGCACAGATCCTCGAGCTGATGGCCGAGCTGAAGCGCCAGATCGGTCTCGCCATCATCT
>CALMMQ010000032.1 GCA_937868725.1 uncultured Pleomorphomonas sp.
AGCAGCCGCTTGTCGATCATGTTGTTTCAACATGATCGGCGGATGCTCTAGCGCCGGCCGCGCTGGGCCATCAGGCTCTTGAGAATGGCCGCCATGGCGTTCCTCTCGGGCGGCTTCACCGGCTCGGCCGGCTGGGTGGCGGCCTTGACGGCCTCGTCTTCCGCGGCTTTGACCACCTTGTCGGGCTTGGGGTCGATGGCGAGGTGGACGCGGTTGGCGAACGTCGTGTCGGCGCCGCGCGTCAGCTCGCCGGCGTTGTCGGCGACGGCGTCGAGGAGGGCGACCAGCCAGTCGCGATCGACCTTGTGGAAGTCGGAGAGCACGTGGCCGTGGACCAGCTCCTTGTGGCCGGGGTGACCGATGCCGAGGCGCATGCGGCGATAGGCGTCGGTGATCTGGGCGGTGATCGAACGCAGGCCGTTGTGGCCGCCGTGGCCGCCGCCGACCTTCATGCGCAGCTTGCCCGCTGGCAGGTCGAGCTCATCGTGGATGACCACCACGTCGGCAGGCGTGAGCTTGAGGAAGCGTACAGCCTCGCCGACCGCCCGGCCGCTTTCGTTCATGTAGGTCTGCGGCTTCATCAGCAGCACGCGCTCGCCGTCGATGGTGCCTTCGGCGACCAGCGCCTGGAAGTTCTTGCGCCAGGGCGGAAAGCGCCAGCGCGTATGGACGACGTCGACGGCCATGAAGCCGATGTTGTGGCGATTGCTGGCGTATTTGTCGCCGGGATTGCCGAGACCGACCAGAAGCAGCATGGCAGTTTCCTGAAATGCCGAGGGGTTCCGATCGGTCGACCGGAACCCCCCGTAGCCTGTTGCAGCTCCGACCTGCCCGCGAGGGCTGGTCGGGGCGCGGATGCCCGGCCGTCAACGGCCGGAGCGGGCCGCCTTGGGCGATCAGGCCTCGGGCGCAGCCTCGGCCGCGGCCGGAGCGGCCTCTTCGGCCTCTTCAGCGCCAGCGCCGGCGATCGAGCACAGGACGAAGTCGTCATGATCGACCAGCGAGGCGCCAGCCGGCAGCTTGACCTGCGAGATGTGGATGGCGTCGCCAATGTCGGTGCCGGCGAGGTCGACGTCGAGATGCTCGGGGATGGCGTTGGCCGAAACCAGGAGCTCGACTTCATGGGCGACGATGTTGAGGGCGCCACCACGGCCGATGCCCGGCGAACCAGCCTGGTTCAGGAAGTGCACGGGAACCGCGACCTTGACCTTGGTGGTGTCGCTGACGCGGATGAAGTCGACGTGGGTCAGCGCATCGGTGACCGGGTCAAGCTGGTAGTCGCGCGGCAGGACGCGGAGGACGGCGCCGTCGAGCTTGATCGAGGCGATGTGCGTCAGGAAGCCGCCGGCGTGCAGGCGCTTGAACGTCTCCTTGGTGTCGATGGCGATCGAGAGGGGCGGCTGCTTGTCGCCGTAGATGACGGCGGGAATCTTGCCTTCGCGGCGCAGGGCACGGGCGGACCCCTTTCCCACCCGATCACGCTTGCAGGCTTCGAGCTCGTAGGTCTGAGCCATGGTATAGGCCTTCATGTCTTCGGAAAATCGCGGTGACGGTCCGGACGACCGACGCCGATCCGGCGCTCCCTCCAGGGGGGTCGGCGCGGATGCCGGGCGCTATAGCGGATACAGCCGGCAAAGGCAAGGGAAAGCGGCATTTTCGCGGTTCTCCGGGCTTTGGCGCGCCGCTGGCGGCCACCGGCGGGCAGCCGTGACGAGCCTAGCTGGATCCGCCACAGGCATCGTTACAAAAATCAGCAAGAATCTGGCTGAATTTCCGATTGAAAACGTTTAGGAACGTCGGACCCGATCCGGGTGTCCTCCAGGGGGAGAGGGCCGACGATGGCTTCGAGTGAAGACAGCATCTGGTGCGCGCGCATCCGTTACGAGCTTGTGGCCAACATCCTGCCGTTCTGGCGCGAGCGCATGGTCGATCCGCGCGGCGGCTTCTACGGCTATGCCGATTGCGACGGCGTCATCGACGTGGCCGCCCCGCGGGCCTCGGTGGTCAACAGTCGCCTTCTCTGGACCTTTTCGACGGCGCTGCGCACCCTCGGCGGCACCGACAATCGCGACAGCGCCGAGTGGGCGCGCGACTATGTGCTGAAGCAATTCGTCGACGCCGAATACGGCGGACTCTACTGGATGGTCGCCGCCGACGGCCGACCGCTCGCCGACCGCAAGCAGATCTACGCCCAGGCGTTCGGCATCTACGCGCTGGCCGAGTTCGTCCGGGCTACCGGTGACGCGGCGGCGCTGGCCCAGGCCGTCGACCTCTATAATCGCATCGAGGCGCACGCCGCCGATCCGGTCTACGGCGGCTACATCGAAGCGCTCGATCGCCGCTGGCAGCCACTCGCCGACATGCGGCTGTCGGACAAGGACCTCAACAGTCCGAAGTCGATGAACACCCACCTCCACGTCATGGAGGCCTACACCAATCTGTTGCGCGTCTGGCGCGATCCGGCGCTGCTGGCGCGACAGACGGCGTTGATCGGCTTGACGCTCGATCACATCGTCGATGGCGACCGTGGTCACTTCAAGCTGTTCTTCGGCCGCGACTGGACGGCCGAGAGCGACCACGTCTCATTCGGGCACGACATCGAGGGCAGCTGGCTGCTGGTCGAGGCGGCCGAGGTGGTGGGCGATCCGGCGCTGTCGGCCCGGGTTCGCGCCGTGGCGCTGACCATGGCCGAGCGGACGCTGCTCGCGGGGCGCGATCGCGACGGCAGCCTGTTCTACGAAGCGGACGGCCATGGCCGCATGATCGACGCCGACAAGCACTGGTGGCCACAGGCCGAGGCGCTGGTGGGCTTCTACAATGCCTATGAGATGACGGGGGAGAGGCGCTATCGCGAGGCGGCGGTGGCGGTCTGGGACTTCATCGAGACCAGGGTGGCCGACCGGGTGCACGGGGAGTGGCACGCCAAGCTCGGAGCCGACGGCCAGCCGCGGCGCCCGGAGCAGGATGCCGACGTCTGTCTCGCCGGCCCCTGGAAGTGCCCCTATCACAACTCGCGCGCCTGTTTCGAGATGATGGCACGGCTCGGCGGCTGAGGCGGACAATGCAAGAAGCCGCCCCGGAGGGCGGCTTCGTCTGGCATTGGCGATTGGCACCTGCGGCCCCCGTCGAGCGACGGCGGCACTCAGATGAACAGGCTCGACACCGACTGCTCGCGGGCGGTGCGGGCGATGGCCTCGCCGATCAGCGGCGCGATGGAGATGTTGCGCAGCTTGGGGCTGGCCTCGAACTCCTTGGTCGGCTCGATCGAGTTGGTGAACACCATTTCGGTGATGCGGGAGTTGGTGATGCGGGCGATGGCGCCGCCCGACAGCACGGCGTGCGTGGCATAGGCGGTGACCGAACGGCCACCCTTGGCCAGCAGCGCGTCGGCGGCGTTGCACAGCGTGCCACCCGAATCGACGATGTCGTCGACCAGGATGCAGTCGCGCCCGTCGACGGAGCCGATGATGTTCATCACTTCCGACTCACCGGGCCGCTCGCGTCGCTTGTCGACGATGGCGAGCGGGGCGTCGATGCGCTTGGCCAGCGCCCGGGCGCGGACCACACCGCCAACGTCCGGCGACACGATGACCACGTTGTTGGTGGCGTAGCGTTCCTTGATGTCGCGAACGAACACCGGCGCGGCGAACAGGTTGTCCGTGGGGATGTCGAAGAAGCCCTGGATCTGACCGGCGTGCAGGTCGAGCGTCAGTACGCGATCGACGCCGGCGTTGGTGATCAGGTTGGCCACGAGCTTGGCCGAGATCGGCGTGCGGCCCTGCGAGCGGCGGTCCTGACGGGCATAGCCGAAGTAGGGGATCACCGCGGTGATGCGCTTGGCCGAGGACCGGCGCAGGGCATCGGTGATGATCAGGAGTTCCATCAGGTTGTCGTTGGCCGGATAGCTCGTCGACTGCAGCAGGAACACGTCCTCACCGCGGACATTTTCGAGAATTTCGACGAAGATTTCCTGATCGGCGAAGCGGCGGACCGACGTCTTGGTCAGCGGCATGTCCAGGTATTCGGCGACGTGTTCGGCCAGTTTCCGGTTGGAGTTGCCTGCGACCAGTTTCATGGGTGTCGATCCTTGCAATGCCCCGGACCGGCTTTGCCGTAGGCGATCATCGGATCCGGTGGGACTGGAATGCGCGGGCCTTTTAGCAGCGACGGGCGCTGACGTAAACCTTTCAGTGAAATCTGTTGCACCAACCTGTGAACTTCAGGCCGCGGGCTAGAGCGTTTTCCGACCTGATGGAATCATCAGGTCGATGAGAAATCGCTCCAGATTCAATAAGTTGAGCAGCCGCTTGTCGATCATGTCGTTTCAACATGATCGGCGGATGCTCTAGCCGGCGCGGCATCCGGTTCAGAGGTAGTTCGCCGGCTTGGCGGCGGCGTTCGCGGGTTTGGTTCCAGACGGTTGCGCCGGTGCCGGCAGGCGGTTGATCCAGGCGTAGAGGTCCTCGACCGTTCGCGCGGCGATGGCCTGCAGCACCGTGCCGTCGACGCCAGACCAGGGGTCGTTCGAGGCGGTGGCGCCGACTTCGATGCCGGAAATGCGGTGGACGCGGTTGTTCTGGGCGTCGACGACGTCCCAGACATAGGTGACGGAGACGCCAGCATCGCCGCCGACGGCCGAGAGATAGCCGAGAACGCGATAGGGGGCGCTGGGGTCGGTGCGCCGGACCAGGCGGATGTTGCGCGCCTTGGCCGCCGAGGCAAGGGCCCGGGCCAGCGTGTCCTGCTGCAGCGTCGGCACGCCGAGCAACTGGTCGAAGCGGAAGCTGGCGTCGGCGACGGCCACTTGCGGGGCCATCGGTTGCGTGGCTTCCGGCGGTGCCGGCACAGTCGGTCCGGTGATTTCGGCGACGCGCGGTTTGGGCGGCGTCACGGTGCCGCAGGATGCGATGAGCAGGGCGCTGCCGATGGCGACCAGCAGGCGGGCCGTGCCCAGGCTCTTGTGCAACTCACCGCTTACCCGCATGGGCCTCTCCCGACGGCTTGAAAAAAACGACCTGTGCACGCTTTAGAGCACTTTTGCAGCGCGCTGAAAACCATCTTTTCGCCGCGTCTTGCGGTCCGGCGTCAGTCGCCGGCAAGGACGATGGCGGCGAGATGGCGGCCGAAGTCGGCTTCGCCCCGGTGCGTCGTGCGGCGGTAGGAGAAGAACCGCGCTTCGTCGCTGTAGGTGCACAGGCCGAGATCGCTGGCGATGACGCCGGCGCCGCGCAGGCGATGGACGATGTAGGCGGGCAGGTCGAACAGGGCGTGGCCGTCCTTGGCCGACGGGGCGAACCAGCGGGCGATGTCCTCGCCGGCGGCACGGAAGCGGGCGACGAACTCGGGGCCGACCTCGTAGACCTTGCCGGAAATTGTCGGGCCGAGGGTGGCGACGATGGCTTCGCGCCGGGCCCCAAGGCCGATCATGGCGTCGATGGTGGCTTCGAGCACGCCGGTGAAGGCGCCCTTCCAGCCGGCATGGGCGGCGCCGATCACCCGTGCCTCGCCGTCGGCGAACAGCACCGGGCCGCAGTCGGCGTGGCTGGTGCCAAGCGCCAGTCCCGGCTCGCGGGTGACCAGCGCGTCGGCCTCGGGGTTGTCGCGCCAGTCCCAAGCCGTGACGGCGTGGACGACGGTGGGCGAGTGCACCTGATAGCAGGTGACCAGACGGTCGCGCGGCACGCCGATGGCGTCGGCGATGCGACCGCGATTCTCGGTGACGTTGTCGCGATCGTCGCTGGAGCCGTAGCCGGTGTTGAGGCTGTCGTAGAGGCCGGTGGAGACGCCGCCCTGGCGGGTGAACCAGCCGTGACGGATACCGGGGAGGGCGGAAAGCTTCGAACAGCGGACGATCATGGCGACCCTTTCTGGCGGCCGAAAGGCGAATCGGCCCGATCGATTATTCAGTGGCAAATCCGGGCAAACTCATGGCCTTGCCGGAGACGGCCAGCGTCTTGAACAGCGTGCCCATCTCCTCCGGCCCGGCCAGGCGCTCGACGGCGGCGACGATTTCGGCCTGCACTTCCGCCGACTTGCCGGCCCCGAGCGCCCCGGCGCGCTCGATGAGGCCGAGGGCGATGAGGAACTCGCCCTGGGTGACCGGACCGTGAACCGTGGCTCCCTCGGCGCGGGCCACCTGGGCCAGCGCTTCGAAATCGACGTGGGCGGTGAGATCGCATTCGCCGGGCCGGTCGAGCGGGTCGGCGTAGTGATGGGCGCTCACCGCCTGCAATGTGTCGCCGAAGCCGCGCGCCACGTAGCCGTAATCGAAGGCCAGCGCTGCGCCGCCGTCGCGGCGGAGGCGGTCGGCGAGGGCGGCCATGATCGCTTCGGCCGGACGGTTGATCTCGGCCACCGCGCCGTCCGGTTCGGCGTCGGCACCGGGCGGCAGCAGACGGGCGTCGACGCCGGTGGCCCCGACCCCGAACATCAGCTGGCCCTCGGCGTCGAGCCCGACCAGGCGCTCGCGCCAGCCGGAGGGCGTCTTGACGAACTGACGGATCGGCAGGGCGTCGAAGAACTCGTTGGCAATGACGATGGCCGGTCCGGCCGGCACGTCGTCGAGGCGGTCGTGCCAGGTGAGGGCGAGGCCATCGCCGATACGGGCGCGCTGCTGGCGGCGTAACGCCGGCGAGATCTCGACGAGGTGGACGTCGGCGGCGGCGATGAAATCGGCCCGGATGGAGGCGGCGCGGACGAGGTCGGCCATCAGCGTGCCGCGCCCCGGTCCGAGCTCGACCAGTCGGATCGCGGCGGGGCGGCCCATGGCCTCCCAGGCGCCGACGCACCACAGGCCGATCAGCTCGCCGAACATCTGGCTGATCTCCGGGGCCGTGATGAAGTCGCCGTCGAGGCCAATGGCCTTGTGCGTGGTGTAGTAGCCATGCTGACGATCGGTCAGCGCCAGCGCCATGTAATCGGCGATGGGGATGGGGCCGACCTCGGCGATCAGCCGGCCGATCTTGTCGGCCAGGGCATTCATGGAGCGGGCCCGGGCGGAGCGCCCGCCGTCCGGCCGCTGAGCGCGGCGATGAGCAGGCCGAGGGCGGCGGCGGCGGTGAGCAGCGACAGCGCCATGCCCATGGTGAGGAAGTCGCCGAAGATGAAGCCGAGCTGGACGTCGGGCTCGCGCACCGTCTCCACCAGGATGCGGGCGGCGGCGTAGACCAGGCCGAAGACGCCGACCGTCAGGCCGGGGCGGCGCAGCGACAGGCCGCGCCAGACCAGCGGCGTCAGCACGGCCAGCATCAGCAGCCCCTCGAGGCCGGCTTCGTAGAGCTGGCTCGGGTGGCGCGGCAGACCGTCGGAGTTGGGGAAGACGAAGGCCCAGGGCACGTCGGTGACGCGGCCGTAGAGCTCGCCATTGACGAAGTTGGCGAGGCGGCCAAGGAACAGACCGACCGGCACGGCGGCCGCCGTCAGGTCGAACAGCGTCAGCACGCGGAAGCCGCGGCGGCGGGCGAACAGGTATTGGGCGATGGCCGTGCCGATGAAGCCGCCGTGCACACTCATGCCGCCGTGCCAGATCTCGAAGATTTCCAGCGGATGGCGCATGTATTCGTGAAAATTGTAGAACAGGATGTAGCCGATGCGGCCGCCGAGCACGACGCCGAAGGTCATCCACACCAGCAGGTCGTCGACGCCGAGGTCGTCGGGACGGCTGAGACCGCCCCACAGACGTTCGGTGCGCACCATGCGGCGGATGTACCACCAGCCGAACACCAGACCGGTGACGTAGGCCAGACCGTACCAGCGGATGGCGAGCGGTCCGAACTCGACGATCGTCGGGCTGATGGGCGGGAAGGCTAGGACGAAAATGGGCATCGCCGTCTTTCGGAAAGCGGGGGCTCGTCTGGAGATTGCCGTCGAGCGATGACACAGGAACGCCGCTGCGTCCAGAACCAACCGGCATCCGGTCGCAAATGGCCGATGGCTGCCCTCGCTTGAACGGGGCTGGCGCCGGGGCCAAATATATGTGACCCTCAGCGCAGGAGTACTGCATCATGACCGAACCCCAGGGCCGCCTGTTCGACGATTTCGCCAAGCTGATGAACGACGCCGCCGGCATCGCCCAATCGGCCGGTCGCGAGGTGGGCAGCGCCTTCCGCGCCCAGGCCGAGCGCTTCGCTTCCGAGCTTGACCTTGTCCGCCGCGAGGACCTCGAGGTGGTGCAGGACATCGCCGCCAAGGCGCTGGCCGAGGTCGAGCGCCTCAGCGCCCGCGTGGCCGAGCTCGAGGCACGTCTGCCCAAGAACGAGGCTGAGGCAGCGGCGGATAGCCAGCAGTAGAGGCTTTCGTCGACGGCGTTTTTGCTCATAATCGGATGACGACGAGATTCGCTTCGTCCCGGCGCGCGGTGTTCGCGCGTGGTCGGGTCGATGCCAAGGTTGCTGTATTCCGGTTCGCTCCCATCGGGAGCGGGGCGGCGTTGCCGGTGGGGCGTCGTTCGTGACGATCTTCCGGCTCAGGGCTGATCGGGGCGCGTTGGGCTACCGGTCATCAGGATGTGGCAGCACGCTGCCTCGCAGCGGCAATCTTGGAGGTCGCCATGACCCTCGTCGACGTGCACATCGAATCCGCCGACAATCCCGTGGACGTGATCGAGACGATCGCCTCCGCCAACGATTGGACGTTCGAGCGGTCGGCCGATGACGAGATCATCCTGGTGGTCGCCGGTGCCTGGTGCGGCTATCGCGTCGCCTTTTCCTGGATGGAAGAGGTCGAGGCGCTGCACGTGGCGACCGCGCTCGACCTTGCTGTTTCCGACGACCGGCGCGAGGAAGTGGTGCGCGCCCTGGCGCTGGTCAATGAACAGCTGTGGATCGGCCATTTCGACCTTTGGCAGGAGGAAGGCGTCATCATGTACCGCAATGCCCTGCTGCTGGCCGGCCGCGCCGAGGCCAGCCCCGACCAGATGCAGGCGCTGCTCGACAGTGCCGTGGAGGCGGCCGATCAGTACTATCAGGTGTTCCAGTTCGTGGCCGTCAACGGCCGCGACGCCGGCAATGCCCTCGAAACGGCCCTATTCGAGACGGTTGGCGAAGCCTGATCGGCTGGTCGCGGCGGCTGTTGTTCGTTGCTGCCGCCATGCCCTGACAGGGCAGGGGCTGCTATAAGGACGATGATTCCCGCCAACCGGCCGCAGCCATGACCGATCAAGACGACGCCAACCCCAGCGAACCCGCCGACGACACGGCGCCGCCGCCTGAACTCGAGGACGGCGAGGAGACCATCGACTTCGGCGCCGACGAGACGCGGCGCGGCGCCGAGGTAGTGGCTGCCATGGTCAAGCTCTTACCCAACGGCCCCGGCGTCTACCGCATGCTGTCGGCGGCCGGCGACGTGCTCTACGTCGGCAAGGCCAAGAGCCTCAAGAAGCGCGTGGCCAACTACACCCGGCTTGGCCAGCTACCGACGCGCATCCTGCGCATGGTGCAGGCGACGGCGTCGATGGAATTCGTCACCACCAAGACGGAAACCGAAGCGCTGCTGCTTGAGGCCAACCTGATCAAGCAGTTGAGGCCGCGCTTCAACGTGTTGCTGCGCGACGACAAGAGCTTTCCCTACATCCTGATCACCGGTGACCATGCCTCACCGCAACTCGTCAAGCATCGCGGTGCCCGTTCGCGCAAGGGCCGCTATTTCGGGCCGTTCGCCTCGGCCTCGGCGGTTGGTCACACCATCAACGCCATGCAGAAGGCCTTCCTGATCCGCACCTGCTCGGACAGCGAGTTCGACAGCCGGACGCGGCCGTGCATGCAGTTCCAGATCAAGCGTTGCGCCGCTCCCTGCACCGGTGAGATCGACGCGGCCGGCTATGCCCGGCTGGTGACCGAGGCCGAGGATTTCCTGTCGGGCAAGAGCCGGCAGATCAAGGAGCGGCTGGCCGCCGACATGCAGGCCGCCGCCGCCGATCTCGACTTCGAGCGGGCCGCCGTCTACCGCGACCGGCTGGCGGCGCTGTCGCACGTCCAGAGCCATCAGGGCATCAACCCGCAGGGGGTCGAGGAGGCCGACGTGTTCGCCGTGCATCAGGAGGCGGGACAGACCTGCGTGCAGGTGTTCTTCTTCCGCACCGGCCAGAACTGGGGCAACCATGCCTTCTTCCCCAAAGCCGGCGGCGCCGAGCCGGGGGAGGCGCTGTCGTCGTTCGTCGCCCAGTTCTACGACGACAAGCCCTGCCCGTCGCTGGTGCTGGTCAGTCACGAACTGGAAGACATGGGGCTGATGGCCGAGGCGCTGTCCGAGCGGGCCGGCCGGCGCATCGAGGTGGTCGAGCCCAAGCGCGGCGAAAAGCGCGACCTGGTCGAGCACGCGCTGCAGAACGCCCGCGAGGCGTTGGCCCGCCGTCTCGCCGATACGTCGAGCCAGCTGAAGCTGCTGGACGGCCTCGGCAAGGTGTTCGAATTGCCGCATCCGGTGCGCCGCGTCGAGGTTTACGACAACGCCCACATCATGGGCACCAACGCCGTCGGTGGCATGATCGTCGCCGGCCCCACCGGCTTCGTCAAGAATCAGTACCGCAAGTTCAACATCCGCTCCGAGGACATCACGCCGGGCGACGACTTCGGCATGATGGCCGAGGTGATGACGCGGCGCTTCTCCCGCCTCGTCAAGGAACACGTCAGCCGCGCGGCGGCGAACCGCGACGAGGACGGTTTCGGGCCGTGGCCCGATCTGGTGCTGATCGACGGCGGTGCCGGCCAGTTGTCGGCGGCCAAGGCCATGCTCGACGACCTCGGCGTCACCGACGTGCCGCTGGTGGGTGTCGCCAAGGGGCCGGACCGTGACGCCGGCCGCGAGCGCTTCTTCGTCACCGGCAAGAGCGACTTCATGCTGCCGACCCGCGATCCGGTGCTGTATTTCATCCAGCGCCTGCGCGACGAAGCGCACCGTTTTGCCAACGGCAGCCACGCCGTGCGGCGGTCGAAGCAGATTTCCGAGGGCGGCCTGCAGGAGATCGCCGGCGTTGGACCGACGCGCAAGCGGGCGCTGCTCAACCATTTCGGCACGCTGAAGGAGATCGAGCGGGCGGCGCTCGGCGATCTCGAGAAGGTGCCCGGCGTTTCGGCGACCACCGCCAAGGCCATTTTCGACTTTTTCAGAAAGGGCTGAAGCCCGGGAGACTTGCGATGCGCATCGCCCACGTTGCTCTCTGGACGGCCGATCTTGAGGCGTCCGTTGCCTTCTGGGTCGACACCTTCGGTGCCGAAGCCGGCGAGGAATACGCCAGCCGCAACCGGCCGGGCTTCCGCTCGCGCTTCCTGCGCCTTGCCGAAGGGGCATCCCTCGAATTGATGACCGGACCTTGGATCGAGGGCGCCGTCGAGGCGGCCGAACGGCCGGGCTGGGCGCACGTGGCGGTGTCGCTCGGTTCGCCGGAGGCGGTAGACACCCTGGCGGCGCGTTGCCGGGCCAGTGGACAGCTGGTGTCGGGGCCGCGCCGCACCGGCGACGGCTATTACGAGGCGGTGCTGCGTTCGCCCGAGGGGGCGCTGGTCGAAATCACCGGCTGACCGCTACAGCAGGCTGGCGCCGACGTTGATGCCGAGGGCCAGGATGGTGGTGTTGAACAGGAAGGACAGTACGGTGTGGGCCAGCACCACGCGGCGGATGCGGCCGGACGCCACCGATACGTCCGATGTCTGCGATGCCGCGCCGATGGTGAACGACACATAGAGGAAGTCCCAATAGTCGGGCTCGCGGATGTGATCGGGGAAGATCAGGCCGTGGCCGCCGTCCTCGCGCAGGTAATAGTCGTGGGCGTAGTGCTGGGCCATGATGGTGTGGACGAAGAACCATGACGTGAAGATGGTGAGGGCGCCGAGGCCGACGCGCCAGGCCTGCGTTGCCGGCGCGGCAGTGTGGGCGTGGTGCAGTTCGACGCCGATGGCCACGAGGCTGGCCATGGTGGCGGTCATCGACAGCAGGATGATCGTCCATTCGCCTTCGTCGTGGCTGGCCGCCTGCTGGCGCATGCGGTGGACGTTGGCGCGGGCCATCATCGTCCAGGTCATGGTCAGGTAGAAGATGACGCCGATGTCCCAGCCGATCAGCAGGCGCGTCGGGCTTTCGTAGCTGGCGTCGAGCGCCGGGTAGGCGAGGCAGCCGAGCAGGACGCCGGTGACGAGGCGCGGTCTGGCCTTGAGGACGGCGGCGAGCCGGGTAAGACGCGACGGCTGCGTGTCGTGGGGCGGCGGGGTGGTCATTGATTGCGTCCTTGCATGCTTGGCAGTCATCCTAGCATTGTTAGCCGGTGGTGGCGGCAGGATCTGGGTGAAGGCGGCGAATGATCGATGGCCAGTCTTGCCCTCCGCCGCCCATCGTGGCATGTCTCAGCCGTCCTCCAGCACCCGAAGCCGTTGTCATGAGATTCGTCTGGTCGCTCCCGAACATCCTCACATACCTGCGCATCATCGCGGTGCCCGTTGTGGTGGCAGCGCTCTCCGTCGAGGGGGATGTCGGCCGCTGGACGGCGTTCGGGCTGTTTGCCGCCGCCTCGATCACCGATTATTTCGATGGCTATCTGGCGCGGTTGTGGAAGCAGCAGTCGTCGCTCGGTCGCATGCTCGACCCCATTGCCGACAAGTTGCTGGTGTCGGTGTGCCTGCTGGCGCTGACCGCCAACAACACCATCGGCGGCTGGTCGCTGTGGGCGGCGGTGATCATCCTGATGCGCGAAATCTTTGTTTCGGGTCTGCGTGAGTTCCTGGCCGAGCTCAAGGTGTCGGTGCCGGTGACGCGGCTGGCCAAGTGGAAGACGACGCTGCAGCTCATCGCCATCGGCATTCTGCTGCTCGGTCCGACCGGCAACGAATACATTCCCGGCATCAGCTACGTCGGTCTGGCCATGCTGTGGACGGCGGCGCTGGTGACGCTCTATACGGGCTACGACTACTTCCGCACCGGTGTGGTGTTTCTCATGGAGGAAAGCCATGACGGCTGAACCGACCCGCCTTGTGTATTTTTCCTGGGTGCGCGAACGCATCGGCGTTCAGGAGGAACGGCGGACGTTGCCGGCAACGGTCAAGACCGCCGGCGATCTGGTGGCCTGGCTGGCCGGGCAGGGCGACAATTACGCCTATGCGCTCGAGGCGCCGGACAGCATCCGCGTCGCCGTCGATCAGGAGCACGTCGACCACGACGAGTCGATCGCCGGGGCGCGCGAGATCGCCCTGTTTCCGCCGATGACCGGGGGCTGACATGGCCGCCATCGTTCCGACCATCCGCGTCGCCGCCACGCCGTTCGACGTCGGCGCCGAAATCGCCGCCGCGCAGGGGAACGATCCGGCGGTGGGGGCGGTGGCCAGCTTCGTCGGCTATTGCCGCGACGAGGGCGGCCGGCTCGCCGCGCTCGAACTCGAGCACTATCCCGGCATGGCCGAACGCGAGCTCAACCGCGTTGCCGGGGAGGCCATCGGGCGCTGGCCGCTCTATGCGCTCACCATCCACCACCGCTTCGGCAAGCTCCTGCCGGGTGAGCCGATCGTGCTGGTGGTGACGGCGTCGAGCCACCGGCTCGCCGCCTTCGAGGCGTGCGAGTATCTGATGGACTTCCTCAAGACGCGGGCGCCGTTCTGGAAGAAGGAACACCTCAAGGACGGCACGTCCGGCGACTGGGTGGCCGCCAAGGACGCCGACGACCGCCAGCTCGATCGCTGGAAATGATCCTGAGAGCCTGAAAACTGCTCGGCGTGACCGCGCGGACGCCATTGGCGGAGCCGCGCGGTGCGTCTGGCCGTCATGCGGTCATTCGGCCGCCGCCGACAGGCCGGGACGAACCTCGGCCATGTAGGCATGCATCAGCGCTTCGGATATGCGGCCGGGCTGGTAGCGATGCGGGCCGATCTCGGCGATCGGCGCCACCTCGGCGGCGGTGCCGACCAGGAACGCCTCGGAGAAGGTCGGCAGTTCCTCGGGCCGGATGTGGCGGCGGTTGACCGTGAGCCCCATGCCCTTGGCCAGCGCCTCGACCGACTGGCGGGTGATGCTGTCGAGGAAGCAGTCGGGTTCGGGGGTGTGCAGTTCGCCGTCGCGGACGAAGATGATGTTGGCGCCGGTCGATTCGGCGACATAGCCGCGATAGTCGAGCATCAGCGCGTCGGTGTAGCCCTTCTCCTCGGCGGCGTGCTTGGACAGGGTGCAGATCATGTAGAGACCGGCTGCCTTGGCCTTGCACGGGATGGTCAGCGGATCGGGGCGACGGTACTGGGCCATGTCGAGGCGGATGCCCTTCAGCTTTTCGGCCGGCGAGAAGTAGCTCGGCCATTGCCAGACGGCGATGGCGAGGTGGATGGAGTTGGCGCGGGCGGCGACACCGACGGTTTCCGAGCCGCGCCAGGCGATCGGCCGGACGTAGGCATCGGCGAGCCCGGAGCGGGCGAACGTTTCGAGCGTGGCGGCCTCGATCTCGGCTTGCGACCACGGCAGCTTGAAGCCCATGATATTGGCCGAATTGACCAGGCGCTGGCTGTGTTCGGCGAGCTTGTAGATGGCGCCGCCATAGGCGCGTTCACCCTCGAAGATGGCGCTGCCGTAGTGCAGGGCGTGGGTCAGAACGTGCACCTTGGCGTCCTTCCAGTCGACGAAGGCGCCGTCGAACCAGATGACGCCGTCACGGCTGTCGATGGGGACTGTGGTCATAATCAACTCCCAGAATCGCTGTGTCGTTGTTGCCGTCATTGGCGCACGCCGGGCCGACCGGGCATGGCGAGCCGTTCGCCCGGACGTTTTGCGTCGCGGTCGACAAGCAGCTATGCTCCGAGCCGAGTGGTCCTCGAGATCAGGTCGGGTGCGGGAAATGATCGTCTCACGAACGATCGTTTCGTCGTGATGGCCACTGAAGTAACAAATGAATCGAAGTAAGTCAACATGGCTGACGTAAATTTTGCCAGACCGGTCGCTGTCGCGCCGGCTGCGACGGCGGAAAAGGGCGATTCGCGGTCGATCCAGGGCCTCGATCTCGAACTCATCGAGTTGATTTTCTTCGCCTACCGGGATTTCGTCGGTGAAGCCGACCATGTGCTTGAGGTGTTCGGCTTCGGCCGGGCCCACCACCGCGTGGTCTACTTCGTGTCGCGCCACCCCGGTCTCAGGGTGTCGGACCTGCTCGACATTCTGCAGATCACCAAGCAGAGCCTCAGCCGGGTGCTGAAGCAGCTGGTCGACGACGGCTACATCGAACAGAAGGCCGGCCCGGTCGACCGGCGCGAGCGCCTGCTCTATGCCAGCGACAAGGGCCAGCGCCTCGCCGACGAGCTGTCGGCGCGCCAGGACGCCCGCATCCGCAAGGCGCTGGCCGGCATGCCGGCGACGGCGCGCGCCACGGTGCGCGACTTCCTCTACAATATGGTCGATACGCCGCCGCGCGTGCCCGGCGGCGAAGGGTAAGCCGATGGTGACTGCCTCTCCTTCCGATGATGCCGCCCACGTCCTGGTCGTCGACGACGACAGCCGCATCCGGCATCTCCTGGCCAAGTATCTGACCAACAACGGCTATCGCGTCACCTGCGCGGCCGACGCCGCCGAGGCGCGGCGCAAGATCTCCGCCATCGCCTTCGATGTGCTGGTGCTCGACGTCATGATGCCCGGCGAGGACGGGCTGACGCTGACCGAGTCGCTGCGGCGCGATCTCGACGTTGCCATCCTGTTGCTGACGGCACGGTCGGAAGCGGCCGACCGCATTCGGGGCCTCGAGGTTGGCGCCGACGACTACCTGACCAAACCATTCGAACCGCGCGAGCTGTTGCTGCGTCTCAACAATCTGGTCCGGCGCCGGCCGCAGGTGGACGTGCCGCTGACGCGGGAAACCATCCAGTTCGGCCGTTTCACCTTCGATGCCAAGCGTGAGGAGCTCAGCGACGGCGACGGGGTGATCCGCCTCACCGACCGCGAGCGCCAGCTGTTGTGCCAGTTCGCCGCCAGCCCCGACGGCGTGGTGTCGCGCGAGGCGCTGGCCGGCGCCGGCGACGAGATCGGCGAACGGACCATCGATGTCCAGATCAACCGGCTGCGCCGCAAGATCGAGGATGATCCGACCAATCCCGCCCACCTGCAGACGGTGCGTGGCATCGGCTATCGCTTGAGGTTCGACTGAGCCATGGCTTCCGACCTGCCGCCGGGCAACGTCCCGTCCAACCTCATGCACCGCGTCGACCGGGCAATCCGGACCCTGCGCGGCGCCGTGGCCCGCCATAGTCCGGACGTGCTGCGGCGGGTCTGGAATGGCGCCGGCATCGCCGTCAATCGTCGCCTGCCGAGCGGCCTGCTGGGGCGGTCGCTGCTGATCATCGTGCTGCCGATGCTGATCCTGATGGCGGTGCTGACCGGCGTGTTCATGGATCGGCACTGGGCCATGGTGACCGACCGGCTGTCGACGGCGGTGACGCGCGATATCGGCGCCCTGGTGGCGGTGGCCGAGATGCCGCTCGGCGAGCAGGAAAAGCAGACGGTGCTGGCCAGGGTGGCGGCGCCGCTGGCGCTCAATGTCGAGCTGCTGCCGCCCGGCCAGATCGGCCGTTCGTCGGTGGACTTCGTCGACATCGTCCATCGCATGCTGGGCGAGAAGCTGGCGACGCAGATCCACCGGCCATTCGCCATCCGCACGCACGACGACGGCCAGGAGATCGAGGTCCGGCTGGCGCTCACCGACGCGACGCTGCGCGTCTGGTTCCAGCGCAGCCTCGCCTACGCCACCAACTGGCACTTCTTCCTGGTGTGGATGGCCTCGACCGCCTTGGTGCTGATCCTCATCTCGGTCATCTTCATCCGCAACCAGATCAAGCCGATCCAGCGCCTCGCCGACGCCGCCGACGCCATCGGTCGCGGTCAGCTGGCGCCGGAGTTCTCACCCAGCGGCGCCCGGGAAGTGCGCAAGGCGGCGCACGCCTTCATCGGCATGCGCCGGCGCATCGAGCGGCAGATCGAGCAGCGCACCACCATGCTGGCCGGCGTCAGCCACGACCTGCGGACCATCCTGACCCGCTTCAAGCTGGAACTGGCGCTGCAGCCGGAAATGGAGGAGTCGGCGGCGATGCGGGCCGACGTCAGCGAGATGGAGGCGATGCTCAACGCCTATCTCGATTTCGCCCGCGGCGACGTCGACGAGCCGGCGCAGGAGGTCGACCTCGACGGCCTGCTGACGGCGAGCGCCCGCAGCTTCGACGACGGGCGAGCCGACATTGGCGTCGAGGCCAGCGGCTGCCAGCCGGTGGTGGTGCGGCCGACGGCCTTTCGCCGTCTCGTCGACAACATCGTTTCCAATGCCGTCCGCTATGGCGGTGGCCATGTGTTCATCCGCGTCGAACAACGTGAGGGCTGGACGTCGATCATGGTCGATGACGACGGTGCCGGCATTCCCGACGACGAGCGGGAAGCGGTATTCCGCGCCTTCTACAGACGCGACGAGGCCCGCAACCAGGATATTCCCGGCACGGGCCTCGGTCTGTCCATCGCCCGTGACGTGGCTCGCAGCCACGGTGGCGAAATCAGTCTGGCTGTCAGCCCGGAAGGCGGGCTGCGCGTCATCGTCCGGCTGCCCGGCTTCCGGTTGCCCGGCTGAGGGTCAGCGGGCGCTGAAGCGCGGCGTCATCCTGAGGTTGGCAACCGGCTGCCAGGCGGCACGGTCGACCTCGCGACGGGCGGTTTCGCGGTTGAAACCGACGTCGTCCAGCAGATACGGATCCTCGGCAAGACGCTGCAGGTCGTGCCGAAGCTCGATGCGCTTCTTCATCTGACGATACAGGTTGCCGGGAGCGAAGGCGAAGCCGAGCCACTGGCGAAGGGAGATCGAAAAAGTCATCTGACACCTCCGAGGGGCGTTATCTGAAACCTTATATGAAGGTGGGCCTGCCGGCTTGCAAACGCCTTTTTCGTCCGGTTGACTTTCGAAAAACTCAACCGTAAATCTGGGGTTAACGGCGGGAGCGGCCGGCGTGGCCTGGGGGCGCCGGAGGAGCGGAAAAGCCCGCTCCGCAAGGGCTTTTCTACCGCGACAAGCGCGGAAATCCGGGGTGGATGGTTCCGGCGTTAACCTTTTCTGGCGCGGCGACGAACGCGCGGCGCGGTCACAAAACGAAAGTATGAGGCATGGCGCGCCTTCCCAGTCTCAACGCCCTCCGGGCTTTCGAATGCGTTGCCCGCCTGGGGGCGCTCAACCGGGCGGCCGAGGAAATGAGCGTCACCGAAAGTGCCGTCAGCCGGCAGATTCGGGCGCTCGAGGCCGATCTCAACGTCGAACTGTTCCGGCGCGTCCATCGCGGCGTGCGGCTGTCGCCGGAGGGGGAGCAGCTGGCCAAGGCGCTGGAAACGGCGTTCGAGGCCATCCGGCGCGGCGTCGAACAGATTCGCGCCCGGCCCGGCGTGGTGCGCGTGCGCACGCCGCCGACCTTCGGCGTGCGTTGGCTGCTGCCGCGCCTGCACGATTTCGAATCGGCCAATCCCGACATCGCCATCCGTGTGTCGGTGCTGTCGGAGAATATGGACCCCGGTGATGTCGAGAACGACGTCGGCATCGTCAACGACAACAGGAACTGGCCGGCCGACGACCTGATGCCGTTCCTGATGGAGCGACTGACGCCGGTGTGTTCGCCGGCCTATCTCGACCGATTGGGCGATGGCGAGCCGTTCGATCGCATCGGCCGGTCGCAACTCCTGCACTGCACCAACGTCTCCGACTGGCGGCGCTGGGTATCGAGCGCCTTCGGCGACGTGCGCGTCGACGTCGACCGGGGCGAGATCTTCGACACCATGGACATGGCGCTCTTGGCCGCCGAGACCGGACGCGGCTTCGCCATCGCCGATCTGGCGATGATCGAAGGCGATCTGGCGCGCGGCCGCCTGGTGGCGCCGTTCCGCGTCGTGGCCAAGGGCGCCGACAACTTCTATCTGGTGCGGCGCGACCGCATTCGGCCGAAATCGGAGGTGACGCGTTTCGTCGCCTGGCTGTACGCCGAGGTCGAGGAGATGAACGAGTGAACGTTCATCGGCCTCGACCGTCGGTACGTCAGTAAAGGCGGCCGCCGACCACGGCGTCGCCGGCCGGAGCGACCAGCACGACATGGCCGTTGGCGTCGGGCACGCCGAGCGTCAGCACTTCGGAGCGCATGGGACCGATCTGCTTGGGCGGAAAGTTGACGACGCCCAGCACCAGCCGGCCCGGGAGGTCCTCAAGGCGGTAGTTTTCGGTGATCTGGGCCGACGATCGGCGCCGACCGATGTCGGGGCCGAAGTCGATGGTCAGCTTGTAGGCGGGCTTGCGCGCTTCCTTGAACACCTCGGCGTCGATGATGCGACCGACGCGGATATCCACCTTGGCAAAGTCGTCGTAGCCGATGGGGGTGGCCGTCATGACTCAGCCCGCCAGTTCGCGCGACCGTTGCGCCGCCGCCGCCACCGCGTCGGTCAGCACCGGCTCAAGCCCGTGCTCGCCCATCAGAATGGCCAGGGCGGCGGCCGTGGTGCCGCCGGGCGAGGTGACGTTCTTGCGCAGCGTGGCGACGTCGAGGGCCGAACTGCCGAGCAGAGCGCCGGCGCCGACCACCGTCTGGCGGGAGAGCTGCATGGCGAGATCGGCCGGCAGACCGGCCTTGACGGCCGCCGCCGCCATGGCCTCGACGAGATTGAAGACGTAGGCGGGACCGGAGCCGGATACGGCGGTCACGGCGTCCATCAGCGCCTCGTCGCGCACCCAGGCCGAGCGGCCGATGGCGTTGAGCAGTTCGCTGACCAGCCGGCGATGGTCGTCGGTCACGGCGGCGTTGGCGACGGCCACCGACATGCCCTGACCGACCTGGGCCGGCGTGTTGGGCATGACGCGGACCACTGGTCCGGCGTTGAGGCCACTGGCAATCTTGTCGAGCGGCGTGCCGGCGGCAATCGACAGCACCAGCGTGTCCTTGGCAATACGGCGGGACAGGTCCGGCAGCAGTTCGCCCATGTGCTGCGGCTTGATGGCGATGACGACCACCTCTGGCGGCGTCTCCAGCTCGTCGACCGACTTGAGGTGACGGATGCCGAACTCGATCAGCATCGAGAAGGCTTCCGAACCGACGTGCGGGTCGACCACCGTCACGGCCTTGGCGGCGAGGCCCTTCTTGAGCCAGCCGTGCAGCATGGCGCCGCCCATCTTGCCGGCACCGATCAGCGTGATCGACTTGATTACGGAGAGAGGCATGTCTCGGGCTCCTTTCCCGGATTGGTCGCGTCCGTCCTGCCACAAATCGCCGTCCGGCGGAAGCGGAACGTCTGGGTGCTGCGAGGTTGGCGGGCGCCGGCGCCAAGTTGCAAGGGAGATCAGGCTGTTGGCGCGATGATCGCGGCAAGTCCTTACGATTCATGGTTAACAAAATTTGTACGCCAGTCGCGAAAATTTGAATCACTTCATAATAATTGAGGAATCTCTAACGTTGTGCCCCAGTTCAAAACCCGGGCTGTTGCCAAATTGTCGCCTCCCAATTTGTCCTAAAACTTGCCCCTATTTTGCCCCGATCTCGCATGGCGCTCGCCTCATTTGGGCGTCATCTAGTTTTCATCGGACGCCGGATCACGGTCTCAAGGTCCTCGTCCTGGAAAGACAAGTGGTCGCACCTCGGCAACGGGGCCGATCCTTGAAATAAAGGAGTATGAAGCATGAAGAAGCTGGTTCTGGGCGCCGCCGCCGGTTCGCTGCTGTTTGCCGTTCCGGCTCTCGCCGCCGATCTCAACCAGGAGCCGATCCCCGAGGCTCCTTATGCGGCCCCGGCGTCGACGGCCTTCGATTGGACCGGCGCCTACGTTGGTGCCGAAGGCGGCTACGGCTTTGCCACGCGCGCCAAGCATGGCTCGGCTGCTGGTGGTGACGGCTTCACCGGTGGTGCCTACGCTGGTTACAACTACCAGATCGATCCGCACTGGGTGGTCGGTGGTGAAGGCGACTTCTCCTCGGGCCCGAGCGATAGCGCCACGCGCTGGCTCGGCACGGCCCGTGTCCGCGGTGGCTATGCCATCGACAATCTGCTGATCTACGCCACCGGCGGTGTCGCTGCCGGCCAGGGCCGCATCAATCTCGGTACGGGTTCGGATACGGCCACCCATCTCGGCCTCGTCGCCGGTGCTGGTGTTGAAGCCGCTCTGACCAAGAACATCACGGCCCGCGCCGAGTACCTCTATGTCGCCACCGACAAGCAGACCTACTCGAGCGGCGGCACGACCCGCAAGGCCGATCTCGACGGTTCGATGGTTCGCCTCGGCGTCGGCTACAAGTTCTGATCGTTACCACGGTCAGGCTGCGACGGCCCCGGAAGTTCGCTTCCGGGGCCGTTGGCGTTTTGGGCAAACAATGTGGCGGCTGGCGCCTATTTCGGTGCCGTCGCGGCGAAGCCGGGGCAGCGGGCGGCGAAGCGCTCCAACCAGCCGACCAGTTCGGGATGACTGGTCCGCCAGGCGCCGGCGAAGCGGAAGTCGAGGTAACCGAGGGCACAGGCCACGGTGATCTCGCCGACGCCGAGGCCGGTTTCGGAGGGCAGTGCCTTCTCTAGCGCGGCAAGGCCACGCTCGATCTTGCCGGACTGCATCTCGTCCCATTTCGAAGAGGCGCAACCGGGCTCGTGCATCATCGTCTCGTAGCGGCGCAGCAGGGCGGCATCCATGATGCCGTCGCCGAGCGCGGCCAGCGTCAGGGCCGGGAAGCGGGTGGCCGGGTCGGCGGGAATGAGCTTGCCGCCGCCGGCCAGGTGGTCGAAATATTCCAGGATGACGCGGCTGTCGTAGATCGAGCTGCCGTCGGCCAGCACCAGCACGGGAATCTTGCCGAGCGGGTTCTGCTGGCGCAGCGAGTCCTCGGGGTTGGTGGTATCGGCGTAGTGGATCTCGACCTGGTCGGAGAGCCCGAGCAGGGCAAGCGCCAGCTTGATCTTGCGGCCGAAAGGCGACGTGGGCGACGAGCGCAATACGGGTCTGGTCACTTGGACGTTTCCTTTCCTGTTGACGGCGGCGGGGCGTCCGCCGGGTAAAGGGTCTTGGCGTTGCGGGCCGAACAGCCGGCCGGCCGGTCGAGGCGGTCGAGCCGGAAGGCGAACGCGTCCCAGGTCCAGGCGCCGTCGAGGGCGCAACCCGTCTCGTCGAGGGGGCGACCGGTGAGGCGTTGGGCCTTGGCGTCGTAGTTCACATCGAACAAAGTCTCGGTGCCCATCCAACGCAGCCGGTCGGAGAAGCTGGCGAACAGCAGCCGGTGCTGACCGCCGATTTCGCCGCGTTCGATCTCGTAAAGGCGGTAGGCGGTGCCGGCCGCCGAGACGTAACAGGGCAGGGCGTAGAGTGTCGACGTATCCGAAAGACTGGCGATCAGCGGCAGCTTGCCGGTGAGCGCCGGGCTGTCGGGCGCCTCGCAATCGCCGAGGGCGAGGTGCCAGTCGGCAAGACGCGGCGGTACGCCGGTCGAAGCGATGGCGGTGGCGGCATCGACGTCGGGGGCGGGCGGCAGGCCGACGGGCGGGCCGGCCCGACGGTCGCCGATGATGTGCTTCTGCTGGGTGTCGATCTCGGCCAGGGCCGGGGCGAGTCCATCGAGCGGAAAGCGGTCGGTGTGCGGGGCGCCGGTGACGTCGATATAGGCGAAACGCAGGTCGTGGCCGCTCTGAATCTGCAGCATCAGCCGGTCGAGAGCCGACTGCGAGATGACGTAGAGGTCGGATGGCCGGACAAAAGCATCGTAATCCGAGCCGGGGCGGAGGCTGATATCGACGCCGTTGTCGATGGACAGCGACACCGGTCGGGCGCGATCGACCAGCACGGCCGGCGTCGACAGCATGACCTTCCAGCGGGCGCGCTGGTCGGGGGCGCGCGTCAAGACGAACAGGCTGGCCTTGTCCGGCTCGCCGCGCGCCTTCAGCGAGGCGGCGCAGGTGCTGGCGGCGTCGCAGTTGATCATCGTGCCACCGAAGCGACGCGTCACGTCGGCAGCCGCCGGACCGGCGAGACCGCCGACCAGCATCAGGGCGGCCAATGCCAGGCTCCAGCGTCGTTCCGCCATGGTCAACTCCGTACCGTCGAGGCGGCCGCGGTCGCGGCGCGAACCGTCGTACCTCACTGCAGACTTGGATACGCCGGCCGGCAAGGGCGGCGCGACATGGGCATAATGCGGACCGGCGCGGCGACCGGTCACCGGACCGGCGGCAGCACCACCTTCGACTGGTCGCAGGCCCGCCGGTCGACCTCGCCGCAGGCGCGGAAATCCAGCGACGGCGTCAGACAGACACGCACTTCGCGCAGGCGACGGCGATCGCAGGTGACGGCGATGCCGTCGGCCTTGATGGCGGGGTTGGCGGCCAGGAAGGCCCGTTCGATGGCGGCCGGCGTGGTGGTGAGGTAGGTGGAGAGACGACGGAAGGCGTCGGGGATGGTGACCTTGGCGCGAGCCGCCCGCAGCGTCGCGAAGTAAGCATCCGGACCGAGGCCGGAACAGGTGCCGTGCTTGCGCCATTCGTGACGAACGAGGCCGGGATCGGGCATGACGTCGGTCATGGCGTCGACGGCGCGGCGGGATGGCCAGTCGGGGCTGTCGCAATCGGCGGGGAAGCCGCGTTCGTACTGCGGCCACAGACCGTGGACGACGAAGGCATAGGGGCGGCCGCCAGCGCATTCGGCGGCGGCGCGATCGTTGCCCTCGGCTTCGCAATAGCTGGGCGACCAGGACAGCGACAGGACGTAGAAGTCGAAATCACCGGGACGCTCGGCCGCGGCTGGCGTCGCCGTCGCGGCGAGCAGGGCAAGTGCCGCCAACGCCCTCACCGCAGCACCCGGCAGTCGGCGTCATCAAAATAGAAGCGGTCGTGGCCGGGCAGGCAATAGTCGACCGACCAGCCGTAGCCGGCGTAGCCACCCTCGGCGGTGATGACGTAGTAAAGCGCGCGCTTGCCGCCGCCGGCCAACACGGCCGTGGCGGTGCAATGGCGCTGGGCGAAGGCGTAGGAATGCGGCGTGGCGGTGGCGGTCTCGCCCGGCCGGGCGATGGTGGCGATGACGACGCCGTCGAGCGACAGGCGCTGCTCGACGCCGTGCTGGCGGGCAACGATGGTGTCGAGCACCGAGGAGGCGTCGCAGCGCGGCAGATCGGCGGCCAGCGCCGGACTGGCAAGAAGGCTCAGCGACAGGAGGGCTGGCAGCGTGTGCATGGCGACGCCTCGCGGGTTCAGGGTTGTTCTGCCTCCACGATGGGCCGTTCGCCGCCGCCGGTCAAGCGGCCGTCCGGCGGTCAGGCGCCTTCGACAAGTGGTAGCACGCGGGCGCCGGCACCTTCGCCGACCGCCAGGAGGTCGGTGAGTTCGGGCAGGATCGCCGCCGTCTCCTCGGCGAGGCGGTAGGGGGCGTTGGCGACGAGCACGCCGGCGCCGGCCAGCGGTCCGGTCGTCTCCGGGTCGCGCACCCATTGCTCGATGGCGATCAGGCGGCCGACGCCGGTTTCGCGTGCTTCCTTCAGGAAGGCGTCGACAGCGGCGACGTCCTTGATCGGGTACCACAGCATCAAGACGCCGGTGGCAAAACGCTTGTGGGCGTCGCGCATCGCCTTGAGCATGCGGTCGAACTCGCCGGCCACCTCGAACGGCGGGTCGATCAGCGTCAGGCCGCGCCGCTCGTGCGGCGGCAGTTCGGCGCGCACGGCAACGTAGCCGTCGAGGCCTTCGACGCGGACGCGGCGGTCGCCGGCGAACAGGGCGGCGAGGGCGTCGCGGTCTTCCGGGTGCAGTTCGTTGAAGACGTAGCGGTCCTGCAGCCGGCCGAGCGTGGTGGCGATCTTGGGCGAGCCGGGATAGAGCAGCAGGGCGTCGCCGCCGTTGACGGCGCGGACGGCGTCGTTCCACGGCGCCAGATAGTCGGTGAGCGCTGCCGACAGCCGGGTCTGGCGCAAGCGGCCGATGCCATCGTGCCATTCGCCGGTGCGCAGTGCCTCGTCGGCGGCCAGATCGTAGAGACCGACACCGGCATGGGTATCGATGACGCGGTAGCCGTTCTCCTTGCGGGCAAGGTAGGCGAGGATGCGCGCCAGCACGGCGTGCTTGAGAACGTCGGCGAAGTTGCCGGCGTGAAAGGCGTGGCGGTAGTTCATGGCCGAGCTAGAGCATAATCCGCTGGCGTTGACCAGCGTCGCGGCCTCGAAACTGAATGGCGGATGAACGATGTATTCAGCGTCGGATTGGCTGTCCCGTGCTATTGTCAGCTCACTTCCGAGTTTCGGATGATGACCGAGAGGTCCAGGAGGATCACATGATCAGGCACTCTCTCCTAATGGCGGCCGCAGCAGCGGGCATGGCCCTGCTGCCGTCTGTCGCCGACGCTGCGCCGGCCAGGATCGTCGGCAACGTCAATCTGCGGACCGGTCCGGGAGCCGAGTACTACCGCATCATGACCCTGCCGCCCGGAGCGCCCGTCGAGGTCTATGGCTGCCTGCAGGGCTACACTTGGTGCGACGTCAGCTACGGTGATCTGCGCGGCTGGGTCTCCTCGCGCTACCTGTCGATGTTCTACAGCGGCAACGCCTACTATCCGGCGCGGCCGGCGGTCGTCGTGCCGTTCCTGAGCTTCAACTTCGGTTACTGGGACGACCACTATCGTAACCGGCCGTGGTACGCCCAGCGGCCGCGTCCGCCGCAGGGCTGGAATCCGCCGCCGCCGAACTGGAACCCGCCGCCGCCCAATTGGCATCAGCCGCCGAACTGGGGACCGCGGACCAATTGGGGGCCGCCGATGAACCCGCAGCCGCCGCGCAACTGGGGGCCGCAGCCGCGCAACTGGAACCCGCCGAGCAACCAGCCGCCGCGCAACTGGAATCCGCCGAACAATCAGCCGCCGCGCAACTGGAACCCGCCGAACAATCAGCCGCCGAACAACTTCGGCCCCAAGACCAACTGGGGGCCGCGTCCCGGTGGTAATGACCGGCCGCCGATCAACGCCGGCAACATGTTTGGCCCGCAGGGCGGTGGCAAGCTCGGCGAGCAGCCGAGACGAGGGGGTGGTGACACGCAGCTCTGCCGCATGATCAACGGCGTCTGCGTTCCGCAGTGACGGTTAGCCGTCCTGATAAGGAAATGGACCGCCCCGGCAGAGCGCCGGGGCGGTTTCTCTATGCGGCCGCTGCCGGAGCGTTGGCCTTGCCGACGGTTGCGACATGCCCGAGTGCTGCCATGTTCGTGTCGTTGAGTTCGCTGGTTTCGGCGGTGTTCATTCATGGAAAACGCGTCCGGAGGTTCGGCATGATCAGGCAAGTCCTGTCGTTGTTGGTGGTGTCCACCGGCCTGGCGCTGGCCGCCGCGCCAGCGCAGGCGTCTCCGGCCTGGATCACCGAGGACATCAGTCTCCGGACCGGGCCAGGGCCGCAATACAATCTTCTGGCCGTGCTGCCGGCCGGTGTGCCGGTGGAGGTCTGGGGCTGCCTGCAAGGCTATTCCTGGTGCGACGTTGGCTATGGCCAGCTGCGTGGCTGGGTGCCGGCGCCCAATCTGTCGATCTATCAGGGTGGCCCCGGCTACGATCCCAACGGCAACAACGTTGTCGTGCCGGTGTATCCGGCCCCCCGGCGCGGCTGGGTGACACCACCACCGCCGGACGACTGGCAGCCGCCGGTCGACGACGGCGGCTGGGCGCCACCGCCGCCACCTTGGGCGAACGGTTCGGCCGGTTCGATCAACGGTCGGCCCATCGTGCCCGACGGTCGGGGCTGGATCGGCAACGGTCAGCCGACCGTGCCACCGCCGGCGATCAGTCCGGCGCCGCCGCGCGTGACAACCGCCCGGCCGACGCCGCCGACCGCGACGCCTAAGGTCGGGGCTGCCAAGCCGCCGGCGCCGTCTCCGTCCGTCCAGATCCCGCCGCCTGTGGTTTCGTCGGCTCCGGCACAGTCCGACAAGACGCCCGCGCAAGTGGTCAATCCACCGCAGGTGCCGGTCGGCATGGAGCCGGCCGCCAGCGGTCCCAAGCCGGCGGACGCGCCCAAGGTCAGCGATGCGCCCGCCGCTGCCAAGCCGGCGGAGGATGCGGCCACCAGCGCTCCGACCAAGCCGGCCGGCGAAGCGGCGGCGAGCGCTCCGGCCACCACGCCGCCGCCGCCGGCCACCGGCAAGCCGGCCAAGCCGGAAAAGCCCTGCGTCTGGATCGACGGCGTCTGCCAGGTCGCCAAGTGAGGTCGGTCGCGGCGGCATGAGATCGGTTAGTCGCTGCGGCGTCTCCCGCCGGGGCGACTTTTGTCTTATGCTGTCAGATGCTGACAGCCGGCCCTGCCATAAGCAGGCTCCGCCGTTCCCCTTGCCGTTCCGATGGTGCCATGGCTCCGCGCAAACCTGTTCCGTCGTCCGATCCCGCTGAGTCCGGTTTTTCCGAGGGGCCGCAGGCGCCCTTCGAGGGCGTGCCGCTCAATGGTTCGTTTTCCGATTGGCTGAAGGACGTTGCCGGGGCCGACATGGACGGCGTACCCAAGGCAATTGCAGCGCCGCTGCCGGCGACCCCGGCCCCGGCCGGCCGCAAGCGCGGCAAGGTCGATCTCGCCACCAAGAAGTCGTCGCGGGGCGGTTCGATCGGCGGGTCGACCGATCCCAAGACGCGGGCGGCCGGCGGGCTCAATCCGGTCGCCGGCATGCAGATGAGCCTTGAGGACGCCGAAGCGTTGCCGCAGGGCGGCGTTACGGCCACCGTCAAGGCGCTGGAAGAACTGATCCAGAAGGGGCGCGACGTCTTTCGCGATGGTCAGCCGTGGCTGCCGCACCGGCCGGAGCGGCCGCCCAAGTCGGAGGGCGGCATCTCCTTCCGCCTGAGTTCGGCCTACGAGCCGCGCGGCGACCAGCCGACGGCCATCGCCGAACTCTGCGACGGCGTGGCGGCCGAGGAAAAGACGCAGGTCCTGCTGGGCGTCACCGGCTCGGGCAAGACCTACACCATGGCCAACATCATCGCCCGCACCGGCCGGCCGGCGTTGATCCTCGCCCCCAACAAGACGCTGGCGGCGCAGCTCTATTCGGAGTTCAAGAACTTCTTTCCCGACAACGCCGTCGAGTATTTCGTCTCCTATTACGACTACTACCAGCCGGAAGCCTACGTTCCGCGCACCGACACCTACATCGAGAAGGAATCGACCATCAACGAGCAGATCGACCGCATGCGCCATTCGGCGACGCGCGCCCTGCTCGAGCGCGACGACGTCATCATCGTCGCTTCCGTCAGCTGCATCTACGGTATCGGTTCGGTCGAGACCTATACGGCGATGACCTTCTCGCTGGAGGTGGGCGAGCGCGTCGATCAGCGCCAGCTGCTCGCTGATCTGGTGGCGTTGCAGTACAAGCGGCAGGACATCGCCTTCGTGCGCGGCACCTTCCGGGTGCGCGGCGATACCGTCGAAGTGTTTCCGGCCCACCTTGAGGACCGCGCCTGGCGCATCAGCCTGTTCGGCGACGAGATCGAGGCGATCACCGAGTTCGATCCGCTCACCGGCAACAAGTCGGCCGATCTCAAGTTCGTCAAGGTCTACGCCAATTCCCACTACGTGACACCCAAGCCGACGCTGGCTCAGGCGATCAAGTCGATCAAGACCGAGCTGAAGGCGCGGCTGGAGGAGCTCAACGCCCACGGCCGGCTGCTGGAGGCGCAGCGGCTGGAGCAGCGCTGCACCTTCGACATGGAGATGATGGAGGCGACCGGCGCCTGCGCCGGCATCGAGAACTATTCGCGCTATCTCACCGGCCGCGCTCCTGGCGAGCCACCGCCGACGCTGTTCGAATATCTGCCCGACAACGCGCTGGTGTTCATCGACGAAAGCCACGTCACCGTGCCGCAGATCGGCGCCATGTATCGCGGCGACTTCCGCCGCAAGGCGACGCTGGCCGAATATGGCTTCCGCCTGCCGTCGTGCATGGACAACCGGCCGCTGCGCTTCGAGGAATGGGACGCCATGCGGCCGATGACCGTGTGCGTGTCGGCGACGCCGGGCGGTTGGGAGATCGACCAGTCGGGCGGTGTGTTCGCCGAACAGGTGATCCGGCCCACCGGCCTCATCGACCCGCCGGTGGAGATCCGCCCGGCCCGCACCCAGGTCGACGATCTGCTCGGCGAGGTGCGGCGCACCGCCGAGGCCGGCTACCGCACGCTGTGCACGGTCTTGACCAAGCGCATGGCCGAGGACCTTACCGAGTACCTGCACGAGCAAGGCGTGCGGGTGCGCTACATGCACAGCGACATCGACACGCTGGAACGCATTGAAATTCTGCGCGATCTCAGGCTCGGCGCCTTCGACGTGCTGGTCGGCATCAACCTGCTGCGCGAGGGGCTCGACATTCCCGAGTGCGGCCTCGTTGCCATCCTCGACGCCGACAAGGAAGGCTTCCTGCGTTCGGAGACCTCGCTGATTCAGACCATTGGTCGCGCGGCCCGCAACGTCGACGGCAAGGTCATCCTCTACGCCGACCATGTCACCGGCTCGATGGAGCGGGCCATGGCCGAGACCAACCGGCGCCGCGACAAGCAGATGGCCTACAACACCGAGCACGGCATCACGCCGGAGAGCGTCAAGAGCTCGATTTCCGACGTGCTGTCGTCGGTCTACGAGCAGGATCACGTGCGCGTCGATACCGGCCTCGCCGAAGAGGGCGCCATGGTCGGCCACAACATCAAGGCGCTGATCGCCGACCTCGAGCAGAAGATGCGGGCCGCCGCCGCCGATTTGGAGTTCGAGGAGGCCGCCCGGCTGCGCGACGAACTCAAGCGGCTGCAGGCGGCGGAACTGGCCGTGGCCGAAGACCCGATGGCGCGCCAGAGCGAGGTCGAGGCGCGCGGTGGCGGTTATGGCGGCGACAAGAAGTTCGGCAAGGCCGGCAATCTGCCGCCGTCGCGGGTGCGCAAGCCCAGCCTCGACGAGATGACGGTCGGCCGGACGGAAGTGCCGATGGGCGAGGCACCGAAGCGGCCGCCGCCGAGCACCGCCGCCGGGACGGTGGCGGCCAAGCGGGGCCGGGGTCGCGGTCGGTAGGGGGATGTCGCGCTCGGGGTGACAGTTACGCCGGCT
>CALMMQ010000033.1 GCA_937868725.1 uncultured Pleomorphomonas sp.
GGCCGGGCCCGGCGGTCGCAGCTCAGTTGGAGCTGGAGCCGACGACGCTGTTCAGCATCGTCTGATTGATCGTCGTGCCGTACTTTTCCTCGGCGGCGGCGACGAACTGGTCGAGCATGCCCTTGCGCATGGCATCGGACATCTGGGCGGAAATGTCGACCGACTCGCCGGCCCCCTCGGGCATCGGCGGATTGACAACCTTGTCGACGCGCAGCACGACGCGCGTGCCGTCCGGACCTTCCACGGCCGCCGTCTGGCCCTGCGGACCGGCGAACGCCGCCTTGAGGCCGGCGGCGCCGAGACCGGCGTCGTTGGACTGGCGCGTCACCTCGGCGGTCTCGACCTCGACACTGGCCGACTTGGCGAGATCGGCGATCGACTGGCCGGCCTTCAGCGCCGTCACCATGGCTTCGGCCTTGGCCTTGAGACGGGCCTGGGCCTCATCGTCGGTCCAAGCGGCCACGGCCTTGTCCTTGACTTCATCGAGTGCGCGGTCGCGACCGGGCGACACCTTCTCGACCTCGAACCACAGGAAGCCGCGACCGTCGGCGACGGCGTCGTTCTGAGCGCCCTCGTCGGACGCGAAGGCGGCCTTGAGCAGCTTGTCCTCGCTCGGCAGATCGGCGATGGCCTCGCCGGCCGGATCGTTGCCGCTGGCATCGGTCTCGATGGTCTTGAGCGTGAGCTTGAAGCGACTCGCCACTTCCTTGAGCGTGGCGCCGCCAGCCAGCGCGTCCTCGATCTCGTTGCGGGTTTCCTGCACGGCCTTCTCGGCGTGCTTTTCGGCGATGCTCTTCTTGATGGTGGCCGCCATCTCCTCGAAGGTCTTGCCGTGCTCGGGCTGAATCTCCGTCACGCGCAGCAGCGCGGCGCCGAAGGCCGTGGTCACCGGGCCGACCGGCGCGTTCAGCGTCGCGGTGAAGGCGGCGTCGGCCACCTTGGGATCGAGCATCTTGGCGCGGGCCAGCAGACCGAGATCGACGTCTTCCGGCTTCTGGCCCTGGGCGGCGATCATCTGGTCGAAGGTGGTGCCGGCCTTGAGCTTGGCCGCGGCGGCGGCAGCTTCATCGGCCGAGGGATAGAGCAGCTGCTGGATGCGGCGCTGCTCGGGCTGGACGAACTGGCTCTTGGTCCGGTCGTACTCGCGGCGGGCTTCGTCATCGCTGACGCCCGACACGTCGGCGAGGCCGGCCGGCGTCACTTCGAAATAGGCGACCGAACGGAACTCCGGCGCCTTGAACGCCGCCTTCTTGCCTTCGTACCACTTGGCGAGCACGTCCTCGGCCGGGGCGCCGATGGGATCGACCTGGGCGCGGGCCAGCGTCAGGTACTCGATGCTGCGGCTTTCGTTGCGATAGCGGTAGACGGCGCTGACCATGGCCTTGGGGGCGACGGTGCCGCCGGTCAGACCGTCGGCCAGCTGCAGCTCGAGGGCCTGCGACTTGCGCTGACGGATGTACATCGCCTCGCTGAGGCCGTTCTGCTGCAACAGGCGGGTGAAATAGGTGCGGTCGAACTCGCCGGCTCCGGGCGGCCGCAGCGCGGGATCGTCGGAGATCATCTTGGCAAGGCGGGCGTCGGAAATGCCCAGGCCGAGCTCGGAGGCGATCTCCTCGACGGTGGCGCTGGCCATCAGGCCGCCGAGCACCTGCTGCGGCAGGCCGAAGGCGCGGGCGAGATCGGGCGTCACCGGCTGGCCGAGCTGGCGGGCGAAGGCCTGCGACTGGCGCTGATAGGCCATCTGAAACTCGCCCAGCGAGATCTTGGTGCCGCCGACGGTGGCGAGCGTGTCGGAATGGATGGACCCGAGGCGCGAACCGACGCCCCAGCCCACGAAAGACAGCGTCAGCAGACCCAGCAGGAGTTTGGCGACGTAGGTGTTTGCGCCTCGGCGTAGCGTATCGAGCATTCTATTGTCCACGTGGAGCGCGCCGACCGGCGCACCCTGAGCTGCAATTGCGAGACACCCGCGGCCGCCGGAAGCGGCGCGACGAAGGCGCCCGTTGGAGAGCGAAGGCGCGCGCGTGACGGATAGACCGCGGCAGCGCTTGTGCCGCCGGCTCAGCCCGTCGCCCGGCCAAATCGGGCGCGATCATAGGGGCGAGGCCGGCAAGTCGCAAGTTCCGATCCATGCCGGATGAAAGGGATTTCCGCCCTCCGTCAATGCTTGACGCGCGCCATCACCCATTCGAGAAAGCCGAGCAGCAGCGCCGAGACGACGAAGGTGAGGTGCATCAGCACCTGCCACATGATCTGGGAGTCGCTGTAGCCGGCCGAGTTCAGGAACACCTGCAGCAGGTGGATGGAGGAAATGGCGACGATCGACGAGGCCACCTTGATCTTCAGGCTGCCGGAATCGAGCTTGCCCAGCCAGTGGATGTCGGCGTCGTGGTCGTCGAAGCGGCCGACGAAGTTTTCGTAGGAGGCGATCATCACCATGATAAGCAGACTCGCCACCAGCGCCGCGTCGATCAGGCCCAGCATGGCCAGGATCATGTCGGCCTCGTCATAGATCAGCACGTTGACGACGACCTTGGCGAGCTTGACGAAGAACGACGCGCCGTATGCGGCCAGCGCCACGGCCAGACCGATCAGGAAAACCACCAGAATCCAGCGGCTGCCGAGGATGATGCGCTCAACGACAGGTTCAAGGGCCTTCATAGTCATTTGTCCTCGCTAGCGTAGAAGGAACTGAGGTTCTAAATCGGCCTTCGGCCGCTCCCGCCGTCTGACGGCAATTGCCCTTCGGCGCGGTTTTAGATAAGAGCTTTTACCAATAGCACAACGAGGGATCAGACAATGTCAGTCAAGCCGCTGGTTGCCGGAAACTGGAAAATGAACGGCCTCAAGGCCTCCGTCGCCGAATTCGAGGCCATCGCGGCCGGCTATGACGCCGCCCTCAAGGCCAAGGCCGAACTGGCCATCTGCCCGCCGTTCACCCTCGTCGCCGCCCTGGCCGCCAAGGGCCTGCTGCCGATTGGCGCCCAGGACTGCCACGCCAAGGTTTCCGGTGCCCACACCGGTGACGTGTCGGCCGAGATGATCAAGGACGCCGGCGCCGCCTACGTCATCGTCGGTCACTCCGAGCGCCGCACCGACCACGCCGAGACCGACGCCGTCGTCAAGGCCAAGACGGAAGCTGCCTGGCGCGCCGGCCTCGTCGCCATCGTCTGCGTCGGCGAGACCAAGGACGAGCGCGTCTCCGGCAAGGCCCTCGAGGTCGTCGGCGGCCAGCTCAAGGGCTCGCTGCCCGACGGCACGGTTGCTGCCAATACCGTCATCGCCTACGAGCCCGTGTGGGCCATCGGCACCGGCCTGACGCCGACCGTCGCCGACGTCAAGGAAATGCACAACTTCATCCGCAAGGAACTGGTCGCCCGCTTCGGCGCCGCTGCCAATGAAGTGCGCATCCTCTACGGCGGCTCGGTGAAGCCGTCGAACGCCGCCGAACTGATGGCGGTGGAAGACGTCAACGGCGCGCTGGTGGGCGGCGCCTCGCTCAAGGCCGCCGACTTCCTCGGCATCGCCGCCGCCTACAAGTGATCGATCGGGCCAGGCCCGTCGTCCGCTGAACATGAGGCCCTCTCCCCGGCCGGGGAGAGGGTTTTTTCATAGCCAAAACGCCGCGGAGCCAACCAGACGCCGGCGGGGCGCCGAAAGCTTACTTGCAAAACCGCCTATTTGGCCCTAACCGGCGTTACCCCTCACGGCGCGGGAGTGACCGACCACATGACCTTCGATCTCCTTCTCAGGAACGGCACCGTCGTCAATCAGGACGGCGTCGGCAGGCGCGACATCGGCATCCGCGACGGCCGCATCGCCGGTATCGGCACCTTCGCGCCGACCGAGGCGGGCGAGACCATCGACTGCGCCGGCCTCACCGTGTTGCCCGGCGTCATCGATACGCAGGTGCATTTCCGCGAACCCGGCGCCACCCACAAGGAAGACCTCGAGACCGGCTCGCGCGCCGCCGTGCTCGGCGGCGTCACCGGCGTCTTCGAGATGCCGAACACCAAGCCGCTGACCACCAGCGCCGAGACGCTGGCCGCCAAGGTGGCCGCCGGTACCGACCGCATGCACTGCGATTTCGCCTTCTGGGTCGGCGGCACGCGCCAGAACGTCGCCGACATCGCCGAACTGGAACGCCTGCCCGGCGCCGCCGGCATCAAGGTGTTCATGGGCTCGTCGACCGGCGATCTGCTGGTCGAGGACGACGAAGGCATCGCCGCCATCCTGTCGGCCACGCGCCGCCGCGCCGCCTTCCATTCGGAGGACGAATACCGCCTCAACGAACGCAAGCCGCTGCGCGTTGCCGGCGATCCGCGCTCGCATCCGGTGTGGCGCGACGTCGAGGCGGCCCTGTCGTCGACGCGCCGGCTCGTTGCCATCGCCCGCGCCCAGGGGGCGCGCATCCATGTGCTGCACGTCTCGACCGGCGAGGAGATCGACTTCCTGGCCGCCCACAAGGACATTGCCTCGGTCGAGGTGACGCCGCATCACCTGACGCTCGACGACAGCGCCTACGTGAGCCTCGGCACGCTGGTGCAGATGAACCCGCCGGTGCGCTCGGCGGTTCACCGCGACCGCATCTGGCGCGGCGTAGTCGAGGGCGTCGCCGACATCCTTGGTTCGGACCACGCGCCGCATACGCTCGAGGAAAAGGCCAAGCCCTACCCCGACAGCCCCTCGGGCATGACCGGCGTGCAGACGCTGGTGCCTACCATGCTCGACCATGTCGCCGCCGGCCGATTGACGCTGCAGCGCTTCGTCGACATGACCAGCGCCGGACCGGCGCGGCTGTTCGGCATCGCCGGCAAGGGCCGGATTGCCGTCGGCTACGACGCCGACCTGACCGTGGTCGACCTCAAGCGCCGCATGACCATCGACAACCGCTGGATCGCCTCGCGCTGCGGCTGGACACCTTATGACGGCAAGACCGTCACCGGCTGGCCGATCGGCACCATCGTGCGCGGCCGCCGCGTCATGTGGGACGGCGAACTGGTGACGGCCAGCACCGGCCGCCCGATCCTGTTCACGGAAGCCCTGCCCAAGGAAGCATGATGACCGAACTCAGCCACCTCGACGCCAAGGGCGCCGCCACCATGGTCGACGTCAGCGCCAAGACCGACACGGTACGCACCGCCGTCGCCCAGGGGCGCATCGTCATGCGCGCCGAAACACTCGCGCTGATCGTCGACGGCAAGGTGCCGAAGGGCGACGTCATCGCCACCGCCCGCATCGCCGGCATCATGGCCGCCAAGCGCACCCACGAGCTCATTCCGCTCTGCCATCCGCTGCCGGTGACCAAGGTGGCGGTGGAGATCGAGCCCGATCCGGCCCTGCCCGGCTTCGAGGTGACGGCCACCGTGCGCTGCACCGGCAAGACCGGCGTCGAGATGGAGGCGCTCACCGCCGCCTCGGTCGCCTGCCTCACCATCTATGATATGGCCAAGGCCGCCGAGAAGGGCATGCGCATCGAGGCCATCCGCCTCCTCGAGAAGGAAGGTGGCAAGTCGGGTCACTGGGTCGCCGCGCCCTGAACCCCACGTTCCAGAGGTTGAAATGGCACTGCTGTCCGTCGACGAAGCGCAGACGCGCGTCCTGGCCTGCGCCAACGTCACCGAAACCGAATGGGTCGCCGTTGGCGAGGCCGCCGGTCGGACGCTGGCCGCCGACCTCGGTGCCCGGCGGACGCAGCCGCCGCTGGCCCTGTCGGCCATGGACGGCTACGCCGTCCGCCTCGCCGGCATCGGCATCGGTGTCCCCTACCCGGTGGTGGGCGAATCGGCGGCTGGCGGCGGCCATGACACGCCCGTCGGCCCGGGCGAAGCGGTGCGCATCTTCACCGGCGCGCCGCTGCCGGACGGCTGCGACACGGTGATCATCCAGGAAGACGCCGAGCGCGATGGGGCGAGCGTGCGCTTCACCAGCCTGCCGCCGCCGGGGCGCAACGTCCGGGCGCGCGGACTCGATTTCACCGCCGGCGTGGTCGGTCTCACCGCCGGCACGCTGCTTACCGCCGGTGCCGTCGGCCTTGCCGCCGCCATGAACCATGGCATGGTGCCGGTGCGGCGGCGGCCGCGCGTCGCCATCCTGTCGACCGGCGACGAACTGGTGGCGCCCGGCAGTGAGCCTGGCGACAACCAGATCATCGCCACCAATGGTCTGGTGCTGGCCGAGATCGTCCGGCAGTCCGGCGGCGAGGTCATCGACCTCGGCCTCGTCGGCGATGATCTCGACGCCATCCGCGCCCGCATCCGCGCCGGCCTCGCCGCCGGCGCCGACGTGCTCTGCCTGTCGGGCGGCTCGTCGGTGGGCGACCACGACCTGACGCGACCGGCGCTGGCGGCCGAGGGCGTCGAACTCGACTTCTGGAAGATCGCCGCCCGTCCCGGCAAGCCGGTGATGTTCGGCCGGCGCGGAGCGGTGGCCGCCATCGGCCTGCCTGGCAACCCGGTGTCGAGCCTCGTTTCAGCGCTGCTCTATCTGGCGCCGCTGCTGCGCGCCAGCCTCGGCCGCGCCGACGTGCTGCCGCGCCTCGAGGGGGGCCGGCTGGCCGTCGCCATGCCCGCCAACGACTTCCGCCGCGACTTCGTGCGCGGCCGGGTGGAAGACGGCCCCGACGGCCCGCTGGTGCGGCCGCTCGGCAACCAGGATTCCTCGCTGCTGTCGATGCTGGCCAGAGCCGAAGTGCTGATCGTCCGGGCCGAGAACGCCCCGGCGGCGGCGGCCGGCGAGCGGGTGGCGTTCATCCGCCTCTGACGGCCCCGTCAGGTGAAGGCGTCGACGTCGGGCAGGTCCTCGTCCTCGACCGGTGGCTCGGGGCAGCCGGCGGCGATCACCGGCCGCAGTTCGGCAGCGATGTCGTCGGCGATCGAACCGGGACCGGCCCGACGACCGGCTTCGCCATGCAGCCAGGCCGCCATGGCAGCCGCCTCGAAGGCCGGTACGCCCGTCGACAGCAGGCCGGTGATGATGCCGGCCAGAATGTCGCCGGAGCCGGCGGTGGCCAGTGCCGCCGTGGCATTTTCGTTGAGCGCCGCCCGGCCTGTGGGATCGGCGATCACCGTATCCGGCCCTTTGAGCAGCACGATCGCCCCCGAGCGGGCCGCCGCCTGACGGGCGCGGTCGAGCCGGGAGCCGGTGATGTCGGGAAACAGGCGCGCGAACTCCCCCTCGTGCGGCGTCATCACCACGGCGCCGGCCCGCCCCGCGATCGCGGCGAAGACGGCAGCGGCATCGCGGGCGGCAAGCGTCAGCGCGTCGGCGTCGAGCACCAGCGGCACCGCCTTGGCCAGAACACCGGCGAGCGTCGCGGCATGGGCATCGCCGAGGCCGAAGCCGGGTCCGATCAGCCCGGCGCGCAGCCGGGGATCGTCGAAGGCGGCCAGAAGCGCCGGTCCATCGTCGACGGGGCGGATGACGGGGGCGGCGCGGTGGCTGGCAATGGCCGTCACGGCGTCGGGCGGACAGGCAATGGTGACGATGCCGGCACCGGCCCGCAGCGCCGCCTCGGCGGCGAGCTTGATGGCGCCGCAGGCATGGGCGGGGCCGCTGGCCAGCACGGCAGCGCCGCGGCTGAACTTGTGGGCATCGGCGGCCAGACGCGGCCATACCGACCGCCAGAGGTCGGGACCGTTGGCGAAAGCGCTGGGCGCGATGGTGGCGAGCACGGCCGGACGGATGCCGATGTCGATGAGCTTGACCGAGCCGGCGTGAAGCCGGCCCGGCAGCAGGATGTGGCCGGGCTTGCGCCGGAAGAAGGTGACCGATTCATCGGCTTCGACGGCGACGCCGCGCACGGCGCCGGTGCGGCCGTCGATACCGCTCGGCAGGTCGACGGCGTAGACGCGGGCGCCAGCCCGGTGCGCCGCGTTGATGGCCGCGACGGTGGCGGCGTCGGCGCCGGTAACATCGCGCGACAGACCGGCACCATAGAGCGCGTCGACAATGACGGTCGGGCGGGAGAAGTCGGCCTCGGCCACCGGGCGGGCATCGCCCCTGTAGGCGTCGGAGGCCAGGCGGGCGTCGCCCTTGAGATCGGCGCGGGCAAAGCCGTCGGGAAAGGCCAGCGCCACCTCGACGATGAAGCCGCGCAGCTTCAACACGCGGGCGACGACGAAACCGTCACCGCCATTGTTGCCGACGCCGCAGACGATGAGGACGCGCGTGCCCTGGCTGTAACGGCGGCAGATGACGTCGGCGACGCCATAGCCGGCGTTCTCCATCAGCTTGATGCCGGCCACGCCTCCCTCGATGGTCAGGCGATCGGCCATGGCCATCTCGACCGGTTCGAGCAGCGCTTCTCCGCCTGCGTCCGACAGTCCCCTCACGATCCCCTCCTGCTTCGGCGAACGCCACACGCCAACGTTATACCGGTCGGTGACCGCATTCAAACTGGCCGCCGACGGACAAAGCCGAGGCAGCCGCCGGGCTACGGCCGCCGGCCTTTACGATCCGGTCATTATTGTGCCTACAAGTTAGTCGTTTGCACACGGATTATGCTGAATGCGAAGGCATATCGGAATTTCAGACAGGGTTCCTGCCCGATCTCGCCTCATTTTTCGCCAGTTTTTCTACTCACCGCCATCTGGCACACGCCATGCTTCAACGAGGGCGTCCCGACCAGCGCAGACCGGCCGCACCGGTCGCGCAGGACGCTGCAAGCTACGGAGACAAGAGGTCAATGAAGAAGATCGAGGCTATCATCAAGCCCTTCAAGTTGGACGAGGTGAAGGAAGCGCTTCAGGAGGTCGGGCTTCAGGGAATCACGGTCACCGAGGCGAAGGGTTTCGGGCGGCAGAAGGGGCACACGGAACTCTACCGTGGTGCCGAATACGTCGTCGATTTCCTGCCCAAGGTGAAGATCGAGATCGTCATGCCCGATGCCATGGTTGCCAAAGCGGTCGAGGCCATTCGCAACGCCGCCCAGACGGGCCGCATTGGCGACGGCAAGATTTTCGTTTCCCCGGTTGAGGATGCGATCCGCATCCGCACTGGCGAGTCCGGAAACGACGCGATATGAACGCTGCCGGTCTGGCCTGACGTGGCTGGGCCGGAAGCGCGGTGAATGCCGCCGATGACGCCGATGGCTGGCCCGAAGCCGGCACTGCGGTCGCAATTGGGGGCGCTGACATTCGGAGCCGGGGCGAACGGACAGGGTCTGCCGCATCAGGTTCCGGACTGAATGAAAAACCCGAAAGGAAGGGCAAATGACTACAGGTGCCGATGTTTTGAAGATGATCAAGGACAACGACGTCAAGTTCGTTGACCTGCGCTTTACCGACCCGCGCGGCAAGTGGCAGCACGTCACGTTCGACGTCGGCCTGGTCGACGAAGACATGCTCGAGAACGGCACGGCCTTCGACGGCTCGTCCATCGCCGGCTGGAAGGCGATCAACGAGTCGGACATGACGCTGATCCTCGATACGGACACCGCCTTCATCGATCCGTTCTTCGCCCAGACGACGCTCGTCATCGTCTGCGACATCGTCGATCCGGCTTCCGGCCAGTCCTACAACCGCGACCCGCGCTCGATCGCCAAGAAGGCTGAAGCCTACGTGGCCTCGCTCGGCATCGGCGACAAGGTGTTCTTCGGCCCCGAAGCCGAGTTCTTCGTGTTCGACGACGTGCGCTTCGCCTCCGAGCCGTACAACACGGGCTTCAAGCTCGACATGGTCGAACTGCCGACCAACATGGACACTGAGTACGAGTCCGGCAACCTCGGCCACCGCGTCCGCAAGAAGGGCGGCTACTTCCCGGTTCCGCCGGTTGACAGCCTGCAGGACATGCGTTCGGAGATGCTCTCGGTCATGGCCGAAATGGGCGTCGTCGTCGAGAAGCACCACCACGAAGTGGCTTCCGCCCAGCACGAGCTCGGCATGAAGTTCTCGACCCTGACCCGCATGGGCGACCATCTGCAGATCTACAAGTACGCCATCCACCAGGTGGCCAACGCCTACGGCAAGACGGCGACGTTCATGCCGAAGCCGGTGTTCGGCGACAACGGCTCGGGCATGCACGTGCACCAGTCGATCTGGAAGGACGGCAAGCCGGTGTTCGCCGGCAACCAGTACAACGACCTCAGCGAGACCTGCCTGTACTACATCGGCGGTATCCTGAAGCACGCCAAGGCCATCAACGCCTTCTCCAACCCGTCGACCAACTCCTACAAGCGTCTGGTCCCGGGCTACGAAGCGCCGGTTCTGCTCGCCTACTCGGCGCGTAACCGTTCGGCCTCCTGCCGTATCCCCTACACCACCAACCCGAAGGCCAAGCGCGTCGAGACCCGCTTCCCGGATCCGGCCGCCAACCCGTACCTCTGCTTCGTCGCCCTGCTCATGGCCGGCCTTGATGGCATCAAGAACAAGATCCATCCGGGTGCCGCCATGGACAAGAACCTCTACGACCTGCCGGCCGAAGAGCTGAAGGCCATCCCGACCGTCTGCGGCTCGCTGCGCGAAGCCCTGGCGTCGCTCGATGCCGACCGCGACTTCCTGAAGGCCGGTGGCGTCATGGACGACGACTTCATCGACAGCTGGATCGAGCTGAAGATGGAAGAGAACATGCGCTACGAGATGACGCCGCACCCGATCGAGTTCGACATGTACTACTCGGTCTGATCGGTCTGATCTCAGCCTGATCCACGAAGGCCCGGGGTTCCGCCACGCGCGGGGCTCCGGGCCTTTCGTTTGTACCGGGCGATGTACCTATGTCAATATCCTTAATCGCGAGCTTCAGTCCTCGTCATTGCTGACAGGGATCGTCATTTGTTGTCGACCACGGAATACGGCTTTCGGACCGAATAGACGGCGCACCACGACAGTTCACCCTTTCTTTATCTGAAGAACAGACGCTGCAATGACGCCCGGGCCAAACTGCGTTGCTTGCTCTCCGCATGGTGTGGAAAAAGATACTTTCCATGACGCGTTTCCGGACGCGCGATCATTTGCCGATCAGATCGGCGGCAGGCGGCCAAAGGCGACACTCGAACGGGCAATGCCGGCCGAGGCCGGTCTGGCGCAGGGTAAGGACTTCAGCGTCGCATCATGCCAAACGGACGCCGCTTCATCGTCGATCACGCCAGAACGCTGGCCGTCGTCAGCCTGCTGCTGCCGTTCAGTCTGCTGCTCACCGACAGGCCGGTCGCCGTCTGGTCGGTGATCGCCGGCGAAGCGCTGCTGGCGCTCACCGGCCTGCTCGCCGCCCGCCCGCGCCCCGCCGCGACGCCCGAGGTCCCCGTCCCGCAAGCGGTCATCGAGGTTGCCGCCGCGCCGACGCCGGCAGCGCCCGTCGAGGCCGCGCCGCACCCGGCCGAGCAGGACTGTCGCGCGGATGTCGGGCAACTGGCCGTCGCGGCCGCCGAGCTCATCGATCGCATCAACGCCATGGGCACCGTGCACATGGAGGTCGGCTTCAAGACGATGTCGGCCGACAATGACGCCGAACAGGCCAGCCTCAACGTCGAGAAGGTGGCCGACGAAGTGGGCGAGCTGACCGCAACCATCGAGGCCATCGCCGCCCGCGCCTCGGAAGCCAAGTCCATCGCCGGCAAGGCGGTACAGGTGGCTGGCGACGCAGGGGCAACGGTGCAATCGATGGTCACCGCCACCGGCGCCATCCGATCGATCCTGACGACCATCACCGCCATTGCCCAGCAGACCAACATGCTGGCTCTCAACGCCACCATCGAGGCGGCAAGGGCCGGCGAAGCGGGCAAGGGTTTCGCCGTCGTCGCCAGCGAAGTCAAATCTCTGGCCCAGCAGACGGCCGACGCCACCAAGCTCATTGCCGGCGAGGTGACGCGCATCGCCAGCATCAACGATCAGGCCATCCACGCCATCGCCGACGTCACCGCCATCATCGGCCACATCGACGAGGTGCAGGGCGAAATCGCCACCGCCGTCGAGGCTCAGGGCAATGTGACGCGCTGCATCAACGGCAATGCCCACGAGGTGGCCGAGCGGACGCGCAGCGTCAGCCAGTTGATCAGCGACATCGCCCGCTCGTCGGACGAGTGCGGCGAACGATCCATTGCCCTCAGCCAGCAGGCCGAAGACCTGCGCACCGGTCTCGGCCAGTTGCAGCAGGCCCTTGGCAGCTGACCGGACGGTCCGAACACTATTCCTAGGAGGAAATCATGCCCCTGATGCAGTGGAACGAAAAGATGAGTGTTGGCGTTTCGACCTTCGACAATGAGCACAAGAAGCTCATCGATCTGGTCAACGCGCTGCACGACGGCATCCAGGCCAACCGGACGCCGGACGTGCTGGGCAAGGTGCTCGACGGCCTGATCAGCTACACGGCCACCCACTTCAAGCACGAGGAAGAGTTCTTCGCCAAGTCCGGCTATCCGGCGTCGGCCGAGCACAAGAAGGAACACGACGACCTGACGCGGCAAGTGCTGGATATCCAGGCCAAGTTCAAGGGCGGCGCCACCGGCACGCTGTCGCTGGAAGTGCTGGCCTTCCTCAAGAAATGGCTGATCGGCCACATCCAGGGCAGCGACCGCAAGTACGGGCCGCACCTCAACGCCAAGGGCTTCAAGTAGGCGCCCGGGGCGTCCGGCGCCGGGCTGCTGCGCGACCGGCAGCGCCGGCTCAGCCGCCGATCAGCGTGCGGGCCGTTTCGGCATCGGTGGCCACGGCATTGATGATGCCCCCCTCGATGGCGGCCCGCATGGCCAGTGCCTTGGACGGCGAGATCGCCGCCGCGATGCGGATCGGCGCCCGCTTGAGTTCGTCGACGCCGATCGACAGCGTGCGATCGTCAAAGGCCGTGCCGACGGGCTGACCGTCACGGCCAAAGAAGCGGGCGCAGATGGTGCCGACGGCGCCTTGCGCCCTGATCTTTTCCAGCTCCGCCGCCTCGATGAAGCCTTCGCGAAACACCATGGCGGATTCGGAAATGGCGCCGACGCCGACCACGGCCACGGCGATGCGATGCATCATGGCGAACACGCCCTTGATGGCGGCGGTTTCGCGTAGCAGGCGGGCGGCACCGATGTCGTCGAGAATGGCCGGGGCCGGCAATTGCCAGGCGCGGGCGCCAAGACCGGCGGCCATGCGGCGGCAGACTTCGGTGGAATGGGTGAAGTGTTCGGGCGTGCCGACACCACCGACCAGGGCCACGACGTCGAGATCGGTGGCCGGACCGCGGCGGGCGGCGGCGGCGATGGCGGCGACGGTGGCCCCATCGGAAACGCCGAGCACGTCGCCGGCCTTCAGCACTTCATCGAGAACGCGGGCGGTGGCCTTGCCGAGCGTTTCCAGCGTCTGGGCGGTGCTGCTGCGGTTCTCGACGACGATGGCCGTGACGAGCCCCATGCGCTGCTTGAGCTCGCGCTCGAGAGCAGCGTCGCGAAACGCCTTGGGCGCCACGGAGATCTCGACATAGCCGAGATCGAGGGCAGCCTTCAGCGCCCGGCTGATGGTGGCCTCGGACAGGCCCATCTGGCGGGCAATCTCGTGTTGCGGCAGCCGCTGCTCGTAGCGCAGCCGGGCAATCTCGACGATGGTGTCTTCGCTGCGGCGTGGACGCGGCATGTCGGCTCCCCGTGCCGGGCAAAGCGCCTTCGGCCAGCCACGCGCCGGCGACCATGAGCCGCCGGCGCAACCTTGGATGTGCCGTCAGGCGATGAAGCGCTTGGCGACGATCTTGCGCAGCTCGCCGAGATCCTTGGCAAACAGGCGGATGCCTTCGGCCAGCTTCTCGGTCGCCATCGGGCTCTGGTTCATCGCCCAGCGGAACGCCTTCTCGTCGAGGTTCATGGTGGCCGGCGTGCTGCGCGGCTTCTCCGGCGACAGCAGGCGCGGCAGCGCCGACTGGTCGGCGGCAAGGCCATCAAGCAGGGCCGGCGAGATGGTCAGGCGGTCGCAGCCGGCAAGGGCTTCCACTTCGCCGAGCGAGCGGAAGGAGGCGGCCATGACGACGGTCGAGATGCCGTGGGTCTTGTAGTAGTCGTAGATGCCGCGCACCGAGACGACGCCCGGATCTTCCTCGGCGGTGAAGGTGCGGCCTTCGGCCTTGACGTACCAGTCGAGAATGCGGCCGACGAACGGCGAGATCAGGAAGGCCTTCGCATCGGCGCAGGCAACGGCCTGGGCGATGTCGAAGATCAGCGTCATGTTGGTGTCGATGCCTTCCTTCTGCAGCACTTCCGAGGCGCGGATGCCTTCCCAGGTGCCGGCGACCTTGATCAGGATCTTCTCGCGGTCGACGCCGTTGGCCTTGTAGGCGGCGATGATGGCGCGGGCCTTCTCGATGGTGGCGGCGGTATCGAAGCTGAGGTCGGCATCCACTTCGGTCGAGACGCGGCCCGACACCAGCTTGGAGAGCTCGGTGCCGACGGCGACGGCGAGGCGATCGCCGACGGCCTTGATGGCGGCTTCCTGCGAGCCGCCGAGCTTTTTGCCCCAGGCGACGGCGTCGGCGAGGATCGGCTCGTAGACCGGCAGGCCAATGGCCTTCAGCACCAGCGACGGGTTGGTGGTGCAATCCACCGGCTTGAACTTCTTGATGGCATCGATATCGCCGGTGTCGGCGACCACGACGGTCATTTCGCGCAGTTGGTCGAGTTTGGAAGCCATCTTTTTTCTCCGTCTTGGCGACGGCACGGGATCACAGCTGCCCCGGCCGCCTGTGTCGCTTGTCCGCTCCTCACATAAGGGGGGTACAATGAAATTGCAAGAAAATACTTTATTGCAACTTTTTGCTTATTGCATCAGCCGACCGTTGGTTTGCTGGCGGACAAAGTCACCAGAAACGGGAGATAGGCGGAAAAACCACGGATCGCGGCAACAGAATCCAAACCACTCGCCCGTAGAATGCCGGACTGAAGCGAGGAAAGAGTTCGACATGGAACGCCACCGCCCCCACGACGTTGTTGATGCGTCCGCCCGTCGTCGCGCGCCGCGCCGCGCCATCGCCGGCTCCATCAGTCTGATCTTCGCGCTGGCCATCGTGCCCCTGCTCCTCGCCGTCGGGGCCTGTGTCGACTACGGCATCGCGCTGATCGTCGAGATGCAACTGCAGACAGCGGCCGACTCCGCCTCGCTGGGCTGCCTGTCGCAGAAGGCGCCGGCCATCGTTGCGGCTATCGCCAACGGCACCACCGGTGAGGTCACCGGCGCCGAAACCGATGCCATCGCCATCGCCAAGGGCTCGTTCGGCACCAATGCTCTCGGCACGCTGGCCACCAAGACGGCGACCGTGACGTTCGTGGCCAACTCGTTCACCGCCAAGGTCGATCTCACCGCCAAGGTCCCGACCTATTTCATGGGCATGATCGGCGTCAAATCGCTGACGGTGGGCGCCAGCTCGACTTCGACCTTCAAGCCGGCGCTGTACTACCGCTTCTATATTCTGGTCGACAATTCGCCATCGCAGGGGCTCGGCGCCACCACGACCGACATCTCCAAGCTGGAAACGGCAACATCGAAGGTCGGCGAAACCTGCGCCTTCGCCTGCCACATCACCGGCAGCACGACGGACTGGTACGCCTACGCCAAGAAGAACGGCATCACGCTGCGCATCAACTCGGTGGTCAACGCCGTCACGTCGATGATCACCAAGGCCAAGAACAGCCAGTCGTTCTCCGGCCAGTATCAGATGGCCGTCTACACCATGGGCGTCACGGCCGACGACGCCGACAAGGCGCCAACGCTGATCTATGGCCCGTCGTCCGATCTTGACACCGTCGCCAGTAAGACGTCGGCCATCGACCTGATGACCATCGCCTATCAGGGCTACAACAACGACCAGCAGACCAATCTCAAGAAGAAGCTGTCGGAGCTCAAGACCACCATCGGCACATCGGGCAGCGGCGTGTCGTCGGCGGATCCGATCAAGATCCTGTTCGTCATCACCGATGGTGTCGAAGACACGCAGCGCACGCCCTGCGCCGAAAAGCTGACGGGATCGCGCTGCCAGCAGGAGATGGACTACTCCGAGTGCACCAAAATCAAGGCCAACGGCGTGCGGGTCGTCGGCCTCTACACCACGTATCAGCGCGTCCCCAACAACTCTTGGTACATGTCCTACGTCGACCCGTACCGATCCAAGATTCCGCTGGCCGTCAAGGCCTGCGCCTCCGACAGCCTCTATCTCGAAGTCGGGCCGAATGACGACGTCGGCGCCGCCCTGGCGACGCTGTTCACTTCCGTCGTCAGCATGACGCACCTGTCGAAATGACGACGATGCCAGCGGGAGGTCCGGGCGTGAACGACGAACTGCAGCGATCAAGGCCTGCCGCGCCCGCCCGGCCACCGCGCGATCGGCGCGGCGGCGCCACGGCGCTGGAGTTCGGCGTGTTAGTGCTGCCGTTCATCCTGGTGATGATGTTCATCCTCGACGTTGCGATGATGTCGCTCGCCGACTCCATGCTCGACCGGGCGCTGCATCAGGTGGCGCGCGAGATCAAGACCGGGCAGGCCGCGACCAAGACGGCCTCGCAGTTCAAGACCGAACTATGCACCGCCACGCTTGGGTTGTTCAGCTGCGCCAGCAACATCTATCTCAACGTCCAGGTGGTCAACAGCTTCTCAAGCGTGTCGTTCTTCAACCCGATCAACACCGACGGCACCATGAAGTCGTCGTTCAACTTCGCCGTCGGCACGGCTGGCGACTACATGCTGGTCCAGGGCTTCCTGAAGTGGAAGAGCCCGGCGGCGGCGCTGGCCTACTACAAGGGCATGCTGAGCGACGGCTCGGTGGTGCTGTCGAGTGCCGTTCTGTTCCGCAACGAGCCCTACAAATGACCGATGCCTCCCCCCCGCGCCCGACAGCCCCCTGGCGCCGCTTCGCCGCCGCGCGCGGCGGTGTCGCGGCCGTCGAGTTCGCGCTGCTGGTGCCCGTGGTCCTGGCTATGATGGCGGCGGCGGTCGACCTGACGCAGGCCATTTCGATCAAGCGCAAACTGGTGGAGATCGCCTACACCGCCTCCGACCTGGTGGCGCAGCGCAGCGACCTCACGGCGGCGGACGTGAGCTCGATCCTGACGGGCTCGTCGGCGATCCTGCTGCCCAACAGCACCACCAACCTCGACATCGTACTGTCGGCCCTCAACATCTCCGGCAGCAAGAACATCGTCGCCTGGGCGTCGGCGGTCGGCACCACGGCACCGGCCGCGGGCAGCACGCTGACGAGTGTCACCGTCCCCTCGGACATCGTGGTGTCCGGCGTGCAGATCATCGCCGCCCAGGTCAGCTACACCTACCAGCCACCGTTCTCGGGCCTGTTCGGCTCGACGGTGTCGCTCAGCACCGTCAACCTGGCCCGCCCGCGCACCAGCAAGACCGTCACGCTCAACTGAAAACGCCGGCCTGCGGGGAGCAGACCGGCGTCCAGAGATCAGCGTCGGGCCAAGCGCTCAGAGCGAACGCAGCCACTTCATGCGGGCGGTCAGGTCGGACGCGCCGAACACCAGACGGCCGGCAATCACCGCCTGGGCGCCAGCCTTGCGCAGCTCGGGCACCGTATCCTCGCGAATGGCACCATCGGCGATCAGCGTGATGCGATGATCGACCTTGACGGCGTCGATGTACTTGCGCGCCTCGTTGAGCCGTTCGATGGCGTGACGATCGAGCTCCTCGCGCTCGCCGATCGGGGCGCCGAACAGGGTGACGAAGCTGACGCGCGGCAGGTGCCGGACCAGCTTGGCCACCGGCGTTTCCACCCGCAGCACGATACCGGCGATGAGGCCGAGCTGGTTGATGCGGGCGATGGCGCTGTCGGCCAGCAGGGTATTCTCGGCGTGGATGGAGATGGCGTCGGCACCGGCCTCGGCGAACTGGTTGATCTGGTTGATCAGCGCCGACTCGCCGACCATCAGGTGGACGTGGATGGGCAAATCCGTGATCTTGCGGATGCGAGACACAACTTCTGGGAAAAGCAGCAGCGTGTTGGCGAACACGCCATCGGATACGTCGACATGCAGCACATCAGCATGGGCGGCTACGCGCTGCACTTCGTCGGCCAGACGGAGAAGATCGGACGACCAGATCGAAAATTCGGTGATGAGATGGGAGCTTGGAAGCCGATCGATCCATCCAGCTGCGGGTCGGGCCATAGGTACTGTCCTCTAAAATCGAAATACATCCGCTGATGCCGCCAAGGCGAACGCCTCACGACGCCCTACAGTATCCGTCTTTCGCCTGTTCCGCTGGCAAACCAACGTCCCGTCAAGCCACCTGTCGGCGGGCGTTCGGCATGATGCTGTAGGCACAAAACAAGGATTACCCACACGCGCTGCGAGATCACTACTGCTTTCGTAGGGAGATGCGTTTTTCGCCGAACCGCCATGCGCGCCGATGGGGCCTTTCAGGCGACCTTGCCAAGCTGCCGCCGCAATGACAAGGGGCCGCGACGGCGAACCGTTGCGACCCCTTGCTTGTTGCTGGACCAAGCTGGCCCGATATCAGGCGACGAGATCGAGCACCGAACCCGACGTCGTGGTCGAGGACGTGCTGCCCGAACTGCTGTAGGACGAGGACGAGGACAGGAGCGACTGCAGCTGCTTGAGGAGATCGTCCAGCCCCGTCGACGAGCCCGAAGACGAGGACGAGGACGAGCCGTTCGAGCTCGAGGCGCTATCGGACGGCGGCGGTCCCGGCGGCGGGCCACCCGCCCCGCCCGGCCCGTTCGAGAAGGCCTTCTCGAAGACGTCGGACAGCTCATCGGCCTGATCGGACGTCAGACTGCCGGCGTCGACCTGCTTCTGGATGAGGTCGGACACCTTCTTCTGCATGTCTTCGGGTGACGGCGGCGTCGAGCCGGCACTGGAGGCGGCATCGCTCTTGAGGCTGTCATCGATGGTGCTGAGCGCCGAGCTCAGCGTGCTTTCGTCGGACGAACTGATTTCGCCCGACTTGACCATCGACTCCAGCGTCCTCATCAGCGGCGAATGTCGCGTATGGGTTGTCGAGGTAGAGGACGTAAGGGAGGTCATTGGAGTTTCCTCGGTGTCTTGGCCTCAGCCGGCCAATCGCGGGCACGCAGTACTTGTCCTCAAGAACGCGCCCAAATCCTTAACAGGTGGTAACCAAGAATTGTCCCTGGTATCCTTGCATTTCTCTACCAAGCGGCGGAAACACTGCGATACAAAATAGGTATATGGAAACAGCGCCTGGATGCTATGGCTCGGCAGTTACAATACGTCCGCGGCAAGCTCTACAGTGGCGTCAGACAGCAAGATGCAAAACCATATCCTCCTCGTTGAAGACGACAACGACATCAACACCCTGGTCTCGCGTTACCTGCGGGCCAACGACTGTCGTGTTTCCATAGCCCGCGACGGCCGCGAGATGGACCGCATCATCGCCACCTCGCGCGTTGACCTGATCGTGCTCGACATCATGCTGCCCGGCGAAGACGGTCTCAGCATCTGCCGCCGCCTGCGCTCGACCTCGACCATTCCCATCATCATCGTGTCGGCCCGCGGCGAGGAAATCGATCGCGTCGTCGGCCTCGAGATCGGCGCCGACGACTATCTGCCCAAGCCGTTCAGCGCCCGCGAGCTCTTGGCCCGCATCCGCGCCATCCTGCGCCGCTCGACCTCGGCGACGCTCAGGACGGCCAAGTCCGAATTCACCTGCCTCGAGTTCGCCGACTGGCGCATCGACACCCGCGACCGCAGCCTGACGACGCCGGCCGGCGCCAAGGTGACGCTCACCGGTGCCGAGTTCGACCTGCTGGTGACCTTCGCCGAACGGCCGGGCATCACGCTCAGCCGCGACCAGTTGCTCGACCTGACACAGGGCCGCGTCGCGGCGCCCTTCGAGCGATCCATCGACATTCTGGTCAGCCGTTTGCGGCGCAAGCTGTCGACCGACGACGACAAGGCCGAGTTCATCCGCACCATCCGCTCGGAAGGCTACCTGTTCACGCCGGACGTGACGCGCTCATGAAGAAGAACCCGCTCCGTCTGGTGCTCGATACGGTGGCGGGGCAAGTCATCGTGATGGTCGTCGTGGCGATCATGGCTATCCACGCCATCCTGACGCTGCACGTCTACTGGATTTCCTTCCAGGGGCGGATGCCGAACCCGCCCGGCGTGATGACCGGCCAGACGGCGGCCTTTGTCGGAATGGTGGAAAACACGCCGCGCCCGGACCGCGACACTATCGTGGCCATCGTCAACAAGGCTGAGCCGCGCGTCAACGCCCGCATGACCGACCGGTTGCCCGACGGGGCCGCGCTGATTGGCCCCAACCATCTCACCGTCGACGTCGGCCCAACGGTCCAAGTCTTTTCCAGTACACCCGACAAGCTCGAAGGCAATGGCGAAATCTGGGGCGACCTCTACTTCCAGTTTTCCGATGGCAACATCCTGTATCTGTTCCTGCCCAAGTGGGACGATCTGCCGCCGATCGGCGCCGGCTACGTGACGCTGATTTTCATCGCCGTCGCCGCCTCGCTGCTGGTCGGCTGGGCGACCATCGTCATCACCGGACCGCTGCGCCGCTTCGCCGCCGCCGTCGAGAACTTTCGCGACATGCGCGACACCACCGTGCTGCCCGAGGACGGTCCGCGCGAAATCCGCGCCGCCATCGCCGCCTTCAACCGCATGCGCACGCGCATCGGCAAGCTGATGGCCGACCGCACGGCCATGCTGGCCGCCGTCAGCCATGACCTCAGAACCCCGATCACCCGGCTGCGCCTCAGGGCCGAGTTCATCGATGACGTGGCGGTGCGTGGCCCCATTCTCGCCGACCTCGACCATATGGCGGCGCTGACGCAGGCGGCCCTCACCCATCTCTCCGGTTCGGAGAGCCGCGAGCAGTACGAATCCACCGACCTGCCAAGCCTGCTGCAGACCATCGCCGACCAGTACAGCGACACCGGCCACGACGTCGTCTATCACGGGCCGCAGCGGCTCACCGCCTCGGTGCGGTTGCGCGACATCCAGCGCGCCGTCACCAACCTCGTCGACAACGCCGTCCGCTACGGCAGCCATGTTACCATCGCGCTCGCCAAGGCCGGCGCCAGCGTCGTGGAGATCGCCATCCTCGACGACGGTCCGGGTATTGCGGAGACCGACCGGGCGCGACTGCTGGAGCCGTTCGAACGCGGCGACACGGCCCGCACCTCGGCGCCCAACACCGGCTTCGGCCTCGGCCTGTCGATTGCCAGCGACATCGCCGAGGCCCACGGCGGGGCGCTGCGCCTCGACAGTGTCGCGCCGCATGGGCTCAAGGCCATCCTGACCATTGCCACCCGCTGACGTTGTACTGCCAACGAAAAAGCCGGCGGAGAGGCTCCGCCGGCTGCTGTCGCGTGAGGCCGCGACTGCTCAGCCCTGGGCGGGCTTGACGAGGTCGTCCACCGTCCAGCCAAAGAGGTCGGCGTAGGTCGACTTGATGCGGAACTCGAAGCCGTCGACCTTGGCGGCGATGGCCTTGGCAGCGTCGGCCGACTTGGGATCGACCGCTTCGGCGGCAAGGCGCACCCAGCCCTTGTCGGCGTCGGTGGCAGGCGGCAGCGCCGTCATGGTGACGGCGAGACCGTCGCCGGTCTCGACGCGGTACGACGGCGCGTCGGCGGCCGGGGCGGCGCCGGCCTTGCGGACATCCTCGAAGTCGAAGCCCTGGAACATGTAGGCGAGCCGGGTGAACTTGGCCTGCTCGGGCGTCTTGCCCTCGACCGGCGTTGCCAGCGCCAGGCTGTCGCCGGACTTGACGAAGGCGATGGTCGTTCCGGCCGTGTTGATGAGGCGAGCCGACACGATGTCCTTGGGCTTGACGTCGACCAACCGGGTATCAAACCAGTCGGCCCGGTCGCTGGGCAGATCGACGCTGCCGCGCACCAGATAGGTTTTGGCCTCGCCGCCGACGCGCACGTACTGGCCGCCGCGGCTGCCGCCGACGCTGAGATCCTTGGCGCCGGCATAGAGGTTGGCGAGGCTGGCGCCGTCGCCGGTCTTGACGTCGATCTCGGTGGCCGCGCCCTTGGCCGCGTCGGGATCGGCCAGGCCGATGTCGGCGTAGCGGTCCGGCTTGTCGGTCTTGCCCTCGGCAACCGTCAGCGTCGCCAGCGAGGCGACCAGCGCCCGCACCGTCTCGGTCTTGACCGGATAGCCGGTGGCGTCGCTGAAGCCGTCGCCAACGCGCGTCAGCGCCGTCGTCGTCTTGCCGCTCGTCACGGTGATGGTGCCGATGCCGTTGGCCTTGGCGACGAGATCGGGGATGAGCACGCGACCGCGATCGGCGATGGCGCTGCCGGCCTGATCGTTGCGGGCCTCGATGATGGCCGTGCCGACCGCCGCGGCCGTGAGCACGGCCAGGATAGCTAGGGATTTCGGTGTCATGTCGCAAATCCTCCGGGACGATCAGCTCGATTTGCGCGTCGGGATGGGCCGACGCGGCCGGCGCAGGGCGAAGACGAGGGCGAAGATGGCCACAACCAGCGGCACGATGCCGACGGTGATCACCATGATCCAGGCCTTCAGCTGTTCGACATCGCGGCGCAGGTTGTACTGGACGTCACGCAGTTCGGCGCGGGCGGCCAAGAGTTCGGCGCGGAACTTTTCCACCGTGGCGCTGGTGTCGGAGGCAATAACCTCGCCCTGCTTGACCTTCTGCTCGGCGGCGATGGACTTGATCTTGGTTTCGGTGTCCTGGACGCGTTGCGTCAGCTCCTGCTGCTTGGCGAGGAACTTCTGCTCGGCCGACTGTTCGAGCGCGTTGATGCGGGTGAACGGACGCCAGGAGACGGTGCGGCTACGGAGATCGGCCAACGCCACGCCGCCGACCATCTGCTCGACGGCGTTGAGCACGAAGTCGCCGTTGTTGGCGAAGGCCTGAGCCACCGCCTGACCCAGCACGTTCTGACGCTGGATCCAGTTGCGGTCCGACAGCATGTCGGCGTCGGCGACGACGATCAGGTTGGGCTTGCCGACGCTTTCGCCGATCGGCTTGTCGCCGTTCCCCGACCCTTCGGGCTTGCCGGCCGGGAAGGCCGAGACGAGCTTGCCATCGACACGGGCAGCCAGGATCGGCTGGGTGCTGGCCTTGGCGATCTTGGGCAGCAGCGTGCGCGGATCGCCGTAGGGATCGGCGGCCTCGCCGGCCGGCAGATAGCCGGCGCTGGTGGAGGCGACCATCAGCGGCTGCAGCGTCACATCCTTGCCGGTGGCGGTGAACGAACCGGGCGTGGTCAGCACCACCGCCTGCAGCTGCGAAGTGATGGCGTCGCCATGGTCGAAACCGTCGCCGCGCACGGCGAACCAGGGATAGTTGGCCACCTCGATCTGACGGACGGCCACGGCGCGGGCGGTGCGGATGGCGTTCTGCGGATCGGCCACCGCCGTCTTGACGTCGAAGCCGATGCCCCAGGCCTTGAACAGCTTGTCGAGGTCGGAGGCGTTGTCGTCCGGCAGCTGGCCGGGACCGCGGCCGAGCTGGGTTTCGGCGAACGGATCGACGAACACCAGCGTGGCGCCGCCCGACATCACCCACTGGTCGAGGGTGTAGAGGGTGCGGTCGGAGAGCTGCTGCGGCTGCACCACCATGACGACGCGCGTGTGGTCGGGCAGCTTGTCGACGTCGCCGGTGACGGTCTCGACGTCGTAAGTCTCCTTCAGCATGGTCATGATCTGAGCCGGCGGCTGGCGCAGCTGCGGATTGCCCGCCAGACCGAGACCGTCGATCAGCGTCACCACCGGCTTGGCCGGCTGGCCGAGTTCGGCGACGAGACGGGTCAGATCGTATTCGAGGAAGGCTTCGCGATCGGGCGTGAACACCGGAATCTGGGCCTTGCCATCGGTGGAGTTGGTCGCGGCGAGACCGAAGAAGATGGAATCGTCGGCGCCCTGCAGGGCGATGCGGTTGATGCCGAAGCCGACCGCCTGATCCTCTTCATCGGAATAGGGCTCGGGATCGATGACCTCGAGGGTGATCTTGCCCTTGGAAAGCGTGGCGTAGGTGTCGAGCATCGAACGGACGCGGGCGGCGTAGGCGGCGAGTTGCGGCGCGGCGTCGCGCAGCGACCCCGACATGAACAGCCGCATGTGGATGGGCTCGTCGAGCTTGCCGAGCAGCGTGCGCGTGCCCTCGCTCAGCGAATAGAGATGGCCCGCCGTGAGATCGATGCGACTCGAACGGAAGGTGTTGGCAACGATCGAGTTGAGCGCCAGCGTCAGCACGATGGCCAGCAGCACGCCGACAGCGGTGAGGCGCGACTTGGACGATGAAAACAGCTTCATGGCTCGCTCCTCAGGCCGCTTTCTTGGCGTCGACGATCTGGACGTTGATCCAGAGCGCCAGCACGATCATCGACACGAACAGGAAGACGGTCTGCGCCTCAAGGACGCCGCGCGTCAGGCGGTCGAAGTTGAGAAGGAAGGACAGCGACTGCACCAGGTCGACGACGAAGCCCGGCGCCCAGCCGCGCAGGGCCGACAGCACCAGGTCGAAACCGGCCATGACCAGCAGGAACGACAGGATGGCGGCGCCGATGAAGGCGATCACCTGGTTGCGCGTCAGCGCCGAGATGCAGGCGGCGATGGCGAGCAGCGCGCCGGCCATCAGCCAGGAACCGAAGTAGCTGGCGGCGATGACGCCGTTGTCGGGCGAACCCAGGTAGAGCACCACCAGCCACAGCGGCGTGGTCAGGGCCAGCGCCAGGGCGGTGAAGGCCCAGCCGGCCAGGAACTTGCCGATCACCAGTTCGGTGGTGCGCACCGGCAGCGTCATCAGCAGTTCGATGACGCCCGAGCGTCGCTCCTCGGCCCACAGCCGCATGCCGATGGCCGGCATGAGGATGAGGAACAGCCAGGGATGCCAGGCGAAGAACGAGCCGAGGTCGGCCTGACCGCGCTCGAAGAAGCCCCCGACGAAGAAGGTCATGCCGGCCGACAGCGCCAGGAAGACGGCGAGAAAGACGGCGGCGAGCGGCGTGGCGAAATAGGCGCGAAACTCGCGGCTGAACACCAGCGCCACGGAACGAAGCGAAGCGTGCATGTTGTCTACTCCGATGCCACGGGGCTCAGTGCGGGCGGGTGCCGGTGACGGCGCGGAACACGCTCTCGAGGCTCGGGCGATAGAGGCCGATCTCCTCGACGGCGATGCCGGCGGCGGCGAGATCGCGGGCCAGCGCGGCGGGGTCGGCGGCGTCCTCGCCAAAGCGCAGCAGGAAGCGTACGGCCCCGTCGAGCGGTTCCAGCTCCTCGATGGCCGCGTCCGGTCGCAGCGTCTTGAGGCGCGGGCCGACGGCGGCGGCGGCGCCGGAGGCGACGGAGACACGCAGGGTCGACGGACCCGAAGCCTTGGCGAGCAGCGCGGCCGGCGTATCGTCGGCCACCACGCGCCCCTCGGCGATGATGACGACGCGCGAGCAGGTGGCCTCGACTTCCTCGAGGATGTGGGTGGAGACGACGATGGCCTTGCCGGCAGCGATGGAGCGGATCAGCTCGCGCATGTCGTGCTTCTGGTTGGGATCGAGGCCGTCGGTGGGCTCGTCGAGGATCAGCACGTCGGGATCGTGGATCAACGCCTGGGCAATGCCGACACGGCGCTTGAAGCCCTTGGACAGGGCGTCGATCGAGCGGTTCCACACGCCTTCGAGGTTGACGCGCTCGACCATCTCGGCCAGCCGTTCGTCGAGGCGGACACCAGTCAAGCCGCGCATGCGGCCGATGAACACCAGAAAGTCGCCGACCGACATGTCGCCGTAGGCCGGCGCGCCTTCCGGCAGATAGCCGAGCCGGGCCCGGGCCTGCAGCGGCCGGCGGAACACGTCCTCGCCGGCAATCGATGCCGTGCCGGCGTCGGGGGTCAGGAAGCCGGTCAGCATCTTCATGGTTGTCGACTTGCCGGCACCGTTGGGTCCGAGGAACCCGACGACTTCGCCGCGGGCTACCGTCAGCGACACGTCATCGACGGCCCGCACGCCGGAAAAGGTCTTGGTCAAGCCCGTGGCCTGAACGAGTTGCATCGCCACACCTCCCGATTGTTTTCTTCATCTACCCCAATGCCGCCGCCGACAGTGACGTTGCCGATGGCGCCGACCGGACGAAGGACAGCGTCTTTTGGGCGAAATCGTGAAAAAAAGCAAAGGTTACCGAATGTTCATGAAGGCATCGGAGGCGATGACGCCAAATCGATGCCAAAGCGTCCCGATGGCTGCCATGATGCAAAATTCCGCTTGCCTGTTTCTTGGGCGCAGATAGATTGAAGCGATCATGACGGGCTACTCCATCAACCTCGGTCGCGAGCATCATGTCTTCGCCGACCTCAAGGCGGTCATGGCCGCCGCCACGCCGGAGAAATCCGGCGATCGCCTGGCCGGCATCGCCGCCGAGACCAACGAGCGGCGCGTCGCCGCCCGCTACGTTCTGGCCGACGTGCCGCTCAAGACGTTCCTCGAAGAACCGCTGGTTCCCTACGAGATCGACGAGGTGACGCGCCTGATCATCGACACGCACGACGCCGCCGCCTTCGCGCCGGTGTCGCACATGACGGTCGGCCAGTTCCGCGATTTTCTGCTGTCGCATGACGCCGACACGTCGACGCTGTCGGCGCTGGCCCCCGGCCTGACGCCGGAAATGGTGGCCGCCGTCTCCAAGATCATGCGCAACCACGACCTGATCGCCGTGGCGGCCAAGACGCGGGTCGTCACCGCCTTCCGCACCACCATCGGCCTGCCTGGCCGGCTGTCGAGCCGCTTGCAGCCCAACCATCCCACCGACGACCCCGAAGGCATTGCCGGCTCGACGCTCGACGGCCTGCTCTATGGCATCGGCGACGCGGTGATCGGCATCAATCCGGCCTCCGACAACCTCGACACCTGCGTCAAGCTGATGGTGCTGCTCGACCGCCTGCGCCAGCGCTTCGACATTCCCATGCAGTCGTGCGTGCTGACCCACGTCACCACGTCGATCAAGGCCATCGAAAAGGGGGCGCCGCTCGATCTGGTGTTCCAGTCGATCGCCGGCACAGAAGCGGCCAATCGCGGCTTCGGCGTCGACCTCAAGCTGCTCAACGAGGGGCGTGAGGCCGGCCTCAGCCTCAAGCGCGGCACCGTCGGCGACAACGTCATGTACCTCGAGACCGGCCAGGGCTCGGCCCTCAGCGCCGATGCCCACCACGGCGTCGACGAACAGACGCTGGAAGCCCGCGCCTATGGCGTCGCCCGGTCGCTGAAACCGCTGCTGCTCAACACCGTCGTCGGCTTCATCGGGCCGGAATATCTCTACGATGCCAAGCAGATCATCCGCGCCGGCCTCGAAGACCATTTCTGCGGCAAGCTCCTGGGCGTGCCGATGGGCGTCGACGTCTGCTACACCAATCACGCCGAAGCCGATCAGGACGACATGGACAGCCTGATGTTCCTGCTGGCCATGGCCGGGGTCAACTTCCTCATCGCCGTGCCCGGCGCCGACGACGTCATGCTGAACTACCAGTCGCTCAGCTACCACGACATCGTCAGCCTGCGCGGCATCACCGGACGGCCGCCGGCGCCGGAGTTCGACGGCTGGCTGCGGCGCATGGGCCTGACCGACACCCACGGCCAGCTGGCCACCCCCGGTCAGATCGGCGCCAAGGCCCGCGCCCTCCTCGACTACAGGGCTTCCGCATGACCGACGCCATCGATCTCGATCCGTTCGCCCGCTTCCGCAAGGTGACGCGGGCCCGCATCGGCCTCAGGCGGGCCGGCGACGCGCTGCCAACCCGTGCCGTGCTGGACTTCCAGCTGGCGCACGCCCGGGCGCGCGACGCCGTGCACGGTCACGTCGATTTCGCCGGCCTTGCCGCGCGCTTGCAGCCGCTGCCGGTGCTGCGGCTGGCGTCGCGAGCGCGCGACCGCTCGACCTACCTCGCCCGTCCCGACCTCGGCCGCCGTGTCGCCGAAGCCGATCTCGCCGCCCTGCCGCCCCCCTCCGGCTGCGACGTCGCCTTCGTCATCGCTGACGGCCTGTCGGCGGCGGCCATCGAGCGCCAGGCCGAACCGGTGCTGCGGGCAGCGCTGCGCCGCCTCGGCGACCTCGTCATCGGACCGGTGATTCTCGGCGAGCAGGCGCGCGTCGCCTTTGGCGACGAAGCCGGAGCGGCGGTGGGTGCCCGCGTGGTGGTGGTGCTGATCGGCGAGCGGCCCGGCCTGTCGGTGCCCGACAGCCTCGGCGTCTACATCACCTACGATCCGCGCGTCGGTCGCCGCGACAGCGAGCGCAACTGCATTTCCAACTGCCACGCCGACGGTCTCAGCGCCGAGGCGGCGGCCGACAAGATCGCCTGGCTGGTGCGGGCGGCGCTCGAGCGTGGCCTGACCGGCGTCGAGCTCAAGGACGAGACGACCACCGCGCCCGTCCTGGCGGCGCCAGCAAGCGAATGACCCGGCTCAGCGGGCCGGCAGCCATTCGGACAGCTCGCCTTCCTCGCCGGCGGCGTTGACGCCAGCGACCGCGTGGGCCCAGGCGCGAGCGCCACGGCCGCGATCGGTGAGGCAATGGCCGCGCGTTTCTCCGACCAGCACGGTGCGGCCGTCGCTGCCGACGCGGTAGAGACGATAGAAGACGATGCGCCGTTCCGAGCGGGCGGCGGCGACGCGCTGCGGCGCCTGCCAGCAGACGCGGACGCCCTGGCGCAACAGCGTGGCGCTGGGCGCCAGCGGTGCGGTGACAAAGCGGCGCTGCATCTCCTCCAAGGAGATGCCAGCCTCGGTGGCGGCAAGGCCACTCGTCAAGGTCAGGAGAGTTGCAAGGCCGAGCACTGCGACGGCGTGCGAGGACATCGACGTACCTCCCCCATGTTGCCGATCAATGATCCGGAAAGAGAAGCCGGGAGGGGGAGATGGCTCTCCGCCTCCCGGCAAGGACTGGACGGGCAGTTCAGCTACCCTTGGGACCTCGCCCCTGGAGCCGTGGGCGTGCCGTCAGCCGCCACAGCCCCGGCCAGTCGAAGCCCCCGGCATCTCACTTGCTTTCCTGCAGCGAAGCGGAGATGCGCGCCATTTCCTCAGCGGTCAGTTCGTGCAGGTTCTCCGGCGCGATCGTGTCGCTGGCCTTGGCGCTGGCCGGCGCTCCGGCACCGATGTCGCCGCCATCATAGACGATGTGCTTCCATTCGATGTAGTGAGCGGCCAGCGTGCTCAGGTTGCCCGAGCCGTTGATGTCGGCCTGGACGCCGGTCTCGGACGAGTTGCCCGTGCCGTTCCAGTTGACGTAGGCGTTGGAACTGGTCGACTTGGTCTTGGTGACGCCGTTGACCAGCCAGCGGACGCCGTAGGTGGCGATCGGCGTGTCGCCGCCGACGCGGTTAAGGCCCGACTTCTCGTTGAGGGCGGTTTCGTTGAGGTTGTAGAGATCGAAGCGTTCGTAGTCGAGCTTGGGCGCTCCATCCTTCTTCAGCCACAGCATCTGGTTGAGGTAGCTCATGATGCTGAGGTGGTTGGGCTTGTAGTTCTCGTGATCGACGCCGCCATGCCGCAGGCCGAGGTTGTGGCCGAGTTCGTGCATGATGGTGCCGGCGCGCTGCATGGTTGTGCCGGGATTGGTCGGCCAACCGCCCAGCGTCTCGATGAAGTCGCTGGCCGGAATGTTGCGCGACAGACCGGAGCTGGTGCCACCGTCATACATGTGGGCGCACAGCAGGCGGTGGTAGATCCGGCGTTCGGCGGCGGTGAACTTGGGGTTCATCAGGGTGTCGAACTCGTCCCACGCCGGCGACAGGTTGTCGTCATGGGCAACGCTGCCCTTGCTGACGAAGTGCAGGTTGATGCCGGTGGTGCCATTGGGGTTGGCGACCGGCGCGTTGGCGAACGCTGTCTTGACATAGTTGAGGACCGTCGACGACGGCTGATGCGACTTGGCCTCGCTGGCCGAGGCGTCCATCCAGGCATAGCCGACGTAGATGTCCTTCTTGAGGTAGTTGGCGCCGAGCCGCGGCAGATTGACGTCGATCTTGCCGTCGCCGTCGTAGTCGTAGCCGTAGCGCTCCCAGCTGTCGAGCAGACCGTCACCGTCGGTGTCCTTGTTGACATCGGCATCGGTCGACAAGTCGAACCAGGCAAAGAGGATGTTGTCGTCGTTGGATGGATTGGACGTGTCGACGCGAATGATGGTGCTGGTCTTGGTGATGTACGGCAGCAGGCTGTAGGCCTCGTCGTCGCTGCGCGTGTCGGTGGGCGTGGCGGTGGGCGAAGCGGGGTTGACAAAGCTGTCGCCGACGCCGCCCACGGTGATGAGCGCACCGTTGGTGTCGCTGCCATCGTCCTGGCCACCGGCCGACGTGCTGAGA
>CALMMQ010000034.1 GCA_937868725.1 uncultured Pleomorphomonas sp.
GCCACCACCAGCTGGTAGAGCGGCGTACCCGGCTTGGGGCCCTTGAGAGCGCTCACGGTCACCAGATCGTCCTCGCCGCCGGCGGCCGGATCGTTGAGCAGCTCCACCAGTCCGTCGGGCGAAACATTGTCCCGAACCGTCGTCGGCGGCGCCGCCAGCGTCCGCCGCAACCCCTGTTCGGCGAAGAACGCCAGCTTGCGGGCACCGCTGCGCGAAAAGCCGATGCCGTCCTTGAGGCGCAACTGGCGGTCCTGGCCGTCCATGTCGGGGCCGTTGAAGGAGAAGGCACCGGCGCTGGCGAACGCCTCCCAGACGTCGACGTAGGTGGCGCCCTTGTCGGTGACCTCGTTGCGGATCAGGCTGTCGACGTAGGAGAGATCGGCCGTCTCCTCGGCGTTCGCCACCGGTACGAGGCCGATCCAGCTGAGCGGCACGCCACGTTCGGCGAACAGGCGGACCACCTCGTCGACGCGGGCCCGATACACCGTCTCCCAGTCGACCGAGGGATAGTCGATGCTCCGTTCGCCGGCGACGATCGGCGCGGCTTCCCCGAGCCCCAGCATCACCACCGCCGCCGCCGGCCGCTTGCCGCTGGCCAGCCGCTTTTCCAGCCACGCCTTCCAGTCGAAAGCCTGCCGGTCGGTCAGCCCCGACGGTTCGACCACCTTGAGCTCGATGGCCACGTCCGGACTGTCGGCGAAGGCCACCTCCAGCCCGCGCGCCAGGTCGGTGGCCAGCCGGTCGCCGAACACCAGCACCGGCCGGGCGTCGGCGTTCTTGGGCGGCGCGGCCGGGGGGGCCGGTCGGGCCGGCTGTCCGGCGGGGGCGGCCGGCGGCACGACGATGACCTTCGGACCGCCCATCACCGGCGGCGGCGGCGACGGCGCCTCGGTCGGCTTGCCGAACCCGAACAGTCGCAGGATGAACGGCCGGGTATCCAGCGCTTGGGCCGACGCCACCGACAGGCCGATACCGGCCAGTCCAAGGGCGATCAGACCGACGATGACGACGCGACGAAGAAACGGCATGGCAATCCCGCGCCAGCCGTTCAACCGGACCGGCGCAACAGGTTCAGGAGTTCAAGCGAGGCCTGACCGTTGTCTTCGAGCCCGTTGCGCTGCTCGAAGGCGCGGATGGCGTCTCTGGTCTCTGCCCCGATCTTACCATCGATCTTGCTGATCGGGTATCCCAGCGCCGCCAGCCGTTGCTGCAGTTCCATGCGGCCCGCTTCGTCGAGCGGCGTGTAGCCGCGCGGCCAATCGCCGACCAGCGCGCCGCCGCCAGCCAGCCGGTCGGCCAAGAGGCCAGCCGCCAGCGCGTAGGCGTTGGCGTTGTTGTAGCGCTTGATGACGTCGAAGTTGCGCAGCGTCAGGAAGGCCGGGCCGCTGCTGCCGGCCGGCAGCCACAGGCTGGCCTGATCGCCCGGACGTGGGAAGTCGCCGCCGCCCGCCCGCCGCACGCCACGGGCCGCCCAGGCGGCCACCGGCGCGGTGGCGCCGGACAGTGACCGGTCGAAGCCCGGCGGCAGGCTGACCTCGTACCCCCAGGTCTGGCCGGCCTGCCAGCCCGATTTCCGAAGATAGTTGGCGGTGGATGCCAGCGCGTCCGGCACCGACGTCCAGATGTTGCGGTGGCCGTCGCCGTCGTAGTCGACGGCAAAGCCGACGTAGGTGGTCGGAATGAACTGCGTCTGCCCCATGGCACCGGCCCACGAGCCGACCATGTGACGGCGGTCGATGTCGCCGTGCTGTAGGATGCGCAGCGCCGTCATCAGCTGTTGGCGGGCATAGCCCGAGCGGGCGCCGCCCTTCCAGGCCAGCGTCGTCAGCGCCCGGATGACGTTCTTGACCTTGGTCGGGTCGTTGAGAATGGTGCCGTAGGAGCTTTCCATGCCCCAGATGGCCACCACCACGTGGCGCGACACGCCGTAGCGCCGCTCGATGTCGCCGAGCAGCCCGGCGTTGCGGACCTCCATGGCCCGGCCGGTGGCGATCCGGCTGTCGGCGGTCATGTCGTCGAGATAGTCCCAGATCGGCCGGGAGAACTCCGGCTGCGCCGTTGCCTTGGTCAGCACGTCGGCGTCCGGCCCGACGCCGGCAAAGGCGGCGTCGAAGGTGGCGCGACTGATGCCACGCTGCGCCGCCGCCGGCCACAGGCTCTGGACGAAGGCCGAGAAGTCGGAGGGGATGGCGCCATCGGACAGCGGCGGCAGTTGCCCGGCGAGCCGGCTGTCGCGATCGACATCGGTATCGAAGGCGCCGCAGGCGGCCAGCAGCGCCGTCAGGGCGAGCAGCGTCAGCGGAGCAAGGCGGCGGAACGGCAAACGGGCGGTCATCGGCAAATCCGGTGGTATGACGAAGCGCGTCGAATGGCGCACCTGCAACCAGTCGACCCTGTCGTGGTAAACGCAAGGTAAACACCGGCCCGAAAAAGCATGCCCGACCTGCTGGCGCAGCATCGCTGCCGCCGACAAATCGCCGGATGCTTCATAAATTTGAACCAATTTCCGGTATGTGTCTGACATCCGGTGGCGATATGAAATGCAATGGGTCCGACGACCAGCCGTTGCCACCGCCCTGCCAGGAGTCGTTCATGTCGAAGCTTATCCGCAAAGCCGTTTTCCCCGTCGCCGGTCTCGGAACCCGATTCCTGCCGGCCACCAAGGCCGTGCCCAAGGAGATGATGACCGTCGTCGATCGTCCGGCCCTGCAGTACGTGGTCGACGAGGCCAAGGCCGCCGGCATTGAGCACTTCATTTTCGTCACCGGTCGCGGCAAGGAAGTCATCGAGAACCACTTCGACATGGCCTACGAGCTGGAGGCGACGCTGCTCGCCCGCGCCAAGACGGCGGCGCTCGAAGAACTGCGTGCCGAGCGGCCGGCGGCCGGCACCACCTCGTTCACCCGCCAGCAGGAGCCGCTCGGCCTCGGCCACGCCGTCTGGTGCGCCCGCGACATCGTCGGTGACGAGCCGTTCGCCGTGCTGCTGCCGGACATGCTGATGAAGCACACGACCCCCTGCCTCAAGTCGATGGTCGACGCCTACGCCACCACCGGCGGCAACATCCTGTCGCTGGAAGAATGCGATCCGGCCCAGACCAGTTCCTACGGCGTCGTCGCCGTCGGCAAGAAGTTTTCCGACGATGTCATGGAAGTGAAGGGCATGGTCGAGAAACCCAAGCCGGCCGATGCCCCCTCGAACCTGTTCATCTCCGGCCGCTACATCCTGCAGCCGAAGATCTTCGAGCTCCTGGCCACCCAGCAGCGTGGCGCCGGCAACGAAATCCAGCTGACCGATTCGATGCTGCGCCTGCTGGCCGAGCAGCCGTTCTTCGGCGTGCGCTTCCGCGGCACCACCTACGACACCGGCACCAAGCTCGGCTTCCTCAAGGCCAACATCGCCTACGCCCTCGAGCGCAAGGACATCGACCCCGACATCGTCGGCGAGCTGAAGTCCGCCTTCGGCGCCTGAGCCGCCGCAACATGACAACGGCGGCCGGCTCTCCGCGCGAGGGCCGGCCGTTTTCTTGTCGAGGGAGAGGCTGGCCGTCAGCGCCGCAGCGTCAGCGTCGCCTCGACGGTGGTCTCGTTGTAGTCGGCGCCTGCCGCCGAGCTGTCGACGATCTTGTGGCTGAGCGCCAGCCCGGCCTCGACATTGCGATTGAAGCGATAGCCGACGCCCGAGCGCAGCGTCGTCGTCCATTCGTTCTGGGCGATACCGACGTAATCCTTGTCCTCGAGCCGTACACCGCCGAGCACGTAGGCGTTGGGCGCAAGCGCATAGGTCACCGTCACCTCGCCGGCCCGGACGATCGAACCGGGCGAGCCGGCGGTGTCGGTCGGCTCGAAGCTCGACGACAGCGTGCCGTTGACGGTCAGAAGATCGGTGGGCGTCCAGACGACCTGCCCCTCGACCAGCGCGCCGCGCATATCGGCAAGGCCGGCGGCGTCGATGGCCTCGTAGGCGTAGCCGGCGGCAATCTCGCCGTGGAGCCGGTCGCCGGTGCTGGCCAGCCCCAGCTTGACCTCGCCGCCGATGCCATTGCGCGACAGGCCGTCGCTGTCGCTGGCCCGATCGTAGAGGCGGCCGAACACGCCAGTCTCGATGAACGGCTGCACGATGGCGCCGTTGTCGAGCGACAGCCGCAGCGCGCCCGACAGCGCCGTATTGTCGCGGTCGGTACCGGTCTGGTAGTCGCTGCGATCGGCGCCGAGGCTGGTCTTGAGGCCGATGAGCCCGGCCGCCCGCTCGTAGCCGAGCGTGCCCGACCAGGTGCCGACGCTCTTGCCCGTATGGTCGTCGTCCTTGCGCAGCGTCCAGCCGGCCGAACCGCTCAAACGATCGACGGCGGAGAGATCGACGCGGCCGTCGATCACCGCGTCGGCCTCCGGTTCGGTCACCTGCTCGCCGTCGATGATCTGCTTGAGGCCACCGCGCAGCTTGACGCCGACGCTGTGTGCGTCCCAGTCGGAACGCAGGTCGACCTCGTCGATGTGGCTGACGTAGCTGTTGCCGCCGCCGGCCACCGAACTGCGCGTGCCGCCGACGGTGGTCGTCGACGTCGCCGTGGCGACGAACGAGCCGAGCCGCAGGCCGAGCGCATCGTACTCGCGGCCCGCTTCCGCCTCGCGGTCGATGATGGCCGGGATCGGCCCGGTCACCGGCAGCTTGGCGCTCTGGGCCGGGTCCTTGGGACGAACGACGGTGCGTGGCAAGGGGCTCGCCAGCGATGGCCGCAATGCCAGTGCCGCCGCCGTCGGGCTGTCGCTGGCCGCCGGGCGCAGGCCGGTGGCGTCGCTGTCGTCAAGGAGATCGTCGGAGTTGGCGGCGGGTGGCGTCGGCGGGCTCACCGGCGGCGAAACGTCCGTGACGTCGTCCGCCGACTGCGCCAAGGCCGGCGCCGCGGCAAGGCCGAAGGCCGCACATATCCCTGCCAGCAGCCAGCCGATCGCCCGCACCGCATCCCCCGTCGCAGCCGCCGCAGCGGTAGCCAAATCTGACGAAAGGGTAAACGGTGTTGGTTAACGGCCGGTTAGGGGCCGATCTCCGGGTCAGGCGGCCTCGACGATGAAGCGGCCATCGCGACTGCCGACGATGCGCACCGTGGCGCCGGCCGGCAGCTCCGGCCCTTCGGCCCGCCAGACGGTATCGTCGAGGCGGATGTGGCCGGTTCCGCCAACGATGGCGGTATCAACCACGGCCACGCGGCCAACTTGCCGGGCCAGGCGGTCGTTGGTCTTGTCGTCGCTTTCGTGGGCGGCGCGGCCGTAGAAGCGCCGGCCGACCACGGCCAGGATCAACGACAGCACCACGAACAGCACCAGCGACACCTGCCAGCTGAGCGTCACCAGCATGGCCAGCGTGCCGACCAGCAGGGCGGCAATGGCGAACCAGATGAAGAAGGCGCCCGGCGCCATGATCTCGACCATGGCGAGGAGGATGCCGAGGATCCACCACGTCCACGGTCCGAGAAAGCCGACCGCCGTTTCGAACAAGCCCATGCCGGCCTCCGTTCAGCTGCCCGAGGTCGGATTCACCGTCGGCACCGTCGGCCGCCGGGCCGGACCGGCCGGCTTGTCGTCGCCGAACGTCGCCCGGGCCAGTTCGGCGATGCCGCCGAGCGAGCCGATCAGCGCCGAGGCTTCCACCGGCAGCATCAGGATCTTCTGGTTGGGCGAATTGGCGAACTGCGACAGCGCCTGCGTGTACTTGTCGGCCACGAAATAGTTGAGCGCCATGACGTTGCCTTCAGCCACCGCCGTCGACACCATCGCTGTCGCCTTGGCCTCGGCCTCGGCCAGACGCTCGCGCGCCTCGGCGTCGCGGAACGCCGCTTCCTTGCGGCCCTCGGCCTGCAGCACCAGATTCTGCTTCTCGCCCTCGGCCCTGAGGATCGCGGCCTGACGCATGCCCTCGGCCTCAAGGATGGCGGCGCGCTTCTCGCGCTCGGCCTTCATCTGCCGCGCCATGGAATCGACGAGATCGGTGGGCGGGTTGATGTCCTTGATCTCGACGCGGGTGATCTTGACGCCCCAGGCTTCGGTAGCGGCGTCGACGGTGCGCAGCAGCCGGGCGTTGATCTCGTCACGGTTGGACAGCAGCGCATCGAGTTCCATCGATCCCATCACCGTGCGGATGTTGGTCATGGTGATGTTGAGGATGGCGTTGTGCAGGTTGGAGACCTCGTAGGCCGCCCGAGCCGCGTCCAGCACCTGATAGAAGGCGACGCCGTCGACCTTGCAGGTGGCGTTGTCGCGGGTGATGATCTCCTGGCTCGGCACGTCGAGCACCTGCTCCATGCGGTTAAGCTTGGCGCCGATGCGGTCGAAGAACGGCACGATCAGATTGAGACCGGGGTTGAGCGTCCGGGTATAGCGGCCGAAGCGCTCGACCGTCCAGTTGTAGCCCTGCGGCACCTGCTTGATGCCCGCAAACAGGATCAGCACCACCAAGACGACAAACACGATGATCGCGATGTCGGAGCCGCTCACAAAAATGTCCATGGCTGACCTCCCGCCGTTCCGGCGTCCACTCTAGGCAAGTGCCAACGGAATGCAACCATCCGTCAGGCGGCCGCCCCGGCAAGCGGGACGGCAGCGACGGCTCAGGCGGCGGCGACGACGGCCGCCGCGTCGGCGGCGGCGCCGGTCGGGCGCAGGACGCCGACCGCGCCGGCAAGGTGGCCGGCAACCAGTTCGTGGCCGAGGAAGCGGGCACGCTCGAACGGGCCGGGCATGGCCAGATCGGCCATGCCGGCGGTGACGAAGCCGAAGCGACGGTAATAGGGCTCATCGCCGACCAGCAGCACGGCGCCGTGGCCAAGCGCGCCGGCCCGGTGAAGCGCCAGCCGCATCAGCGCCGCGCCGATGCCCTCGCCCTGACGGTCGGGCGCCACGGCCAGCGGGCCGAGCAGCAGCACCGGCGTGCCGCTGACGCCGGCTTCGGCGTGCCAGAGCCGCACGGTACCAACGAGACGATCGTCGTCGCGGGCGACCAGCGCCAGGCCGTCGGCCGGCCGGCGACCGGCACGGATGCGCTCGGATGACTTGCGGAAGCGGGCCGGGCCGAACACCTGGTCGAGCAGGGCCTCGCGGGCGAAAGCGTCGCCCGGCTGTTCAAGCGTATAGATGACCATCAGGCAACCCCGTCCCCCGCCGCCTGCGGCGGGGCGATGAAGTCACGTAAAGCTGGGCGAACCCGTCCAGTGCGATGACACGGCCGCGTCAGATGACGTAGGCCTGCAGCGGCTTGAAGCCGTTGAACGCCACCGCCGAATAGGTGGTGGTGTAGGCGCCGGTTCCCTCGATCAGCACCTCGTCGCCGATTTCCAGGCTGAGCGGCAGCTCGTACGGCGTCTTCTCGTAGAGGACGTCGGCGCTGTCGCAAGTCGGGCCGGCCAGCACGCACGGCGCCGTCTCGCCACCGTCGTGACGGGTGCGGATCGGATAGCGGATGGCCTCTTCCATCGTCTCGGCCAGACCGCCGAACTTGCCGATGTCGAGGTAGACCCAGCGCTTGTCGTCGTCGCGGTGCTTCTTGGAGATCAGCACCACTTCCGCCTTGATGACGCCGGCGCCGCCGACCATGCCGCGACCGGGCTCGATGATCGTCTCGGGGATGTGGTTGCCGAAGTGCCGGCGCACCGCCTCGCTGATCGAACGGCCGTAGGCCTCGGTGGCCGGCACGTTCTTGAGGTAGCGCGTCGGGAAGCCGCCGCCGAGGTTGACCATGCGCAGCGTGATGCCGCGCTCGGCCAGCTGGTTGAAGATGGCCGAGGCCGAGGCCAGCGCGCCGTCCCAGGCCTCGAGATTGGCCTGCTGCGAACCGACGTGGAAGGAGATGCCGTAGGCCTCGAGACCGAGCTTGTGGGCGTGCTCGAGCACCTCGGCGGCCATCGACGGCTCGCAACCGAACTTGCGGCTGAGCGGCCACTCGGCACCGGCGCCGTCGCAGAGAATGCGGCAGAACACGCGCGAGCCGGCGGCGACGCGGGCCACCTTCTCCACTTCGGCTTCGCAGTCGACGGCGTAGAGCCGCACGCCCAGCTCGAAGGCGCGGGCGATGTCGCGCTCCTTCTTGATGGTGTTGCCGAAAGAGATGCGGTCGGCCGTGGCACCGGTGGCCAGCGCCATCTCGATCTCGGGAATCGAGGCGCAGTCGAAGCACGAGCCGAGGCTGGCCAGGAGCTCGAGCACTTCCGGCGCCGGATTGGCCTTGACGGCATAGAAGATGCGCGTGTCGGGCAGCGCGTGGCGGAAGGCGTTGAAGTTGTCGCGGATGACGTCGAGATCCACCACCAGGCAGGGACCTTCGGGTCGTCGGGTGGCCAGAAAATCGAGAATGCGTGCGGTCATGGCTCTCGGAGCTCCATCGTCCAGTCTGTTGTCGAGCTGCGGGGTGAGCAGTCCCGTCCCCGTCCTCGGTGTGGACCCGAAGGGCGAAGAGAAAAGACACCCGCGACCGGACTCCCTTGTGGGGACCCCGGCGGTGTTCGATGTGTGACCTTGCACCCCGTGACCGCGCTGGTTTGAACCAGACGCGAACCGAAGCGCTTCAGTCAGCCAGCCGTAGATTGGAAGGGATTTCTCCGATCCGCACGTCGGGCAAGGAAGTAGTTGCCTCTTCAGTAACCCCGGCGTTTGGAGCGCCGGCAGAGACCAAAAAAGCCCTCTACGTCGTTGCTTTAAGTCGCGTCCGCCGCTTGAGAAGCAGCTTAGACCCGGTTCTAACTCCGGTCACCGGTTTGCCCTCGCCGGAACCGCCGTTAGCGGCCCTAGCGAAACCGGCACGCAACCACAGGCACGTGCGAAATTGGGCAAGGACGCATGTACTCTGCGTCGCCCCCCATTGCAAGAGGTTCGAACGCCCCGAAAACAAAAAAACGTTGATCGAAGACAACCCATTGCTTTGCCGGGCAAATTTTGCCTGCGGACCGAGTATTGGCTGTTCCGGATCTGCAAGGCCTATGCACGTCTTTCATGAACCCCATCCGGGCCGCCGCCGCCGGCCGACCGGCCAAGTTGACGGACCGGCGACGACCCGCTTATGAATGACCGTCTGAACAGCGGTAACTTCGACGCGCAACTTGGCCGGGCTGGCAGATGGCCTCGTTCGGCCCCAAACGGGACATCAGAAGCCGCCATGGACACGCTCACTCGCATGCGGACCTTCGTCGAAGTCGTCGACGCCGGCGGCTTTTCGGCCGCCGCACGCAAGCTCGGGCGCTCCAAGGCCCTGATCTCCAAATACATCAAGGAGCTTGAGGACGAACTCGGCGCCCGGTTGATGAACCGGACGACGCGCCGCCTGTCGCTGACCGAGCTCGGTCAGGCCTACTACCGCGACGCTGGCGAGATCCTGCAACGGGTCGACGACCTGCAGGACATGGTGCGCGACCGCCACGGCGAGCCCTCCGGCCTCATTCGCGTCGCCGCCCCGCGCACCTTCGGCGACGGCGCCCTCGGCCAGGCCATCATCGACTTTGTCGTCCACCACCCGGCCATCCGCCTCGATCTGCAGCTCGACGACCGGTTCGTCGACCTTGTCGACGAGGGCTTCGACTGCGCCGTGCGCGTCTCGGAGATGCAGGACTCCAGCCTCATCGCCCGCAAGCTCAGCGACTACCGCTTCGTCACCGTCGGCCGCCCCGACCTCATTGCCTCGGTCGGCCGGCCGGCGAAACCCGACGACATGGCGCACCTGCCGTGCGTCATCGATTCCAATCTCCGGAACCGCTTCAACTGGCGTTACCTCGTCGACGGCGCCCGCCAGTCGGTGCAGGTGTCCGGCCGTGTCGAGGTCAACTCGCCCTCGGCGGTGCGCATGGCCGTGCTGGCCGGCCTCGGCTTCGGCTCGGTCCCCTACATGCTGGTCGAGGAAGACCTGGCCGCCGGCCGCCTCGAGGCTGTGCTGGGCGAGTTCGAGCTCGGCGCCGCCTCGATCTACGTTGTCTACCCCCACCGCCGTCACCTGTCGGCCAAGATCCGGGCCTTCGTCGACTACATGGTCGCCTGGTTCGAACGGCACGGCGAGGCCTGCCGCAAGGGCTTGTGATCGCCACGGCGTCGATGGCTGGCGCCGGCCGGCCGGCGCGACATCGTCCGGCCGCATTTGCGGAAGACTGAAAGGTGGCGCCCAGCTTGGCCGGCTGGACGCGATGCTCCAGAGCGCTTTCCGACCTGACGGCATCGTCAGGTCGACAAGAAATCGCTCCAGAGTCAAGGCTTGAACAGCCGCTTTTCGATCAGGTCTTTCAACCTGATCAGCGGATGTTCTAGTTTGCGATCGAACCCGTACTCGCACCGAGTCTACCGTCGATGCCGAACGTCCGTCCCGCGCTTGCCTGCCTGTCCGCCCTCGCCCTCACCGTCGGCCTGACCGCCACCGCCCAGGCCCACCCGCACGTCTTCGTCGACGCCAAGGCGGAACTGGTGTTCGACGGCGCCGGCAACATCACCGCCGTGCGCAACATCTGGCGTTTCGACGAAGCCTATTCGGCTTTCGCCAGCCAGGGACTCGACACCGACGGCGACGGCAAGCTGTCGGCCAAGGAACTGGCGCCGCTCGCCAAGCTCAACGTCGATTCGATGGTCGACTACGCCTACTTCACCTTCATCACCTCGGTGGACGGCAAGGACATCGATTTCAAGAAGCCGACGGAGTACTGGCTGCAAGCCGACGCCGACGGCCAGTTGACGCTGTTCTTCACCCTGCCGACCAAGGGCCCCGTGAAGGTTGCCGGCGGCCGCACCCGGCTCGAAATCTACGACCCCACCTATTTCGTCGCCTTCACCATGGTGCCCGACAAGGACAGTCCGGTGACGCTCGACAAGGGCCCGGCCGGCTGCACGGTCAAGCCCTTCCGTCCCGACAGCCTCGACCCGGCGACGGCGGCGACGCTGGCCGCCATCCCGGCCGATCAGCGCGAAATTCCCGCCGAGCTGCAACTGGTGACCGACGGACTGACCAACGGAGCCGACGTCACATGCCCCTGACCGCCAGACGCCTCTGCGCGCGCCTCGCGCTCGCCGTCGTGCTTGCCGCCGCTCTGACCGGCGCCGCCGCCGCGGCCGCCGGGCCGTTCGGCGTCGGTCTGCCGGAACCCGCTCCGAGCGGTGGCGGCTGGTTTCCCAGCCTGTTCGCCGCCATTGCCGGCTGGCAATCGAGCTTCTATCGCGAGCTGACGGCAACCCTGAAGGCCATGAAGAGCGACGGCACCGCTGGCCTGTGGCTGGCCGGCCTGTCTTTTCTCTACGGCATCCTGCACGCCGTCGGTCCCGGCCACGGCAAGGCGGTGATCTCGGCCTACGTGCTGGCCAACCGTGAAAGCGCCCGCAACGGCGCCCTGCTGGCCATGGTCTCGGCCCTGGCCCAGGCGGTGATGGCAGTGTCGCTCGTCTCGGTGGCCGCCATCCTGCTCGGCGCCACCTCCATCGCCATGACGGCGGCGGCCGAGGTGTTCGAGGCCGGCTCGTTCGCCCTTATCACGGCCCTCGGCGTCTATCTGGTCGCCCGCAAGGTGGTGACGCCGCTCGCCGCCCTGTTCGCCGCCCGCTACGCCCCGGTGATCATCACCCCGGCCGCCGGACCGCTGGTCGAATACGACCTCGCCATCGGCGCCGCCTGCCGTCACGGCAATCTCGTCCGCCCCGGCCAGAGCGCCGGCGCCGTCGCCTGCGGCTGCGGCCACGCCCACCTGCCGACGCCGGAACTGGCCAGCGGTCGGCTGGACTGGCGCAAGGCCGCTTCCGCCATTGTCGCCGTCGGCTTCCGCCCCTGCACCGGCGCGCTCATCGTGCTGGTGTTCGCCCTGTCACAGGGCATCTACGCCGCCGGCGTGCTGTCGGCCTTCGTCATGGCGCTTGGCACGGGCCTGACGGTCGCCGTGCTGACGCTGCTGGCCGTCACGGCGCGCGGCCTGGCCAGCCGCCTCTCCAACGCCGCCGGCGGCACGCTGGCAAGCCAGCTCAACACGGCCGTCGAGATGGTGGCCGCCGTTGTCATTCTGCTGTTCGGGCTGACGATGTTCGCCGCCTCGCTCTATAGCTTCGGCTGACGGGCCGGCTCAGCGCCGGCCGGCGAATTCCGCCACGGCGGCGCCAAAGCCTGTGAGGATCGCCTGCGACGGACCGTCGCTGGCCGCCCAGTATTCGGGATGCCACTGCACGCCGAGCGTGAAGCCCGGTGCATCCCTGACCGACACCGCCTCGATGGTGCCGTCCGGCGCCGCCGCTTCGACGACGAGGCGGTCCGACAGCCGCCCGACCGCCTGCCGGTGCAACGAGTTGACGGCGATGGCGCCCGGCGCGACGAGGCGGCCGAGACAGCCACCGGCGACGATCTCGACGTCATGGCGGATGGCGAAGCGACCGTCCTGGGTCGGGGCCGGCGGGAAACGATGATCCATGCGGCCGGGCTGGTCCTGCACCTCGGACACCAGCGTGCCGCCCAGCGCCACGTTGAGCTCCTGAATGCCGCGGCAGATGGCCAGCAGCGGAATGCCGCGCTCGATGGCCCGGCGGATCAGCGGCAGGCTGGTGGCGTCGCGCGCCTCGTCGAACGGCCCCATGTCGGCGGTCGCCGTCACGCCGTAGTGGCTGGGATGGACGTTGGACTTCGAGCCGGTGGCGACGACGCCATCGACGCGGTCGAGCACGGCGTCGAGATCGAGCCGGGCACCGAAGCTCGGCAGGCATACCGGCATGGCGCGCGCCACGTCGAGCACGGCTTCGAGATAGGTCTGCGGCGTGCAGTGCCAGACGTAATCGTCGAAGCTGCGTACGTCGGTGGTGAAGAGAACGACGGGAGTGGACATGGGAAATGGCTACCTCGGGAAAGCCCTTCCATAAAGCAGACGCCGCTCCGACGGGAGCGAATTTTTTGAGCAGCCCTGCCCGCGCCACGCTGCGGCGCACGAATCGAAAAAGATCGCCGCATCAGTCTTTTCTGTTGTTGCGCCACGGTACGAGATCGGCTTTTATGGCGGCCGATGAACAACATAGGCGCGTCAAGGTTGCCGGCCACAGGCCGGGGCCTGCCGTACGGTTCCATGTCCGCCCGGGGACGCGCAGAGAACATGGCTACAGGGAGTTCATGATGGACCGTCGTTCGTTTATCAAATCCGCCGGCCTGGTCACCACCGGCGCCGCTGTCGGCTCGGTGCCGCTCGCCGCGCCCGCCATCGCCCAGTCGATGCCGACCATCAAGTGGCGCCTGGCCTCGAGCTTCCCTAAGTCGACCGACGCCATCTTCAACTCCTCGGAACTGTTCGCCAAGACGGTGTCGGAAGCCACCGACGGCAAGTTCCAGATCCAGCTCTACCCGGCCGGCGAGATCGTGCCGCCGCTGCAGGTGCTCGACGCCGTGCAGAACGACACCATCGAGATCACCCACACCGCCTCCTACTATTTCATCGGCAAGGACCTGACCTTCGCCATCGCCACCTCGCTGCCTTTCGGCCTCAACACGCGCCAGCAGCAGGCCTGGATCTACCAGGGTGGCGGTCAGGCGCTGCTCGACGATTTCTTCGCCAAGTACAACACCGTCATGCTGCTCGGCGGCAACACCGGCACCCAGATGGGCGGCTGGTTCCGCAAGGAAGTCACCTCGCTCGATGACCTTAAGGGCCTGAAGTTCCGCGTCGGCGGCGTCGGCGGCAAGGTGCTGTCGGCCCTCGGCGTCGTGCCGCAGCAGATCGCCGCCCCCGACATCTATCCCTCGCTGGAGAAGGGCACCATCGACGCCACCGAGTGGGTCGGCCCCTACGACGACGAGCGTCTCGGCCTGTTCCAGGTCGCCAAGTACTACTATTACCCGAGCTTCTGGGAAGGCTCGTCGGCGCTGCAGTACCTCATCAACAAGCAGAAGTGGGAAGAGCTGCCGGAAAGCTACAAGGCCGTGCTCAAGGCCGCCGCCGCGCTCGCCAACAACGACATGACCGCCGCCTACGACGCCCGCAACTTCGCCGCCCTCAAGCGTCTGGTCGCCCAGGGCGTGCAGCTGCGTCCGTTCAGCCGCGAGATCCTCGACGCCGCCTACGACGCCGCCTTCGCACTCTACGACAAGGAAGCGGCGACCAACGCCAGCTTCAAGAAGATCTACGAGCCCTGGAAGCAGTTCCGTGCCGAGAGCTACCAGTGGTTCCGCGTCGCCGAGTACAACTTCGACAGCTACGTCTACTCGCAGCAGGCGGCCGGCAAGTAACTGTCGCCCCCCTTGCCGTAAACAGCCACCGCCCGGCCCCGCAAGGGACCGGGCGGTTTGTCTTTCGGCCGTCCGTCGGTCGGCGATCAGCCGGGCAGCTGCCCCAGCGCGTCGGTGTCGGCGTGGCGGGCGAGCGCCGCTGCGACCAGCCGGTCGATGACCTCGGTGGTCGACACGCCGCTCGCCTCCATGGCGCGCGGATACATGCTGATGTTGGTGCAGCCGGGAATGGTGTTGAGCTCGTTGATCAGGAAACGGCCATCGGCCCGCACGAAGAAGTCGACGCGTGTCCAGCCGTTGCAGCCCACCGCCCGGAAGGCTGCCGCCGCCGTCTGGCGCAGGCTGGCCACCAGATCGGTGGCGAGCTCGGCCGGCACCCGCAGCGCCGCGCCGGCGGCGTCGACGTACTTGGCGTCATAGGTGTAAAAGCCGTGCGCGGCGGCCGGCACGATCTCGCCGGGCAGCGACACGAACAGCGTGCCGTCGGCATCCTCAAGCACGGCGCACTCGATCTCGCGGCCGGCGACGAACTCCTCGGCCAGGAGCTTGCGGTCGAACTGGAAGGCGTCGGCCAGCGCCGCTTCGTAGTCGGCGGCGCTGCCGACCTTGTGCACGCCCACCGACGAACCCTGCGACGCCGGCTTGAGGAACAGCGGCAAGCCGAGACTGGCCGACACGTCGGCGAAGGTCGGGACCGCGTCCTTCAGGATGGTCACCGAACGGGCCGTCGGCAGACCGGCGGCCGACAGCAGCCGCTTGGCCGCGTCCTTGTCGAGAGCGGCCGACGAACCCAGGATGCCACAGCCGATGAGCGGCAGCCGCGCCACCTGCGCCAGCCCCTGCAGCGAGCCGTCCTCGCCATTCTGGCCGTGCACCACGGGAAACAGCAGGTCGATGGCCGGCACGGGCGCCGTGCCGCCGTCATCGGCGATGGCCAGCAGCCGCCCCTTGCCACCCGGCACCAGCGCCAGCACCGGCCCGGCGGTCGGGCGCGACAGCACGCCATTCTCGACGCTGGCGAGGCGCCAGGCCCCCTCGCGGTCGATGAAGATCGGCACCGCCTCGTATCTGGTGGCGTCGATGGCCCGCACGACGTTGGTCGCCGACATCACGGAAACGTCGTGCTCGGTGGATCGGCCGCCGTAGAGCACGGCAAGGCGCGGCTTTTGCGAAATGGAAATGGCGCTCACAACTCTTTCTTTCGGTCTGAAGGCCGGCGACGGTGCCCGCCCAATGCGGCGGAATTGCGCGTCGCCCCTCAGGGCGCGAAGGTCGGGGCCGGCAGACCGCTCGGCGGCGGCGGCGTGGCCGGGGCGCCGAACGAGGGAGCCGGGGCGCCGAAGGCGGGCGCGCCGGGCGAACCGAACGGCGAGGCACCGGGCGAACCGAACGGCGAGGCACCGGCGGTGCCCATCGGCGCTTCGATCCTGATCTCCACTGTCGACGGATCGACGACGACACGACCGGCCTTGTAGACCATGACCATCTGCGGGAACACCACCACCAGCAGCACCATGGCGATCTGGATGCCCACGAACGGCAGGGCGCCGAGATAGATCTGTCCCGTCGTCACCGGCGCCATCTTCTTGCCGGTGATCTTGTCGGTATAGGCGCGCTCCGGCGCCACCGAGCGCAGGAAGAACAGCGCGAAGCCGAACGGCGGGTGCATGAACGACGTCTGCATGTTGACGCCGAGCAGCACGCCGAACCAGATGAGGTCGATGCCGAGCTTGTCGGCCGCCGGCACCAGCAGCGGGATGATGATGAAGGCGAGCTCGAAATAGTCGAGGAAGAAGGCCAGGAAGAAGATCAGCAGGTTGACGACGATCAAAAAGCCGACTTCGCCGCCCGGAATGGTGGTCAGCAGGCTTTCGACCCAGAGATGGCCGTCGATGCCGTAGAAGGTCAGCGAGAACACGCGGGCGCCCAGCAGCACGAACATGCAGAACGACGACAGCTTGGCCGTCTGTTCGAGCGCCTGTACCACCATCTTCAGCGTCAGCTTGCGATGGGCCAGCGCCAAGGCCATGGCGCCCACCGCGCCCATGGCGCCGCCTTCGGTCGGCGTCGCCAGGCCGATGAAGATCGTCCCGAGCACCAGGAAGATCAGCACCAGCGGCGGCGTCAGCGTCGTCAGCACGCGGAACACCAGCCGCCAGCCCTTGAGCGTCCGCGCCTCCGGCGGCAGCGCCGGCACGAAATGCGGCCGGACGATCGAGACGACGAAGACGAACAGCGTATAGATGCCGGTGAGGATCAGGCCGGGATAAAGGGCGCCCTTGTACATGTCGCCCACCGGCTTGCCGAGCTGGTCGGCGAGCACGATCAGCACCAGGCTGGGCGGAATGATCTGGGCCAGCGTGCCCGAGGCGGCGATGACGCCCGAGGCGACGCGGCGGTCGTAGCCATAGCGCAGCATGATCGGCAGCGAGATCAGCCCCATGGCGATGACCGACGCGGCAACGACGCCGGTGGTGGCAGCGAGCAGCGCGCCGACGAAGATCACCGCGTAGGCGAGGCCGCCGCGCACCGGCCCGAACAGCTGGCCGATGGTGTCGAGCAGGTCCTCGGCCATGCCGGAGCGCTCGAGGATCAGCCCCATGAAGGTGAAGAAGGGAATGGCCAGTAGCGTGTCGTTGCTCATGATCGACCAGATGCGGTCGGGAATGGCCTGGAACAGGCCGGAGTTGAGCAGACCGAGCTCGATGCCGGCGAGACCGAACACGAAGCCGCAGGCCGACAGCGCGAAGGCCACCGGATAGCCCAGCAGCATGAACAGGATCAGCGACGCGAACATGATCGGCGCCAGGTTGTCGGCAAGCAAAGCCATCATGATGAAACGCCGATCAGGAGTGCGTGGATTCGATGAAGCGCGCCGGGTCCGGCCCGTCGCCGGTGAGGAAGGCGATGCGCTTGACAAGTTCGCTCACCCCTTGCAGGGCGAGCAGGCTGAAGCCGATGGGAATGAGAATCCACGCCGGCCACAGCAGCAGTCCGCCGGCGCTGGCCGAGGTCTCGCCCGACAGCAGTTTCTGCGTCACCGCCGGCACCGACAGGTAGATGGTGACCGACACGAAGGGGAAGAGGAAGAACAGCGTGCCGAACACCTCGACCATCACCTGCGTCCGCCGCGACAGGCGGGAAAACAGGATGTCGATGCGCACGTGCTCGCCCTTGAGCAGCGTATAGCCGGCGCACAGCAGGAACACGGCCGAAAACAGGTACCACTGCGTTTCGAGATAGGCGTTGGAGGAGATGGCGAACAGCTTGCGCGACAGCGCGTTCAGCGCGCTCACCAGGATCGAGGCCAGGATCAACCACTTGGCGAAGCGATTGACCGCCGTGTTGAGCGCATCGATATAGCCACACAATCTCAGCAAAAGCGCCATCATGTCCCCCCGACGCCGGACCCCTGTCCGAGGGGCAACGTCCGATTCGGTCTGAGCGGGAAGGTCGGCGCACGGGCAGGCCGGCCGGCGCGCCAGACGGGTTGAGACGCGCGTTCCCGAGGCTGATTAGCCGATGTCACGAAACAAATGCAAGCAGATCACCGTCTTCTACGTAATTTTCAATCGAAAATGCGGTGAATTCATCGCATTTCCATCAGGGGCGCCCGGGCGTGGCCAGCCGCGCATCCAACTAAGAACCCGTTTCATCGAATGCATTTATCTCCTATAGTTCGCGCCGTTTCGTCTAGGGCGGGTTGGTCCCGCTTCCTGTTGAGGTCACGGAAGACAACCCTCAGAGCCGGAGGGGAAGGTGCAAGGGGACGCAAGGGGAGATTCCCCAAATTTGGCCGACGAAACCAATGCCTGCGTCCTGGTTGTCGACGGGCAGCCGGAGGACCGTCAGCTGATCTGTCGCCTGCTGGCGCAGTTTCCGCTGTCGCTGTCGCTCATCTCCGTTTCCTCGGCCGCCGAGGCCATGGCCCATCTCGTCAAGGCCGAACAGCATGCCGCCCGCGCCCCCGATCTGGTGCTGCTCGATTTCGACCTGCCGGACCTGAGCGCCCCGCGCCTGCTGGCGCAGTTGCGGCGCCACAGCCACTTCAAGGCGTTGCCGGTGGTGGCGCTGACCCGTTCGTCCGAACCCGACGTCATCCGCCGCGCCTATGATTTCGGCGCCAACGCGGTGATCAACCGCACCGGCCCGCCGGAGGTGATGGACGAAATCGTCCGGACGCTGATGGACTTCTGGTTTCGCGTCGCCGATCGCTACCTCATCGACTGATCGCCGCCACCCCTTGCCGATCGGCGGCGTCCACCCCACTATCGCGCCCACGCCATCAGGACCGCCCGCCTCGTCATGCCCCAAGCCGACACCGCCTTCCGACCATCCGATCACCCCCCGATCCGCTCCGGCCGCGTCGGCGTGCTCATCGTCAACCTCGGTACGCCCGATGGCACCGACCGCCGGTCCGTTCGCCGCTATCTGGCCGAGTTCCTGAGCGACCGCCGCGTCGTCGAGACGTCGCGCCTCATCTGGTACCCGGTGCTCTACGGCATCATTCTCAACACCCGCCCGGCCCGCAAGGGGCGCGACTACGCCAGCATCTGGAACAAGGAGCGCAACGAAAGTCCGCTGCGCACCACCACCCGCGCCCAAGCTGAGAAGCTCGCCGCCCGGCTGGCCGGCCACGCACCGCTGGTGGTCGACTGGGCCATGCGCTATGGCCGGCCGTCGATCGCCGAACGCCTTGCCGCCCTGCGGCAGGCCGGTTGCGACCGCGTGCTGGTTTTCCCGCTGTATCCGCAGTACGCCGCTGCCACCACCGCCACCGTCAACGACAAGGTGTTCGAGGACCTGCTCGGCCAGCGCTGGCAGCCGGCGCTGCGCACCGTGCCGCCCTATTACGACGACCCCGCCTATATCGACGCCCTGGCCCGATCGATCGAAGCCCACCTCGCCGGGCTCGACTGGCGGCCGGAAGTGCTGCTGGCCTCCTTCCACGGCATTCCCCAGTCGTATTTCGCCAAGGGCGACCCCTACTATTGCCATTGCCACAAGACGGTGCGGCTGCTGCGCGACCGCCTCGGCATGGACGAGACACGGCTGCGCCTCACCTATCAGTCGCGCTTCGGTCCGGAGGAATGGTTGCAACCCTACACCGCCGAGACCGTGGCCGCGCTGGCCCGCTCGGGCGTGCGCGACCTCGCCGTGGTCACGCCCGGCTTCGTCGCCGACTGCCTCGAGACGATCGAGGAGATCGGCGTCGAGAACGCCGATATCTTCCGCGCCGCCGGCGGCCAGCGCTTCACACGCATCGACTGCCTCAACGACAGCGACGACGGCCTCGATGTGCTCGAAGCCGTCGTCCGTCGTGAACTGTCGGGATGGATCTGATCGCAGCGCTGCCGACCGGCCGCCTCAGCCCTTGGGCTTCAGCGACAGCGTCAGTCGCGCCATCAGTTCGCCGAGGAACTTCTCGGTGCGCGCCGCGTCGTCGGTCTCGACGTAGCAGCGCATTTCCGGCGCATTGCCCGACTGGCGGAAGTGAACGACGCTGCCGGTGACCAGCGTCAGCCGCACGCCGTCGATGACGTTGATGTCGGCCGGCGAAGTGAGGCGCGGGTCGATGGCGGCGCGCGCGTCCGGCGAACTGGCGATGCCCTTGAGGAACGAGGCGCCGGTGGCCGGATCGACGTCCTTCAGCCGGTCAGCCTTCATGACGCGCGAGGGCAGCTCGTCGGCAAGCTTGGACAGCGGCTGCTTCTCTTCAACCGCCAGCTTGAGCACGGCGATGATCGGCAGGATGGCATCGCGTGTCGGCAGACGCGGCAGCACGGCGCCGCCAAGGCGCAGGTCGCTCTCGGTGAGGAAGCCGCCGTTGGCCTCGAAGCCGGCGATCGGCCCCTCGTCCGGATCGGTCGCGGCCATGGCCGACACCACGTAGGGCGAGCCGATGCGGGTGCGCACCACCTGATCGAACCAGCCGCCGATCTCGATGGCGCTGGTCGAGGAAAGCGGCGTCACCACGGTGGCGATGCCGAGATGGCGGGCCGTGAGCGCGCCGAGAATGTCGCCGTTGATCTGGCGGCCGGTCTCGTCGATGACCAGCGGCCGGTCGCCATCGCCGTCCGTCGAAACCACGGCCATCAGACCGTGCGCCTCGATTTCCAGGCGATCGCGCTCGACGTCGGCCGGATCGAGGGCCTCGGTGTCGACGGCGATGAAGTGGTCGGCGCGGCGGAAGCTGTGCACCTCGGCGCCCAGGCGTTCGAGAATGCTGACCGTCAGGTCGCGCCCGACGGCCGAATGCAGGTCGACGCCCACCTTGAGCCCGGCCAGCGGCGCTCCCGGGAAGGCGGCGACGTAGCGTTCGACATAGGATTCGGCGATCGTGGCATCGATGGCCGGCAGCACCACCGCCGGCGCCACATCACCCCGCGCCAGCAGCGCCAGCGCCCGCTCGCGCACCGGCGCCTCGTCTTCCTTGAGGAACTCGCCGTCGGGGCGGTAGAACTTGATGCCGTTGTAGATTTCGGGAATGTGGCTGCCGGTGACCATGATGGCCGGCAGGCGGCGGGCCAGCGCATAGGCGGCAAGGGCCGGGGTCGGCACGTTGCCGGCGTTGATCGGCGTCCAACCGGCGGCAACGACGGCGCTGGCGCAGGCGGCAACGATCGATGGGCTGGACGCCCTGAGATCGGCGCCAAGCAGCACGGCCCGCTCCGACGCATCGGCGCAACTATGGTCAAGGAAGGCCGCCACGTAGGCCCGACATATTTCGGGCGTGAAGCCTTCTGCCGGGCCACGCAGGCCGGAAGTACCGAAACTGACAGCCATCTGTTCCAATTTCCCCGTTGCATCCGGCGCTGCGGCGGCCCGTCGATCCCCAACGACGCGCTGCCGCGACCCCGTTCATGAAGCCCATAGGAACGGCATCCGTACATCAGCTTTTCGTCGCTGTCTGCATTTCTGTCGACTTCGGTGTTTCATCATGCGACGAATCGGCGGTCACCGTTGCTTTGCCGTCCCGCCGTCGCAAAAGCCGCGCCAAACCGGGAGTCCCGTTCATGACCGTCGCTCGATCCCCCAGCCAGGCCCAGTGGGAAAGCCGATATGCCGCCGACGGCTACCTCTACGGCACGGCGCCGAGCCCCTTCCTCGCCGCTTGCCGGCCGCTGTTGCCGGCGCGCGGCCGGGCGTTGTCGGTGGCCGACGGCGAGGGCCGCAATGGCACGTTCCTGGCCGCCGCCGGCCTCGATGTCGTCTCGCTCGACTTTTCCGCCGCCGCCCAGGCCAAGGCGCGGGCCCTCGCCGCCGCGCGCGGTGTCAGCCTGACCACCGTTCACGCCGATCTGCTCACCTGGGACTGGCCGGACGCCGCCTTCGATGTCGTCGTCGGCTGCTTCTTCCAGTTTCTGGCGCCCGACGAGCGCACCCTGATATTCGCCCGCCTGCGCGCGGCGCTGAAGCCCGGCGGTTGGCTGCTCATCGAAGGCTTCGGCCTTGGCCAGATCCACTTGACCTCCGGCGGTCCGGGCAAGCTCGAGAACCTCTATAGCCGCGAGCTGCTGCTCGAGCATTTCGGCGACTTCGTCGATCTCGACATCCGCGACGTCGACGCCGTGCTCGACGATGGTGCCACCCACAGCGGCCCGGCGGCGCTCGTCCGGCTCGTCGGTCGCAAACCCTGATATTTCCGCCCGGTCAAGCCCGGCTTTCCCGGCGCGCGTCGGTCACCTCGACCATCGTCGAAGTCGCCGGCGTCCGGCGGTCACATTTTGCTCGTGACCGCCGGACTTCCTTGTTATATTTTCAATATATGTTTGACTTGGATCAAGTCGGAGTCCCGATGCGCCTGACTTCATACTCGAACTACACCATGCGGGTGCTGATGGTGGCGGCGGCGCGCTCGCCGGCGCTGTCGACCATTCGCGAGGTGGCGCACAGCTTCAACATTTCCGAGGCGCATCTGGTCAAATGCGTACACCAGCTGGGGACCTGGGGCTATCTCGCCACCGTGCGCGGCAACAAGGGCGGCTTTCGCCTCGCCCGGCCGGCGGCGGAGATCAACGTCGGCGAGGTGATTCGCCGCACCGAGGACGGCTTCAACACCGTCGAATGCTTCGACAGCAGCAACAACACCTGCCCGCTCACCGGTCGCTGCCGCCTCTCGGCGGCGCTGCAGCGCGGCACGCGCGCCTTCCTCGCCGCCCTCGACGAGCTGACGCTCGCCGACATCACCCTCAACGGCGAAGAACTGCTCGCCGTCCTGTCGCTCAACCTGGCGCGCTGCGAAACGCCGCTGGCCTGACGCTACTGGCGTGATCGAGGGCGAAATCGGCCACCGTCAGGTCGGCGAGTTCCGCCCGCATGGCCGCGTAGGCGGCCGCCGTGGCAGCGCGCAGACGGCAGACGCCGCAGATGCGACACTCTTCCGAACCGCGGAAGCCACAGGCGTTGGTCTGATCCTCGGGATCGAAGATGTCGAACAGCTCGAGCAGCCGGATGTCCTCCGGCGGCCGGGCCAGGCGATAGCCGCCGCCGGTGCCGCGCCGGCTTTCCAGAATGCCGGCATGCACCAACAGGTTGCAGGTATGGCTGACGGTGACCTTCGGGAAGCCCAGGTCACCCGCCAGTTCGGCCAGGCGCACGACACGCCCGTCACCGCACAGCATCAGCACGCGCAACGCACCGTGCAAAACCGCATTGAGCTTCATGGTCGCTCCAAAGGTATATTGACGTTATAACTTTCGACGGATAGTTATGTCCATATCGACCCATATACTGATACCGTGGTCCGCGGATGAGAGCACGCCGAGAGGTGGTGGAAGCTCGTTTTTTCGGCCCGACCGACAAGGGACTCGGTCGCGACCGGCCGTTCGGACGGCGGCTAGAGCGCTTTCCGACCTGACTGAATCGTCAGGTCGATAAGAAATCGCTCCAGAGTCAAAGGATTGAGCAGCCGCTTGTCGATCTGGTCGTTTCAACCTGATCGGCGGATGCTCGAGCGTTTTCGGCGGGGGCCCGGAGACATCCTCCGAACCATTCGTCGCATGTTCGCAAGTGGCATTCTTGGGGGGCCCGTGCCTCCCTCGGAGAAGAGGACATCGACCATCATGCTCGATCAGACCTTTGTGGAACTATCGCGGTGGCAGTTTGCCGCCACAGCGATGTACCACTTCATATTCGTGCCGTTGACGCTGGGACTGACCTGGCTGCTTGTCATCATGGAAACCGTCTATGTGATGACCGGCAAGGAAATCTACCGGGACATGACCAAGTTCTGGGGCAAGTTGTTCGGTATCAACTTCGCCCTCGGCGTGACGACCGGCCTCACCATGGAGTTCGAGTTCGGCACCAACTGGTCCTACTACGCCCATTACGTCGGCGACATCTTCGGCGCGCCGCTGGCCATCGAAGGTCTGATGGCCTTCTTCCTTGAATCGACCTTCATCGGCCTGTTCTTCCTCGGCTGGGAAAAGCTGACCAAGCGCCAGCACCTCGCCGTCACCTTCCTTACCGCGCTCGGCTCCAACCTGTCGGCGCTGTGGATCCTGGTGGCCAACGGCTGGATGCAGAACCCCGTCGGTTCGATCTTCGCGCCCGAGACCATGCGCATGGAGATGCACTCCTTCGCGGAAGTGCTGTTCAACCCCGTTGCCCAGGTCAAGTTCGTCCACACCGTCGCGGCCGGCTACACCACCGCCTCGATGTTCGTGCTCGGCATCTCCTCCTGGTACATGCTGAAGAAGCGCGACCTGCCGTTCGCCCGGCGTTCGTTCGCCGTCGCCGCCGGCTTCGGCCTCGCCGCCTGCCTGTCGGTCATCGTGCTCGGCGACGAGAGCGGTTACGAGCTCGGCGACGTCCAGAAGGTCAAGCTCGCCGCCATCGAAGGCGAGTGGGCGACGCAGCCCGCGCCGGCCCCCTTCAACCTGATCGGCTTCCCCTCGCAGAAGGAAGAAGTCACCAAGGGCGCCATCGAGATCCCGTTCGCGCTCGGCCTCATCGCCACCCGTTCGCTCGACAAGCCCGTGCTCGGCCTCTCCGACCTCAAGGCCGCCCACAAGGAGCGCATCCGCTCCGGCCAGATCGCCTACGCTGCCCTGCAGAAGATCCGCGCTGGCGACCACAGCCCCGAAACCCGCGCCACCTTCGACGCCCACGCCAAGGACATCGGTTTCGGCCTGCTGCTGAAGCAGTTTGTCGAAGACCCCAGCACGGCCACCGAAGACCAGATCACCATGGCCGCCGACAGCACCATTCCCACCGTCTGGCCGCTGTTCTGGGCCTTCCGCATCATGGTCGGCTTCGGCTTCGTGATGCTGGCGATCTTCGGCGCGGCGTTCTACTACAACGCCAAGCGGACGGTCGAGAAGAAGCGCTGGCTGCTCCGGGCGGCGCTGTTGGCCATCCCGCTGCCGTGGCTGTCCTGCGAACTCGGCTGGTTCGTCGCCGAATTCGGTCGCCAGCCCTGGGCCATCGGCGAAGTGCTGCCGACCTCGCTCGGCACCTCGAGCCTCACGTCGGGCGATCTCATCTTCTCGCTCGCCGGCTTCCTCATCTTCTACACCTGCCTGCTCATCATCGAAGTCTTCCTGATGGTGAAGTTCGCTCGCCTCGGCCCGAGCTCGCTCGGCACCGGACGCTACCACTTCGAGCAGCCGGCCCGCGTCGCGGCCGCCGAATGAGGATCGAACCATGCTCGACTATGAAATCCTGAAATTCATCTGGTGGATCCTGGTCGGCGCGCTGCTGATGGGTTTTGCCATCACCGACGGCATGGACATGGGGGTCGGCTCGCTGCTGCCCTTCGTGGCCAAGACCGACGCCGAGCGCCGCATCGCCATCAACACCGTCGGCCCGCACTGGGACGGCAACCAGGTGTGGT
>CALMMQ010000035.1 GCA_937868725.1 uncultured Pleomorphomonas sp.
CGCATCATCACCTCATGGTTGCCGCGGCGCGTGCCGTACTGGTTGAAGTCGGCCACCGCGACGCCATGCTCGGTCAGGTAAGAGCCGGCCGGAGAGGCCGCCTTGATCGAACCGGCCGGGGAGATGTGGTCGGTGGTGATCTTGTCGCCGAACAGGCCGAGGATGCGCGCGCCCTTGATGTCGCCGATCGCGGCCGGCTTCTTGCCCATGCCCTGGAAATAGGGCGGGTTCTGCACATAGGTCGAGTCGTCGTCCCAAGCATAGGTCTGGCCGCTCGGCACCTTGACCGCCTGCCAGTTGGCATCGCCTTTGAAGACATCGGCATATTTGCGCGCGAACACTTCGCGGGTGACGTTCTTCTCGATGAACTCCTGAATCTCGGCCGAGGTCGGCCAGATCTCCCTGAGATAGACCGGCTTGCCGTCGCGGTCCTCACCCAACGGTTCTTTAGTCAGATCCTTTGTGACCGTACCGGCCAACGCATGCGCCACCACCAGCGGCGGCGAGGCGAGATAATTCGCCTGCACGTCCGGCGAGACGCGGCCTTCGAAGTTGCGGTTGCCCGAGAGCACAGCCGCCGCGATCAGGCCCTTCTCGTTAATCGTCTTCGAGATCGGCGCCGGCAGCGGGCCGGAATTGCCGATGCAGGTGGTGCAGCCGAAGCCGACCAGGTTGAAACCGATCTGATCGAGTTCCGTCTGCAGGCCCGAGCTGGCGAGATACTCGGCCACGACCTGCGAGCCTGGCGCCAGAGAGGTCTTGACCCACGGCTTCTGTTTCAGCCCGCGACGATTGGCGTTGCGGGCGAGTAGGCCAGCCGCCATCAGCACCGAGGGGTTCGAGGTGTTGGTGCAGGAGGTGATGGCGGCGATGACCACGTCGCCATGGCCGAGATCGTGCTCGGTGCCTTCGACCGCGTAGCGCTTGTGCATCTCGGCCGCCTTCTTGTAGTCGGCCTCCATCGCAGCCGCGAAACCGGCGGGAATGTCCTGCAGGGCGACGCGGCCCTCGGGACGCTTCGGTCCGGCCATGGACGGCACGACGTCACCCAGATCGAGTTCGAGCGTGTCCGTGAAGACCGGGTCGGCCGAGCCGTCATGGCGCCACATGCCCTGCGCCTTGCTATAGGCCTCGACCAGCGCGATGCGCTCCGGCGAGCGGCTGGACATGGTGAGATAGCGCAGGGTTTCCTCGTCGACCGGAAAGAAGCCGCAGGTCGCGCCGTATTCCGGGCCCATATTGGCGATGGTTGCGCGGTCGGCCAGCGTCATGTTGGACAGGCCGGGACCGAAAAACTCGACGAACTTGCCGACGACGCCCTTCTTGCGCAGCATCTGCGTAACGGTCAGCACGAGGTCGGTCGCGGTGATGCCTTCCTTGAGCTTGCCGGTCAGCCTGAAGCCGACGACCTCCGGCAGCAGCATGGAAACCGGCTGGCCGAGCATCGCGGCCTCGGCCTCGATGCCGCCGACGCCCCAGCCGAGCACGCCCAGACCGTTGATCATGGTGGTGTGCGAGTCAGTGCCCACGCAGGTGTCGGGATAGGCGACCGTCTCGCCGCTCTCGTCATTGGTCCAGACGACCTGGCCGAGATACTCGAGATTGACCTGGTGGCAGATGCCCGTCCCGGGCGGCACCACGCGGAAGTTGCGGAAGGCCTGCTGGCCCCACTTCAAGAACTTGTAGCGCTCCGCGTTGCGCGAGTATTCGAGGTCGACATTCTGCTGAAGAGCCTTGGGCGAGCCGAATTCATCGACGATGACCGAGTGGTCGATGACAAGGTCAACCGGCACCAGCGGGTTGATCTTCTGCGGGTCGCCTCCGAGCGCAACGACACCGTCGCGCATCGCGGCGAGATCGACCACCGCTGGCACGCCGGTGAAGTCCTGCATCAGCACACGAGCAGGACGATAGGCGATCTCGACGCCGGCCTGGCCCTTGTCGTTCAGCCAGCCGGCCACGGCCTCGATATTGGCCTTGGTGACTGTGCGACCATCCTCGTTACGCAGCAGATTCTCGACCAGAACCTTCATCGAAAAGGGCAGCTTGGAAATGCCGGCGAGGCCGTTCTTCTCGGCTTCGACCAGATCGAAATAGGTGTACTGCGCATCCCCGACCGTCAGGGTGCGCTTGCAGCTAAAGCTGTCGAGGGCTGCTGACATGTTGCTGGTCCCCAATTTCTACAACGTCCCTGAGCCATGCGCCGGCACGCTCCACCCGCGCATCTTGGTTTGGGATCCTGCAAGTTTGATCGGCTCCCGCTTTACCGAAGCAAAGACCGCCGCACCGAAATCGAGCCACAGCACCGCCCTCGCGACAGAGCATAAAGATGCACGATCGCAAAATTAAAAGGTACTATACTCGCGTATTGGCGAGTATTAGCTTTCGTCAAGATGCAGAGAATCGATGCCGCGCAAGCGACACAATCAAACCAACATCCTCCCAATTTCTTTATTCGACCTTGGCGAAGACCGGCTTCGGTCGTATGTTAGAACGATAATGAGATGCGAAGCTGTCAAGAGCCTGTCATCGCCTCGGCCGCTGCATGATTTGGCAGAGCCCGGACGGAACGGCTCTCCAGACTGCCGGCCATGGGGGGATGTAGGGCAGGATGCGGATTCTATTCGTCGAAGACAGCGCGGATCAGGCTACCGCCGTCATCTCGCGCCTTCGCCGCTCGGGGTATGCCGTCGACTGGGCCAAAGACGGGGAGCAGGCGGACCAGTTCTTCCAACAGGCGGTTTATGACCTTGTCCTTCTCGACCTGATGTTGCCCAAGGTCGACGGCGAGACCTTTCTCGGCCGGCTAAGGGCGCGGAACTCGACGGTGCCGGTGCTCGTCATGACGGCCCGGGGCGGCCTCGACGAGAAGGTCCGCGTGCTGGACATCGGGGCCGACGACTATGTCGTCAAACCCTTCGACCTCAGCGAGATCGAGGCGCGAATCCGCGCTTTGTTGCGGCGGCCCCAGGGACACTCCAGCAGCGCCGTGACCATCGGCAACCTCGTTTTCGACCTGTCGCGGCGAAGAGTCGAGATCGGCGGTCGCCATCTCCAAATCGGCCAGCGGGAATTCCGGCTGCTCGAATTGTTCCTCGGCAATCTTGACCGCGTTCTCGCCAAGGATACGATTCTCGATCGCCTGTTCTCCTTCGACGAGGCGGCGGCGCCCAATGCGGTTGAGCTTTATGTTTCCCGGCTGAGGAAGAAGCTGGCTGGAACCTCGGTCGAAATCAGGACCGTATGGGGGGAAGGCTACATCGCGGAAGTCCATGACCGGAAGTGAGACCTACTCCATCCGTGCGCGGCTATTTGGCCGGCTGATGCCGGCCTTTCTCGTGCTCGGCTTGGGGTTGTTCTACTATCTCCATTTCCATGCGCAGCGCGCCTCGGAGCGGTCCTTCGACCATCTGCTCGCCGCCTCGGCGCTGTCGATCGCCGATGCCATCCAGTACGATGACGGCGTCCCGACGGTCGATCTGACCTATTCGTCCCTTGCCATCCTCGCGAGCCGGACCTCGAACCGGATATTCTATCGCGTCATCGCGCCGGACGGCTCGCTGATCACCGGCTATCCCGAGCTCGCGGCGCGGACGCCGCCGGCGACCTCGGCAGCGCCGCAATTCGCGGACGGGGAGTTTCTCGGCGTCCCCGTGCGGATCTGCACTCTCGGGCGCTTCATATCGGGCGGGCAGCAATCGGGTTGGGTGACGGTCGTCGTCGCCGAGACCAATGAGGAGCAAGAGCAGTTCCGTGCAGAGCTACTGCGGCTCTCGTTCGTTCCAGCCGCCGGGATCATGCTGCTCGCCATGGCTTTGATTTGGCTGGCGGTACGCAGTGCCCTGCGACCTCTCGATGCCATCGAACGCGCCATCGCGGCCAACGACGCCACCAATATCGAGCGGCTCGACATCCCGGTACCGCACGAGATCCACCACCTCGTCACAGCTCTCAACGGACTGATCGACCGGTTGATGGCCCTGCTGGCGCGGATGCAGAACTTCATCGCCGAGTCGGCGCACCAAATTCGCACTCCGCTGTCCAATCTGCGGGCACAGGTCGAAATGGCGGTCGACGAAACCGATCGCGGCTCCATCCGCGACCAATTGCGCTCCATCCATCGCAATGCCGTCGTCGTTAGCAGGCTGGCAGACCAGCTCCTTGCCGACACCATGGTCGCTCACCGTGTCGAGGTCTCGACATTGGCGCTGACCGATCTTCTGGAACTCGTCGAGCTGGCGATCGACGAATTCAGCGACCGCACGGGCATGAAAGTCAATCTGCACATCGAGACGCTGGAAGCGCCGCCCTACATCATGAGCGACGGGCTGATGCTGACCGAAGCATTCCGAAACCTGCTCGACAATGCGCTGAAATATGCCGGCCGGGCGGAGCCGATCACGGTCCGGCTGGTGTCCGAGGCCGGCCGAGCCGTGCTCTCGGTCGAGGATCGCGGCCCCGGCATCGCCGCCGACGAGCGCCCCGGCATCACCCAGCGCTTCGTGCGCGGCTCCCGCTCCGGCGATACGCCGGGCAGCGGGCTAGGGCTTGCAATCGTCGCTAACGTCATCCGCCACCACCATGCGACACTGACGTTCGAGGATCGGAAGGGGGGCGGCCTGGTTGTGAAGATGACGTTCCCGATGAACCGACTTGCCGAGGAGCATGCGCGATGAGATGGCGGCGGTTCCTATCGATGAGCGTCGTCGCGATCCTGGCAGGTAACGCCGCAGCTGCGGAGAAGGTCACCCGGTTCGGCCCGCCAAACGCGACGTCCGAGTTGGTGGTGTGGGGAGCGACCGACCTCGACGAACTGCGCCCGGCGATCGAAGGCTTCCTCGCCC
>CALMMQ010000036.1 GCA_937868725.1 uncultured Pleomorphomonas sp.
CGGCGTCATCGCCGGCCACATCGATCCCGCTGGGAGGAACGGCGGATTTCAAGGAGGAGTGTAGTCATGAAACTTAGCAACGTGCTGAAAACTGCCGCGCTCGGTCTGCTGGCCGGTATCGCCCTCACGGCTTCGGCCATGGCCGCCGACAAGCTCATCGTCATCATCACGCCAAGCCACGACAACCCGTTCTTCAAGGCGGAAGCGGTCGGTGCCCAGGCCCGCGCCCAGGAACTCGGCTACAAGGCCGCCATCTACAGCCACGATGACGACGCCAACAAGCAGAACGACCTGATCGATTCGGCCATCGCCCAGAAGGCCTCGGCCATCATCCTCGACAACGCCGGCGCCGACGCCACGGTGGCCGCCGTCAAGAAGGCCAAGGACGCCGGCGTGCCGTCGTTCCTGATCGACCGCGAGATCAACGCCGCCGGCGTCGCCGTGGTGCAGCTCGTCTCCAACAACTACCAGGGCGCCACGCTGGTGGCCGAAAGCTTCGTCTCGGCCATGGGCGAGAAGGGCAACTACGTCGAGCTGGTGGGCAAGGAATCCGACACCAACGCCGGCGTCCGTTCCAAGGGCTTCCATGACGTCATCGACCAGTATCCGGACATGAAGATGGTCGCCCAGCAGTCGGCCAACTGGAGCCAGACCGAAGCCTTCTCCAAGATGGAATCGATCCTCCAGGCCAACCCGAACATCAAGGGCGTCATCTCCGGCAACGATACCATGGCCATGGGCGCCATGGCCGCCCTCGAGGCCGCTGGCCGCAAGGACGTGCTGGTCGCCGGCTTCGACGGTTCCAACGACGTGCGCGACGCCATCCTGGCGGGCAAGATCCATGCGACCGGCCTGCAGCCGGCCTATCGTCAGGCCCAGTACGCCGTCGAGCTCGCCGACAAGTACCTCAAGGACGGCAAGACCGGCCAGCCCGAGAAGATCTCCATGGACTGCGTGCTGATCGACAAGTCGAACGCCGCCAAGCTCGAGACCTTCGCCCTCAAGGACTGAGGACAACGCCCCTGGCTGAGCGACGGCCGCCTGGCCGGCGTTCGGACGGATCGACCGACGGCGCGCCTTCGTGGACGAGGGGGCGCCGTCGTGCGTCTTGGCCGGACCGCGCCTTGCCAGCGGCGGCGAACTGTTGGACAACCGCTGCCGGCCCCCGACCGGAGTTTTGTCATGCGCCTTGCCGCCCTGCAGATGCCGAGCGTCGTCGCCGACGTCGACGCCAACCTCGCCTGCATCGAAGAGGGGCTGCGCGGCGCCGCCGCCCGCGGTGCCACCCTGCTGGTGACGCCCGAACTGGGGCTCGTCGGCTATGGTGCCGGCCCGGCGCTGCTGACGCTGGCCGCCGCCGCCGACGGCCCGCTCATCGCCCGTCTCGCCGCGCTGACCCGCCGTCACGGCGTGGCGCTGGTGGCCGGCTTGCCCGAACGCGACGGTGTCGACGTCTTTAACGCCGCCCTGTTCATCGATGGCACCACCACGGTCGTCTATCGCAAGAGTCACCTCTATGGCGCTTACGAGCGCAAGCTGTTCCGGGCAGCGGCGCCGTCGACGCGGCTGTTCCGCCACGCCGGACTGACCTTCGGCCTGCTCATCTGCTACGACGTCGAATTTCCCGAGAACGTCCGGCGTCTGGCGCGGGCCGGCGCCGACGTCGTGCTGGTGCCGACGGCTCTGCCGGCTGGCGACAACGGCCGCTTCATCGCCGAGCGGATGGTGGCGGTGCGCGCCTTCGAGAACCAGCTGTTTCTGGCCTATGTCGACGTCACCGGCCGCGACGACCGCTTCACCTATGGCGGCCGCAGCCGCATCATCGCCCCCGACGGCCAGGTCCTGGCCGAAGCCCCGGTCGACGGCGAACGGCTGCTGGTCGCCGACATCGATCCGGCCGCCTACGTCCGCTCGCGCGCCGACAACAGCTATCTCGCCGATCTCGGCCCGCTGGCCTGAGCGCCGGCTCAGATCATGCTTGGCAGCACGCGGTCGGGCGGCGTATGGCCGTCGACCGCCGCCTTGATGTTGACGATGACCTTCTCGCCCATTTCGAGACGGCTTTCGATGGTGGCCGAACCGAGGTGCGGCAAGAGCAGCACCCGATCGCACTTGACGAGCTTGCGGCTCACCGCCGGTTCGCCTTCGTAGACGTCGAGCCCGGCCCCGGCCAGATCGCCGGCGACCAGCATGCAGATGAGCTCGGCCTCGTCGACGATCTCGCCGCGCGCCGTGTTGATGAGGTAGGCCTCGGGTTTGAGCAGCCGCAGCCGGCGTGCCGACAGCAGGTGATAGGTGGCCGGCGTGTGCGGACAGTGGATGGTCACCATGTCCATGCGGTTCAGCATCTGGTCGAGGCTTTCCCACCACGTCGCGTCCAGCTTTTCCTCAAGCTCGAGCGGCAGGCGGCGGCGGTTGTGGTAGTGGATCGACATGCCGAAGGCCAGGGCGCGCCGCGCCACCGCCTGGCCGATGCGGCCCATGCCGACGATGCCGAGGCGCTTGCCACGCACCCGGCTGCCCAGCATCCAGGTCGGTGACCAGCCCGGCCAGGTTTCGTCGTCGATGGAGCGGATACCCTCGCGCAGCCGGCGGGTGACGCCGAGGATCAACGCCATGGTCATGTCGGCCGTGTCTTCGGTGAGGACGCCCGGCGTGTTGGTGACGGTGATGCCGCGCTTGGTTGCCGTGTCGACATCGATGTTGTCGACGCCGTTGCCGAAATTGGCCACCAGCTTGAGGTTGGCACCCGACTGCGACAGCACGGCGGCGTCGACGCGATCGGTCACCGTCGGCACCAGCACGTCGGCAGCGCGCACCGCTTCGACCAGTTCGGCCTGGGTCATCGGTTTGTCATTGGCATTGAAGCGCGTTTCGAACAGTTCGCGCATGCGCGTTTCGATGGCGTCGGGCAGTTTGCGGGTCACCACGACCAGCGGCTTCTTGCGGGCCATTTCAGTCCTCGTTCGCCGGCGTCCGCGTCGGCTTGATCTTCGCCTCAATGTCGGCCATGGGAAGGAGGGCGTCAACCCGCCGCGTGACGGCTCCGGCGATCGTGACGGCGGCAAAGGGAATTTGCGCGGTCTTGACCGTTCGTTAACCGAGGCTGGCAACGATGGATTCGAGGCGCCGTCTGGGCGCGCGGCAAGGCTTGGAGCGACGATGGTGGCGGTGAACGGCAGGAAATGCGCGTGGGCGATGGCGTTGGTGACCGCGCTGCTGGCGACCGACGTCGGCGCCCAGGACGTCACCACCGGCGCCAGCGGCCTGCCGGTGCCGCGCTTCGTCAGCCTCAAGTCGGACTCGGTCAACGTCCGACGCGGTCCCTCGCGCGATCAGGCCATCGTCTGGCGCTACGTTCGCGCCGGCATGCCGGTGGAGATCACCCAGGAATTCGAGAACTGGCGCCGCATCCGCGACTTCACCGGCGCCGAGGGCTGGGTGTTCCACAGCCTGCTGTCGGGCACGCGCACCGCCATCGTGGCGCCGTGGGATACCACCAAGGCGCTCAACGACGTTCACACCCGCGCCGCCGCCGACGCGGCCATCACCGCCCGCCTCGAGGCCGGGGTGCAGGCGCGCGTCAACCATTGCGACGGTTCGTGGTGCAGCCTCGACGGCGACGGCTTCTCCGGCTGGATACCGCAGCCGGCGCTGTGGGGCGTTTATCCCGACGAGAAGTTCTGAACCCGTCCTCAGTGGCGATGCGGCAGCAGGCCGTGATCGGCGGCGAGCTGGCCGAGGCTGCAGCCGGGGCGCGGGCCGATGTGACCGACGCATTCGGAACCGGCCAGACACCCGAGCCGGGCGGCGGCGGCCAGCGGCAGGGCGTGGGAAATGCCATAGAGGAACCCGGCGGCGAACTGGTCACCGGCACCGGTCATGTCGACGAGGTCGTCGACCGGGAAGGCCGGGGCGCTGACCATCTCGTCGCCGCGGAAGGCGACGGCGCCATCGCCGCCCAGCGTCACGGCGCCGAGCTTGCAGTCGCGGGCGAGGCAGGCGATGGCCGTGTCGATGTCGCCGGTCTCGTAGAGCGACTTGGCCTCTTCCTTGTTGGCGAACACCATGTCGACGGTGCCGCTGCGCACGAGATCGAGGAATTCGGCGCGGAAGCGGTCGACGCAGAAGCTGTCGGACAGCGTCAGCGACACCGTGCGGCCGTGGGCGTGGGCGATGGTCGCCGCCTTGCGGAAGGCCAGCTTGGCGGCCGGCGGATCCCACAGGAAGCCTTCGAGATAGGTGTGGCTGGCGCCGCCGACCACGTTCTCGTCGATGTCGGCCTCGGTCAGCTGGTGACAGGCGCCGAGGTAGGTGTTCATGGTCCGCTCGCTGTCGGGCGTCACCAGCACCATGCATCGGGCGGTCGGCGCGCCGCCCGACAGGGCGACGGTGCCGTAATGAACGCCCTGCGAGCGCATGTCGTGGCGGAAGATGTCGCCGAACTCGTCGGCGGCCACCTTGCCGATGTAGGCGGCGCGCCCGCCGAACGAAGCGACGCCGGCGGCGGTGTTGGCGGCCGAGCCACCGGAGGTTTCCACCGCCGGGCCCATCAGGGCGTAGATGCGGCTGGCTTCGGCGGCGTCGATGAGGCGCATCATGCCCTTGGTGACGCCGAGCGTGACGAGGATGTCCTCCTCGGCCGTGGAGATGATGTCGACGATGGCATTGCCGATCGTCAGGACGTCGAAAGCACTTTCCGTCACGCTGGCCATTGGTCTTTTCCCTGTCCGATCGATCGCCTGCGCGAGGCTTGCGCCTCGACCGCCATTGCCGCACCGAAGGAACGAATTCGCACTTTGCCGGGCGGAATTGCTGGCCGCCCCCTTTTCATTGCCCTAACGCATTCCCAGATTGCCGACAAGCCGGCCCGACCGGCAGAAACGCCGGATCGACAAGCGGCAACCGTTGATGCAACAATTTGGGCCGCCGTGGGCCGATCAGGTTGCTGTCGCCTGATCGACGGGGCGCAAGGATGAGAGACGCATGCTGACCGCCGCCGTAACCGCCCTCAGCGACATTCTGTCGCCCGCCTTCCGCGCCGTGTTGTGGAAGTCGCTCGGCCTGACGCTCGCCCTCATCATCGTCGCCTGGTTCGGCCTCGACGCGGCCGTGCGGGCGCTGCTGCCGACCCTCGGCCCGCCCTGGGACGGCTTGGCCTCCTGGCTGACCGGCCTGACGCTGTTCATCGGCCTCGGATTTCTGGTGGCGCCGGTGACGGCGCTGTCGGCCGGCCTGTTCCTCGACGATGTCGCCGCAGCGGTGGAGACGACCCATTATCCCGACGATCCGCCGGGGCGGCCGATGCCGTTCTGGCCCGGCCTCAGGAGCGCCCTGCGCTTCGCCGCCCTGGTGGCGCTGGTCAATCTCGCCCTGCTGCTGCTGGTGCTGCTGCCGGGTGTCAATCTGCCGCTGTTCTTCGTCGCCAACGCCTATTTCGTCGGTCGGGAATATTTCGAATTCATCGCCGGCCGTCACCTGCCGCCCGACGCCGTTCGGCGCGAGCGCCAGGCCGGATCGGCGCGGCTGTTCGTCGCCGGCCTGCTGATCGCCGCCATCATGGCGGTGCCGGTCATCAACCTGCTGACGCCGCTCTACGCCACCGCCTTCATCGCCCACCTGTTCAAGCGCCGTGCCTACCGCGCGGCGTGAGCTGGGTTTCAGACCGGCGGCGTGCCGTTCTCGGCCAGCACGTTGCCGGCGAGGTAGAGCGAGCCGCAGATGAGAATGCGCGGCGCTACGCCGCTCCAGGTCGCCTTGAGATGGTCGAGCGCCGCGTCGACGCCGCTGGCGGCGACGGCGACGAGCCCGGTGGCGCGGGCCGCTTCCGCCAGGCTCTGCGGATCACGCGCCGCGTCGCTGCCCTCGATGGGCACGGCGTAGACGCGGCGGGCCAGACCGCCGAAGGCGGCGAAATAACCTTCCGGATCCTTGGTGGTCAGCATGCCGGCGATCAGCACCAGCGGCCGGGCTACCCGCTCCTCGAGATCGGCCATGGCCGAGGCGATCACTTCGCCGGCGCCGGGGTTGTGGCCGCCGTCGAGCCAGATTTCCGCCGCTTCGGGGGCGCGTGCCACCAGCTCGCCGGCCGTGAGGCGCTGCAGCCGCGCCGGCCATTCGACCTTCTGCATGCCGCGTTCGATGGCGGCGTTGGAGACGGCAAGGCCGGAGGCGCGCAGCGCCGCGATGGCCGTGCCGGCGTTGCCGATCTGGTGCCCGCCGGGCAGACGCGGCCGCGTCAGATCGATGAGGCCGCCCTCGTCCTGGAACACCAGCCGGCCGTGCTCCTCGTAGGCGGTCCAGTCCTGGCCGCCGTGCCGCACCGGTCCGGCGCGGCGCTCGCGCGCCACGGCGTCGAACACGTCGCGAACGCTGTCGCTGGCTGGGGCGACCACCACCGGCCGGCCGGCCTTGATGATGCCGGCCTTCTCAAAGGCGATCAGCTCCACCGTGTCGCCGAGGTAGGCCTGATGGTCGAGAGAGATGGAGGTGATGACCGCCACTTCCGGCCGGTCGATGACGTTGGTGGAATCGAAGCGGCCGCCGAGGCCCACCTCCAGCAGCACGGCGTCGGCCGGGTGTTCGGCGAACATCAGCAAGCCGGCGGCGGTCAGCAGCTCGAACAGCGTGATCGCCTCGTCGCCGTTGGCCTTCTCGGTCCTGAGCAGGGCGTCGGCGAAGGTGGCGTCGTCGACGATGGCGCTGAGGCCGGCGGCGGTGGCCAGCCGGAAGCGCTCGTTGTAGCGCACGAGATGCGGTGAGGTGTCGGCGTGCACGCGGTAGCCGTCAGCCTCCAGCATGGCCCGCAGGAAGGCCACCGTCGAGCCCTTGCCGTTGGTGCCGGCGATGTGGAACACCGGCGGCAGCCGCGTTTGCGGGTCGCCGAGCGCCGCCAGCAGCCGGCGGATGCGCGTCAGCGTCAGATCGAAGCCCTTCGGCCAGCGGCTGGCCAGGCGGTTGATGATGTCGAGCGGCGCAATCATGGGCAGGTCAGCAGCTGGAAGGAAAAAGGAAAGGCCGCCCCGGTCAGGGCGGCCCGATGGGCAATGGCAGGCCGGTCCGGTCGGATCAGCTGCGCCGGCCGTTGCCGACCTCGTAACCGAGGCGCTTGGTCTGCTGACGCCGTTCGGTCATCAGCCGGACCAGACGGGCGATGGTCGGACGCATGGCGTGGCGGTGCACCACCATGTCGATCATGCCGTGGTCGAACAGGTATTCGGCGCGCTGGAAGCCTTCCGGCAGCTTCTCGCGGATGGTCTGCTCGATGACGCGCGGGCCGGCAAAGCCGATCAGCGCCCCCGGCTCGGCCAGCTGCACGTCGCCGAGCATGGCGTAGGAGGCGGTAACGCCGCCGAGCGTCGGATTGGTGAGCACGACGATGTAGGGCAGGCCGGCTTCGCGCAGCATTTCGACGCCGACGGTGGTGCGCGGCATCTGCATCAGCGACAGGATGCCTTCCTGCATGCGGGCGCCGCCGGAGGCGCAGAACATGACGAAGGCGGCCGAGCGGTGCACCGCTTCCTCGACGGCGCGGACGATGGCCTCGCCGGCGGCCGTGCCGAGCGAGCCGCCCATGAACTCGAAGTCCTGCACGGCGGCCACCATCGGCTGGCTCTCGACGAGGCCGGCGCCGACCAGAATGGCGTCGTCATGCCCGGTCTTGGCGCGCGAGTCCTTGAGGCGGTCGACGTAGCGCTTCTCGTCGCGGAACTTCAGCGGGTCCTGCAGCACCTGCGGCGTCTGGATGGCATCGTAGGCACCGTCGTCGAACAGGCTCTTGAGGCGCTGCTGCGCCGGCATGCGCATGTGATAGCCGGAATTCGGGATGACCCACTGGTTGGCTTCGAGATCGCGGTGGAACACCATCTCGCCGGTTTCCGGGCACTTGACCCAGAGATTTTCCGGCACGTCCCACTTGGCGGGCCAAAGCGAGCGGATTTTCGGGCGGACGACGTTGTTGATCCAGTTCACGGGTTGTTTCGACCTCGTTTGTGGCCCGGCGGTGGGCGCTGGGGCTGAGGGCGGCGTCGAGCCGCGACCGTTGCTGGCGCTCTCATAGCACAGCCCGTCGACGGAACGAAGAGGCCTTTCCGGCGGTGGCTGGCGATCAGCCGGCGCGGCTCCGGGCCGCCTTGGCCACCGTCCGCATCAGGGCGAGATAGGCCTCGGCCCGGCTTTCCACCGAGAAGACGGCGGCGCGCTCGAGGCGGGGCGCCACCGGGCCGGGGGTGGCGAGCAGTTCGTCGATGGCGGTGGCAAAGCCGACTTCGTCGCCCTGGTCGACGAGACGGCCGAGGGCCGGCTGATCGAGAATTTCGCGCGGGCCGCCGCAATCGGTACTGACCACCGGCAGGCCGCAGCCGAGCGCCTCGACGATGGTGAGGCCGAAGGCCTCGATGCGCGAGCCGACGACGAACACCTTGGCATTGTTGTAGAACGGCCAGGGCTGGCGCTGATAGCCGTGCAGGCTGACGCGACCGTTGAGGCCGAGGCGGGCGATTTCGCTCTCGATGGCCGGTCGGTCCTCGCCCTCGCCGAGAATGGCCAGGCGCGCCTCCGGCGTGCGCACGCGGGCGAAGGCGCGCACCAGGAACGGTACGTTCTTGGCCGGCGTCAGGCGCGAGGCGGCCAGCACCAGCGGCGAGCGGGCGGCGAGGTCGCGATCGCTGACCGTCGCCTCCGGCACCGCTACCGGGTTGAGGATCACCGAAACGCGGCTGGCATCGGCGCCATAGTCGTCGACGACGTGCTGGCGGAGGTCTTCCGAGACGACCACCGTGTGGGCGGCGAGGCGGGTGAGCAGCGGCGTCAGGCGGAACGACAGCTGGCTGAGCCGCTTCGGCTCGTTGTCGATGTAGCCGTGATAGGACAGGATGGCCCGGTCGCGCCGGCCGGCCAGCATGGCGGCCAGGAGGTGCTTGAGATTGCCCGCGCCCAGCGCCGAGATCGTCACGTCTGGCCGTTCGCGGCGGATGATGCGGCGGAGCGCCAGCATCGAGTGCAGGTGGCCGGGGCCCATCTCCAGCAGGCGGACGTCGGGGCCGAGCAGCGACAGGTTGGCGTCGTCGCGATAGTCGACGGCGAACATCACGTCGTTGCCGGTCTGCGCCAGTTCGCTGGCGACAAGGGCCCAGACCCGTTCGGCGCCACCACCGGCCAACGCATGAATGTAGAACAGAATCTTCAAGTCGCAGACCCTTGAGCCAAGCCGATGCACGTCTGGACGTCCGGACCAAGCCCCATCTGGTCCGGCAAACCGTTGTTCCGGCAGGCAATCGCCGGCAACCGCAGCCGAGACCGGCCCGGACGTCGGTCTGGCTTGAGACCGTGCGTCGCGGCACCGGATTTCGAATCCCTGACAAATCCCATATAGAATAATCCTTTACGGACAATTGCAACGGCTGATCGCCGGCCCGCCGGCCGCGGCGGCGCGAGGTGTTTCTTAAGGCCTGCCGGACTAGCATCGGGGCAGTTCTCCCTCGGACGTCCACTGACATGCACATTCGCTTCCTCATCGATCCCGCCCGGTGCTGCCTGTGGCACGGTGAAGCGATCCGCCGTGTCCTTGATGCCGGCGATGACCGTCACGGCTCGTGGCGCGCCGTGACGACGCGCCGGCGGCTGTCGCCGGTACTGGCCCTCGAACGGCTCGTTTATGGCGCGCCGGCCGATGGCCCGCTCGCCCGGCTCGATGTCGCCGCGCTCGAGGTCGAGGCGGCCGACGGCCCGGTCGACTTCGAGATCGATTTGGCCGGCGGCGACGTCGCCACCGGCCTGTCGCTCGGCTGTTGCGGCGCCGATCTCGCAACCGGCGCCATCCGGGCCATCCTGGCCGGGGCGCCGCCGCTCGTGACGCTATCGGCCCATGGCGACGGCGGCGTTCGCACGGCCGGCGCCTGGCTGGTCGGTGTCGAGGACCCCGGCGTGCTCGGCCGTGGTCTGGCCAACGTGCTCGGCCGGGCCGTCGACATGCTGGCGGTGGCCGTCGATCGCCTTGCCGCCGGCGCCACGCTCGCCGATCTCGCCCTGCCCTCGGTCGCGGCCCCGGCCACACCGGCGGCCGGCCGCCGCCCGCTCGCGCATTTCGCCGCCACGCTGCTCGGCCGCATCGGTGGCCGCTTCGGTGTCGGCCGGCATGCACCCGCCGGCTGGACCGTCGCCTGGCGTCATGCCACCGGTGACGACACGGCGCTGCCCCGGCTCGACGCGGCGCCGTTCGCTACGCTCGTCGACGACGGCCAGCGCTTCTACGCCGACCCCTTCCTCTGGGGGCAGGCCGGCAAGGCCTTCCTGTTCGTCGAAGACTATCCCTACCTGACTGGCAAGGGCGTCATCTCGGCGGTGCCGCTCGGTGCCGACGGCCCGGAGGGGCGGCCGGAACCGGTGCTCGAGACCGACTGCCACCTGTCCTATCCCCACATCTTCGCCGCCGACGGCCACGTTTACATGCTGCCGGAAACCTCCGGCCGCCGCACTGTCGAGCTCTGGCGCGCCGAGCGTTTTCCCGACCGTTGGGTGCCGGCGGCGGTGCTCATCGACGACGTCGACATCGGCGACGCCACGCTGTTCCATCGGGATGGCCGCTGGTTTCTGTTCGGCGCCGAGCGGCCGCGCTGGGGCTCAAGCTGGGACGGCCTGACGCTCTGGACCGCCGCCGCCGTTACCGGCCCCTGGCGGCGTGTCGGCATCGGCCCGGTCAAGGTCGATGTGGCGAGCGCCCGCCCGGCCGGCTGCATCCTGCGCCTCGGTGATCGGCTGATCCGACCGTTCCAGGACAGCGTCGGCGGTTATGGCGCCGGCCTGGGCTTTGCCGAGATCGACCGCTGCGACGGCGGCGGCTTCGCCGAGCGTATCCTCGCCCGCCGGCGCGGCAGCGGCGCCATCGACGGCCTGCACACCTACAACCGGGGCTTCGGATTCGAGGTGATCGACGTGCTGACCGCCGACCGGCCGGCCGAAGTCCGCCTGTAACCGCAGCCAGGGAGCCGCGAGTGGTCGCCGTCTGCCACCGCCGGTGGCGACACTCCGGGAGACTGACATGGCCGACACCGATCTTCTCGTCATCATGGCGCCCGATCTCGCCGCCCGCGTCGCCGACTGGCGGCGGTCGCTGGCCGACGTCCGCCGCGTCAGCCCGCGTACCGTCGAGGCCTACGACCGCGACGTCGAAGGCTTCGTGCGCTTCCTGACCGGCTACCAGGGCCGGCCGCCGACGCTCGCCGACATCGCCGCCCTGCAGCCGGCCGACTACCGCGCCTTCCTCGCCCGTCGCCGCAAGGACGGCATCGCCGCCGCCTCGCTCGCCCGCACGCTGGCCGGCATCCGGTCGCTGGTCCGCTTCCTCGAACGGTCCGGGCAGGCCACGAGCGCCGCCGTCGCCGCCGTCCGTACCCCCAAGACGCCACGCCGGCTACCCAAGCCCCTGGCCGTCGCCGACGCGCTCTCCGTCGTCGCCTGCGATAGCCAGCTGGCCGAGGACGCCTGGGTCGCCGCCCGCGACGCCGCCGTGCTGGCTCTGCTCTACGGCGCCGGTCTGCGCATTTCCGAGGCTCTGGCCATCACGGCGGGCGAAGCGCCGGCCGCCGAGGGGGGCGCCCTGCGCGTCACCGGCAAGGGCGGCAAGACGCGGTCCGTGCCGATCCTGCCGGCGGTGGGCAAGGCCATCGCCGACTATCGCGCCCTCTGCCCCTATCATCTTGTCGCCGACGGGCCGCTGTTCGTCGGCAAGAAGGGCGGGCCGCTGTCGCCCCGCCTCATCCAGCTGGCCATGCAGCGGCTGCGCGGCGCCCTCGGTCTCAGCGACACGGCGACGCCGCACGCCCTGCGCCATTCCTTCGCCACCCATCTGCTCGGGGCCGGCGGCGATCTCCGCACCATTCAGGAGCTGCTTGGCCACGCCAACCTCGGCACCACGCAGGTCTACACCTCCGTCGACGCCGAGCGCCTGGTCGCCGCCTGGGCGAGCGCCCATCCGCGCGCCTGATCAGCGGCTTGTGATGCCGCCTCGATTGTCATCGTCGGCGACCGGGTGCTAGAACTTTTTCGGTGAAAACCGGATCGCCCGAAAAGCTTTATCTTCTTGTTTTCACGCAATTCCGGACGGGAAACCGGTTCCCACTGTTCCTGGAATTGCTCACATCTAGAGCATCCGCCGATCAGGTTGCACCAACCTGATCGATAGGCGGCGGCTCAAGCCTTTGAATCTGGAGCGATTTCTTATCGACCTGACGATTCAGTCAGGTCGGAAAGCGCTTGGGATGCCGGCCTGACCCGACGCGCATTGCCGGGCGGCTCTTGCCATTCTGGACCATTGATGACCGAACGACCTCCTCGCCCGGCTGCCGCCAACCGGCAAATCCCCTGGCTCGGCTACGCTTTCGCCGCCGCCGGTACGACGCTGTTCGCCGCCAAGGGCATCATCGTCAAGCTCGCCTATGCCCGGGGCATCGACGCGCTGACGCTGCTGACCCTGCGCATGGCCCTGTCGGTGCCGATCTACGTTGTCGTCGGCCTGCTGAGCTTCCGGTCCAGTCGTCGGTCGTCGCCCCGTCGCCTCGGCCGCAGCGAGATCGGCGGCGCGCTGGCCATCGGCGTCATCGGCTACTGGTTCTCCTCCTACGCCGATTTTCGTGGCCTCGAGACGCTGACGCCGCAGTTCGAGCGGCTGATCCTGTTCACCTATCCGCTGTTCGTGGTGCTGCTCGGCGCCCTGGTCTTCGGCCAGCCGGCCCGCTGGAAGTCGATCGCCGCCTTCGGCGTCTCCTACCTCGGCCTCGCCGTCATCTTCGTCGCCGATCTGCAGCAGATCGGCGCCATGGTGGTCACCGGCACGCTGTGGGTGGGCGCCGCCGCCTTGACGTTCGCGCTCTACCAGCTTTTGGCCAAGGGCGGCATCGCCGCTATGGGGGCGCCGCTGTTCACCTCGGTGGCCATGGTCGGCGCGTCGGCCGTGGTGTTGGCCCAGTACGCCTTTACTCACCCCTGGTCGGGCCTGCTGGTCAGCCCGGAGCTGCTGACGCTGTCGGTGATCCTGGCGCTCGGGGCCACCGTCGTGCCAAGCTATCTGATGAGCGCGGCGCTGTCGCGCATCTCCGCCCAGGCCAATTCCACCATCGGCACCCTGAGCCCGGTGGTGACGCTGCTGCTCGCCGTGCTGATCCTCGGCGAGCCGATCCGCCTCGTCGACGTCATCGGCACGGCCCTGGTCATCGCCGGTCTGGCTCTGTTCACGCTGGTCGAACGCCGGGGCTGAGTGCCCCGGCCGGCCCCGGCTATCAGCTGTGGATGGCCCGCTTGGCGACGGCGAGCGCCGCCTCCTTGACCGCTTCCGACATGGTGGGGTGGGCGTGGCAGGTCCGGGCCAGATCCTCGGCCGAGCCGGAGAATTCCATCAGCACCGCCGCCTCGTGGATCATCTCGCCGGCGCCGGCGCCGATGATGTGCACGCCGAGCACCCGGTCGGTGGCCGCGTCGGCCAGCACCTTGACGAAGCCGTCGGCCTTGAGCTGGGCCTTGGCGCGGCCGTTGGCGGTGAACGGGAACTTGCCGACGTTGTAGGCGATACCAGCCGCCTTGAGGTCTTCCTCGGTCTTGCCGACCGCCGCCACTTCCGGGTCGGCGTAGACGACGCCGGGAATGACGTCGTAGTTGACGTGGCCGGCCTGACCGGCCAGCTGCTCGGCCAGCGCCACGCCCTCTTCCTCGGCCTTGTGGGCCAGCATCGGCCCGGCGATGACGTCGCCGATGGCGTAGATGCCGTTGACCGTGGTCTTGAAATGGCGGTCGGTGACGACGCGGCCCTTGCCGTCCAGCGCCACACCGATCTCGGCGAGGCCGAGCCCGTCGGTGTAGGGCCGGCGGCCGACGGCCACCAGCACCACCGAGGCGGCGAGCGTCTCGGCGGCGCCGCCGACCACCGGCTCCAGCGTCACGCTGCCGTCGGCGCCGACCGCGGTGACCTTCTGGCCGAGGCGGAAGGTGAAGCCCTGCTTTTCCAGCGCCTTCTGGAACGCCTTGGCCACTTCGAGGTCGATGCCCGGCACGATGCGGTCGAGGAACTCGACCACCGTCACCCTGGCTCCGAGCCGCTGCCACACCGAGCCGAGTTCGAGGCCGATGACGCCGGCGCCGATCACCACCAGGTGCTCCGGCACCTGGTCGAGCGACAGCGCTCCGGTCGATGACACCACGGTCTTCTCGTCGATGACGATGCCGGGGAGGCTCGCCACCTCCGAACCGGTGGCGATGACGATCGACCTGGCCTCGAGGCTGGTGGTCTCGCCGCCCTCGGCGGTGACCGCCACCCGACCGGCGGCGACGATGCGGCCGCTGCCGCGATAGACGTCGATCTTGTTCTTCTTGAACAGGAAGTCGATGCCCGTGACGTTGCTGCGCACCGTGGCGTCCTTGTGGGCCAGCATGGCCTTGAGGTCGAGCTCGGGCTTGCCGATCTTGACGCCCAGGCGGGCGAAGCCGTGGCTGGCCTCGGCGAAGACTTCGGAGGCGTGCAGCAGCGCTTTCGAGGGAATGCAGCCGACGTTGAGACAGGTGCCGCCATGGCTGGCGCGCTTTTCGACCACGGCCACCTTGAGGCCGAGCTGAGCGGCGCGGATGGCGCAGACGTAACCCCCGGGACCGGTACCGATGACGACGAGATCGTAGGACATGCGGAACTTCCTCTGACAGTCAGAAGCCTTGCGGCCATTGGGTCTGGGTGTCACTCGGCGCGCGACAGCGCCAAGCGCACCGAGAAGGCGATGAACACGAGCCCGGTCACCCGGTTGATCCAGCGACCGGCGCGGGCGAAGGCGTCACGCACCCGCGGCATGGTCAGGAAACAGGAGACGGCCGTGAACCAGGCGATCAGGCACGAGGCCATGACGAGACCGTAGGCGCCCTTGACCAGCGCCGGCGTCTCGTGGCTGACCAGCGCCGAAAACAGCGACAGGAAGAACAGGATCGGCTTGGGGTTGAGCGCGTTGGTGATGAAGCCGAGGCCGAAGGCCCTGGCGGCGCTCATCCGCGCCGTTGGCGGCGCGTCGGCGCCGACAGCGGGGAGTTCGGGCGCCGGCGCCCGCAGGGCCATCACGCCCATGTAGGCGAGGTAGGCGGCACCGGCCCACTTGATGGCCGAGAACAGCAGCAACGACTGCGACACCACGAGGCCGAGGCCAAGGATGGTGTAGCTGAGGTGGAACAGCAGCGACGTGCCGACGCCGAAGGCCGTCAGGATACCGGCTCGGCGGCCGTGCACCAGGCTCTGGCGCATCACCATGGCGGTATCGGCGCCGGGGGCGACGATGGCGAAGGAGAAGACCGCCATGACGCCGGCCAGTTCGACGAGATAATGCGACAGCATGGGCAACTTCCCGGGGGCTCGGGGGCGGCACGAAGCCGCCTCGCGTGGCACGGGCGGGCGGTGGCCCGCCCGTCGCTGGGCGTCAGCTCAGAGATCGAGCACCAGGCGCTGCGGATCCTCGAGACTTTCCTTGACGCGAACCAGGAAGGTCACCGCTTCCTTGCCGTCGATGACGCGGTGATCGTAGGAGACGGCGAGGTACATCATCGGCCGGATCTCGATCTTGCCGGCCACGACCATCGGCCGTTCCTGGATCTTGTGCATGCCGAGAATGCCCGACTGCGGCGCGTTGAGGATCGGCGTCGACATCAGCGAACCGTAGACGCCGCCGTT
>CALMMQ010000037.1 GCA_937868725.1 uncultured Pleomorphomonas sp.
GCCGCTGTCGTTTGGATCAGTTGGCAGATCGGCCGATCAGGCCGTCCACAGCACCTTGACCAGCTTGTCGGAATTGAGCAGCGCCCGGACCGGCATTTCCATGATGTCGGCGCCGGCGACGGCCTTTTCGAAGGCGATGCGCTTGTCCTCGCCCTCGATGTGCAGGATCAGTTCGTCGGCGGCCATCAGCACCGGCAGCGTCAGCGTCAGGCGCGGCTCGATGGCAGCGGCGGCGCGGATCGGCATGACGATGTCCTTGCCTTCAGGCGCCAGCGCCTCGGCGAGACGATCGCCACCGGGGTAGAACGAGGCGGTGTGGCCGTCTTCGCCCATGCCGAGGATGACGGCCGCGAACGGCAGCGGCAGGTCGGCAATCACCTTGGTGACGCTCGGCACCGCTTCGTCAGGCGTCGCCACCGGGCGCCACAGCGTGACGAACTCGATGTTGGCGGCCGGCCCCTGCAGCAGGTGGCGGCGCAGCAGTCCGGCGTTGGAGCGCGGCGAGCTTTCGTCCACCCAGCGCTCGTCGACCAGCGTCACGATGACGTCCTGCCAAGGCATGCGCTTGCGCGACAGGGCTTCCATGAAACGGGCCGGCGTCTTGCCGCCCGACAGGGCGAGAACGGCCTTGCCATGCAGGCGAATGGCGTGCGCGAGAGCGCCGGCAACTTCCACCGTCAAAGTATCCGCCAGCTCATCGGGACTGGCGAACTCGTGAAATTCGTACATGTTTCACCCCTAGACACGGGTCAGTTCTACGTGAGACCGGACCTCTGTTGCCATCTCGCTTGACGACGACGCAACCGGCGAGCCCATCAATTTCTCGCCCGGCGCCTTCGGCGGGATGGTGCCCCTCCGCTTGTTCGGCTGTTTCTGATAGCCGATTTTTGCCGGACTTGCTACCGCCATCCTGTTCAATGGCTTTCTAAAATGCAACGGCCCGCTCCGGGCTTAACCTGAAGCGGGCCGTCGATTATCTTAGGCAAGGCGTGTACTTTCGCGGCGCCTCAACCGGCCTGCAGTGCCTTGACGGCCGCCACCAGACCACGCGTCGAAGCGTCCTGCTTGTCGGACACCGCGACCTCGCCCTTCAACACCGGCAGCAGCCGGTTGGCCAGTTCCTTGCCGAGCTCGACGCCCCACTGGTCGTAGGAGTTGACGCCCCAGATGGTCCCCTGGACGAACACCTTGTGCTCATAGAGGGCGATCAGCCGGCCAAGGGTGCGCGGGTCCAGCGACTTGTAGAGCAGCGTATTGGTCGGCCGGTTGCCGGGGAACACCTTGTGCGGCGCCAGCGCGGCAATGTCCGCGTCCGACTTGCCGGCCTTCTTGAGCTCGGCCGTCGCCTCTTCCAGCGTCTTGCCGAGCATCAGCGCCTCGGTCTGGGCCAGCGTGTTGGACAGCAGCTTGGCGTGATGATCGGCGATCGCCTCGTGCGGCACCGCCGCCACCAGGAAGTCGGCCGGAATGACGTCCGTGCCCTGGTGGATGAGCTGATAGAAGGCGTGCTGACCGTTGGTGCCCGGTTCGCCCCAGACGATCGGCCCGGTCTTGCCCTCGACAGGCGAACCGTCGAGATGCACGCCCTTGCCGTTCGACTCCATGTCGAGCTGCTGCAGATAGGCGGCGAAGCGGCTGAGCCGCTGGTCGTAGGGCAGCACGGCGTGGGTCGAGAAGCCCCAGACGCTGCGATACCAGACGCCGAGCAGGGCCAGCATCACCGGCAGATTCTGCTTGAACGGCGCCGTGCGGAAGTGGACGTCCATCTCGTGGGCGCCGGCGAGGAAGGCCTCGAAGTTGGCGAAGCCGACGGAGATCGCCACCGGCAGACCGATGGCCGACCACACCGAATAGCGGCCGCCGACCCAATCCCAGAAGCCGAAGGCGCGCTTGACGTCGATGCCGAAGGCCGCGACCTTGTCGAGCGCCGTCGACACGGCGCAGAAGTGGGCGCCGACCGCCGCTTCTCCAAGCGCGGCCTTGATCCAGGCGCGCGCCGTGGCGGCGTTGGTCATGGTCTCCGAAGTGGTGAACGTCTTGGAGGCAATGATGAACAGCGTCGTCTTGGGATCGAGCGTCGCCAGCGTGTCGGCAATATGGGCGCCGTCAACGTTGGAGACGTAGTGCAGACGCGGGCCGTTGCCGCGATAGGGCGTCAGAGCCAGCGTCGCCATGGCCGGGCCGAGGTCGGAACCGCCGATGCCGATGTTGACGACATCGGTGAACTTGGCCCCCGTCGACGAGGCCACGGCCCCCGAACGCACGCCTTCGGCGAAGTCCTTGACGGCGGCCAGCACGGCGTTGACGTCGGGCATGACGTCCTTGCCGTCGACCAGCACCGGCGTGTTGGCGCGGTTGCGCAGCGCCGTGTGCAGCACCGCCCGCTTTTCGGTGACGTTGATGATGGCGCCGGCGAACATGGCCTCGCGCCGCTCGGCGACACCGGCGGCGTTGGCGAGCTCGACCAGCAGATCGACCGCCTCGTCATCGATGCGGTTCTTGGAATAGTCGAGCAGCATGTCGCCGAGCCGCGCCTGGAAGCGGTCGAACCGGCCGGGGTCGGCGGCGAACAACGCCCGCATCGGCTGCCCTTCGAGGGCCGTCTTCTTGGCGGTCAGGCGCGCATAAATCGGATCCAGCTTCGTGACCATGTCAGCGTACTCCCAAAGCTCAAGGCATGCCCACGCCAGCCGGAGGTCCGGCCCACGCTGGCAAATCGGTTTGATCTGGCATCGCGCGGCCACCGGCGAAACGACCGGCCACCACGCGGAAACCTATCCGTCAGGGGCGATACTAGGGGCTGAAACCGGGGAAGACCAGCAATTTTGTCTAGGGTGGAATGCGAAGGCCGGACCGGTTTTCTCGTTAGCCAAGACGTTGTATTGAAAGGATAATATCGGACGGCACTCGACCGCCGTCTACCACCAGGCATGGAAATGGTGCACCGGGCCGTGGCCCTCGCCGATCTTCAGGCGATCGGCGGCCACGATGGCCGCCGTGACGTAGGCCTTGGCGTCGGCCACCGCCGTCTCGAGACCGGCGCCCTTGGCGAGGCCGGCAGCGATCGCCGACGACAGCGTGCAACCGGTGCCGTGGGTGTTGCGCGTCCGGTGACGCGGTGCCGTGAACCAGCGCGGTCCGGATGCGTCGAGCAGCAGATCGGCGCTCTCCTCGCCCTCGCCGTGCCCGCCCTTGATCAGCACCGCTTTCGGCCCGAGCGACAGCAGTTCGCGCGCCGCCACCAGCATGGCTTCGCGGCTGTCGCCGACCGGCCGTTCCAGTAGCCAGCCCGCTTCCGGCAGGTTGGGCGTGATGAGGGAGGCGAGTGGAAACAGTTCGTCGCGCAGCGTCTGCACCGCTTCGGCCTTGAGCAGTGGATCGCCGGAGGTTGCCACCATCACTGGGTCGAGAACGACGCGCGACTGCTCGTAGCGCCGCAAGCCGTCGGCGACGACGCCGATGAGATCGCGGCCGGCCAGCATGCCGATCTTGACCGCCCCAACCTCAAGATCGGAGAACACCGCGTCGATCTCCGCGCGGACGAAAGCCGGGGGGGCTTCGTGAATGGCGGCAACACCGAGCGTGTTCTGCGCTGTCAGCGCTGTCACCACAGAAGCGCCGTAGACCCCGAGGGCCGAAAACGTCTTGAGATCGGCCTGGATGCCGGCACCACCGCCCGAATCGGATCCGGCGATCGTCACTGCGATGGCTGTCATGGCGCAACCCTTCCTTGAAACGGCCGGGGCCGCCCCGGCACCCTGCCGGTCAGCGCCTGGCCGGCCGGCTGTGAATGACCTTGGTCGATTGGGTGTAGATCACCCGGACAAGATCCTCGGCGATGGCCGGCGCCACGGTCCAGCCGTTGCCGGCCAGGCCATTGACGGCGATCACCCGCTCGCCGACGGAGATCTGCGGATTGCCGTCGGGCAGGGACGGCATCAGACCGGCGCGGAACTCCAGCACTTCCGCTTCGGCGAAGGCGGGATGCAGCGCCAGCGCGTGCGTCAGCAACTCGCCCGCCGCCCGCAGCGTCACGGTCTCGCCGCGATCGCTTTCCGAGGTCGTGGCCCCGATGACGAAGATGCCGCCCGGCCGCGGCACGACGTTCAGCGCGTGGCGCTGGTTGATGAGTCGCACCGGATGGCTGAGCACCAGCTCATGCGTCCGCACCAGCGCCAATTCGGCGCGCACGCCGCGCAGATGCGGAAACCGGTCGCGACCGCCAAGCCCGCGCACGTCGACGATGCGTTCGGCCGGCAACCGTTCGGCGACGCCGACCCAGCCGAAATGAAAGCGCACGCCCAGTGCCTCGAGACTGGCCTGCAGGTGCGGCAGCGCCTGACGCGGATCGACGTGGCCCTCGCCGCCATAGTGCAGCGCCCGGCCGTAGAGATCACCCAGCGCCGGTTCGAGCTCGGCGAGTTCGATGGCGTCGAGTTCGCGATAGCCGCCGTTCTTCTCGGCAAACTTGTCGAGCATGCCGGGATGGCGGCGGTTGGCCACCACCAGCGTGCCGGTGATGCGGACCGAAGGCAGCAGCGACGGCCAGAGTTCCAGCGACCGCTCGCCGAGTTCGACGACGGTGGCGTCGGCCGTCTCGCGCGCCTGCAACGGCGACAACAGGCCCGTGGCCTTCCAGCCCGCCGAAGCGGAGAAGTCCTCGGCCCGTTCGTAGACGGCCACCTTGACGCCGGCACGTGCCGCCATCAGGGCGGTGACCAGCCCCATCGGACCGGCGCCCACCACGGCGAGATCGACAAGTTCCCGGTTGCCTGCCATCGCTGCGGTCATCCCCGCCTGCCATTCCAATCGATCGGCCCGTCGCCGGCCATCAGTCGAACACGACGCGCCAGGCCCTGGCAAGCTCATAGCATCGCGAGGCTTTCCGGACAATCAACAGCCGCGTGCCGCCATCACACCGGCGGTAGCGTTCCCCGCTGCCGCGCCTTGGCCTCGAGCAATCCCAGCCGGCTTTCGCGCCAGATGACGAACACGCCCGAGGCGATGACCACCAGCGAGCCGAACACCACCGTCAGGCTGGGCACATCGCCGAACACCATGAACGACAGCAGGACGATCCAGATCATGTTGATGTAGTCGAACGGGGCGATGATCGACGCCTCGGCCAGCCGGTAGGATTGCGTCATCAGCACCTGGCCGACGCCACCGAGCAGGCCGGCCAGCACCATCAGGCCGGCCAGACCGGGGGTCGGCACCACCCAGCCGGCCGGCAGGGTCAGCAACGAGAACACCGTGCCCGACAGCGAGAAATAGAAGACGATCGACCCCGTCGTCTCGGTGGCCGTCAGCGACCGGATGGTGACGGCGGCCAGTGCGCCGAGCACGGCGGAGGCCAGCGAGCAGGCGGCACCAAAGGCGCGCGGGCCGGAATAGCCGAGGTCGGACACCTGCTCGGACAGCACGATCAGCACGCCGACGAAGCCGACGAACACCGCCGTCCAGCGGAACGCGCGCACCTTCTCGCCGAGCAGCAGCGCCGCGAAGCAGACGCCGAACAGCGGCCCGGAGTAGGAGATGGCCGTGGCGTCGGGCAGCGGCAGATGGGCAATGCCGGTGAACCAGGTGAACATCGACAGCGTGCCGACCAGCGACCGGCGCACGTGACCGAACGGATTGCGCGTCGCCAGCGAGGCGGGAAACTCGCCGATCCAGACGAGATAGATGATCACCGGCACGATCCCGAAGAACGAGCGGGCAAACAGCACTTCACCGGCGGGAATGTCGGCCGAGGCCGCCTTGATCGCCGTCACCATGAAGGCGAAGGCGATGGTGGAAGCGATCTTCAACACAATACCGGCGACCAGAGGCGGCATGACGACAGAGCTCGGTTGGGGGTACCGGCTGCTTATACCGCCGGCACCGGCAAGCCAACCCACCGGGACAAATTCTCTTGAACCGTATCAACAAACCAGCGTTCAGCCGAGCAGCAGGTCGTCGGCCTTGCGCTTCCAGATGGCATCGGCCCGGGCGGCGTGCCAGCCGAGGCAGAAGCCGATGCCCCGATCGAGCGCCGGCGAGCGGGCCCCATCGACGGCCAGCCCATCGAGCATGACGTGCGCCATGTTGATGTCGTTCAGCACGCCGAGCACTTCCTGCGCCGTCTTGACGCGCGGCAGCAGCTTGCGCTTGTCGGCCTTGTCGAGCACCGTCTCGAAGAAGTCGAAGGCATAGCGCAACAGCTTGTACTTCTTGCGCAATTCGTGTCGGGTCTCCGGCGTCAGGCCGGCCGGATCGTGACCAAGGCGAGCAACCTTCTTGCGCAGGCGATCGACGGCGTGCTCGGCGAAATCGTCGATCGGAGCCGCCAGCGTCACGCTCTGGCCGATGTCCGAGGTCGACAGCCAGCCACGCCCCTCGACGAAGGCGATGAGGTCGATGAGGAAATCGCCGGTGCGCGGATCGGCCATGACGGCGGCGAGCCGGGCGTGGGCGGCGCTGCGCCGCTTCTCCAGCACCGCCAGCAGCGCCCCCAGATCGGCCGCCGGCTGTAGCGGCGCGATCAGTTCGTCGATCAGCACGTCGAGGTCGCGCACCGATCCGACGGCGGCGGCCAGCCAGCGGGCGTCGTCCTTGAGGCGCACCACCTGCTCGGCGGCGATGACGCGCGAGAAGGCGGTGAGCGCGCTGCGGAAACGCCGGAGCCCGACGCGCAACTGATGGGCGCCTTCGGGATCGCGGCTCGCCCGCACCGCCACGACGTTGCCGGAAATCTGGGCGGCGCACGAGCGCAGCACCAGCTGCAGCGCCTCCTCGACCGCCATGTCCTTGTCGAGCCGCACCGGCTCGGCGAATCGCGGCCGGTCGTCGTCGGACGGCCGTTCGTCGATAAGGTCGTAGCCGACGTCGGACTTGGTGCGCGTCGACAGGCTGAACGCCTGCCCCTTGAGCGCCACCTTGGCCAGGTCGAACACGGCCCGCCGATCGCCCTCGACGAGCTCGAACTCCACCTCGACGATGTCACCCTTGCGCTCGCCGGCCGTCACCGTGCCGCGATCGAGCACCATTTCCACCACCGACCCGTTCGGCGAACGGGCGATCCAGGCCTTGCGCAGGATGCGCATCGAGAACAGCGGCAGCAGCGGTCGACCGGCGATCAGCTCTTCGAGGCGCTGGCGCACCGCCTCGTCGGGAAACTTGGCCAGCACCGGTACCCGTCCGAGATGCGGCACCGAATGTTCCGGCCGCATGGCGAGGCCGAGCGAGAAGTTGCCGCCGATCTTGGTGGTCTGTTCGCCGCTGCGGCCACAGCGCCGCAACCTGAGCGTGACGCCGTTGCGACGCAGGGCATAGTCGGGCGTATCGAAATACGTCGTCGTCTGCCGTTTTTCGCCCTTGGCCGTCAGAACGAATCCATCCAGCGCCTCGATCCTTGCCAGCTGGCGATACGCCGCCACATCGATGCGAACCTTGAACTCGGCCTCAACCCCGCTCCCCATGTCATCCCCCGGTCGAGGCCCACGCCTCCTGTGGTCGGCCGGCGATTGGCCATGGCCCGACCGGACAAGCCTACCCCAATTCGTAGCAGCGGTCAGCTTGCGGCGCGGCACCCACGGCAAAAACATCGATGCCCGGCAACGGCAAGCCGCTGGCGCCACCGGCCAATTTTGAGCGTTGGGACAAAATCGCACTTGCCAACAGCTGAATTGTCGGTTCCGATAGGACACGCTCGGCGGAAGGCATCGATCGATAACGCATGCCACCAATCCGAGGCGCAAGTTTGAGCCGACGACCGTCGGTGCCAGGGGAGTACTCCAAAATGAAACTCGTTTCCCGCCTTTTGGCGGCAACCGTGCTTGTTGCCGGCTTTGTCGGAGCAGCTGAGGCCAAGACTTTCGTCTATTGCTCGGAAGGCAGCCCCGAAGGCTTCGATCCCGCCCCCTATGCCGCCGGCACCACCTTCGACGCTTCCTCCAAGCCGATCTACAACCGGCTGACGGAGTTCGAGCGCGGCACCACCAACGTCATTCCCGGCCTCGCCGAGAAGTGGGACGTGTCGGCTGACGGCAAGGAGTACGTTTTCCACCTGCGCAAGGGCGTCAAGTTCCACACCACCGACTACTTCACGCCGACGCGCGACTTCAACGCCGATGACGTGATCTTCTCGTTCGATCGTCAGAACAACAAGAACAACCCCTGGTATTCCTACGCCGGTGGCAACTGGGAGTATTGGGGCGGCATGGACATGCCGAACCTGATCAAGTCGATCGACAAGGTTGACGACTACACCGTCAAGATGACGCTGAACGCCCCGAACGCGCCGATGCTGGCCAACCTCGCCATGGACTTCGCGTCCATCGTGTCGAAGGAATACGCCGACAAGCTGGCCGCCGCCGGCAAGCAGGCCGACCTCAACCAGCTCCCCGTCGGCACCGGCCCGTTCGTCTTCGCCGGCTACGAGAAGGACGCCGTCATCCACTTCACCGCCTTCGCCGACTACTGGGGCGGCAAGCAGAAGATCGACGACCTCGTCTTCGCCATCACCCCGGACGCCTCGGTGCGCCTGCAGAAGCTCAAGGCCAACGAGTGCCAGCTGATGCCGTATCCGAACCCGGCCGACGTCGCCGCCCTCAAGACCGACGGCTCGCTGAAGCTGATGGATCAGGCCGGCCTCAACGTCGGCTACCTCGCCTACAACACCATGATGAAGCCGTTCGACGACGTGCGCGTCCGCAAGGCTCTCAACATGGCCATCAACAAGAAGGCCATTCTGGAAGCCGTGTTCCAGGGCACCGGCCAGATCGCCAAGAACCCGATCCCGCCGACCATGTGGTCGTACAACGACAAGACCCAGGACGATCCGTACGATCCGGCCGCTGCCAAGAAGCTGCTGGGCGAAGCCGGCGTCAAGGACCTGTCGATGAAGGTCTGGGCCATGCCGGTGGCTCGTCCCTACAACCCGAACGCCCGCCGCATGGCCGAGATGATCCAGGCCGACTTCGCCAAGGTCGGCGTCAAGGTCGAGATCGTCTCCTACGAATGGGCCGAATACCTGAAGCGCAGTCAGGACAAGGCGCGTGATGGCGCCCTGCTGATGGGCTGGACCGGCGACAACGGCGATCCGGACAACTTCCTCGCCGTGCTGCTCGGCTGCTCCGGCGTCGGCGGTTCCAACCGCGCCAACTGGTGCAACGACGAGTTCAACGCGCTGGTGACCAAGGCCGCCGCCGCTTCCGACATCGCCGAGCGCACCTCGCTTTACGAGAAGGCGCAGGACGTCTTCAAGAAGGAAGCGCCGTGGGCCACCATCGCCCACTCCACGACCTATGTGCCGATGTCCAAGGCCGTCGTCGACTACAAGCTCGACCCGCTCGGCTCGCACCGTTTCGACGGCGTCGACATCACGGAATAAGCCTGAGGTCACCGCGATCGGCGGCTCCGGAGAGAACTCTCCGGGGCCGCTTTTTGTAGAGTCTGCCATGCCGATCATCCGTCACCTGGTCGAGGCCGATCACGCCGCCGTCGCCGCGCTCTGGCACGATGCCTGGCACGACGGTCATGGAGCCATTCTCCCGGCCGACATCGTCGCCATGCGCACGCCGGCCACCTTCGCCGACCGGCTGGAGTCGCTTGCCGCCGATAGTTTCGTCGCCGAGCAAGACGGCACGATTTCCGGCTTCTTTTGCCTGTTGCAAAACGAGATCGATCAGCTTTATGTGGCCGCCAATGCGCGCGGAAGCGGGCTGGCCCAGCGCCTGATCGAGAATGCCGAAGACGAACTCGCCGCCCGCGGCGTCGTCACTGCCATTCTCCAGTGCAGCGCCGGCAACCTTCGCGCCTATCGCTTCTACTCCCGCCAGGGCTGGACCGACACGGGCGTCGAGACGTTACCCCTCTGGATGCCGGAAGGCACGATGCAGCGTTCTCACCCCACTCACGTCTTCGCCAAAGCGCTCCCACCACGGGATACCCAGCCACGATGATCGGTTTCATCATCCGACGCCTAGGCCTGCTGATCCCCACCTTCATCGGTGTCAGCATCGTTGCCTTCTTCTTCATCCGCGCCCTGCCCGGCGACCCGGTCCTGCTGATGGCCGGCGAGCGCGGCATGTCCCCCGAGCGCTATCAGGAACTGATGCACGCCTACGGCTATGACCTGCCGATGTGGCAGCAGTACCTACGCTATTTCACCGGTCTGCTGCAGGGCGACTTCGGCGTCTCCATTTCGACCAAGAAACCGGTGTTCACCGAGTTCTTCACGCTGTTTCCGGCCACGCTGGAACTGTCGATCTGTGCCGTGCTGTTCGCCGTCATCCTCGGCATTCCCGCCGGTGTCATCGCCGCCGTCAAGCGCAATTCCTGGTTCGATCATTCGCTGATGGCCACCGCCCTTGTCGGCTACTCCATGCCGATCTTCTGGTGGGCGCTGCTGCTGATCATCGTCTTTTCCGGCCTGCTCGGCTGGACGCCGGTATCGGGCCGCATCTCGCTGATGTTCTTCTTCCCCAAACCGACCGGCTTCATGCTGATCGACAGCCTGCTGTCGGGCAAGGCCGGCGCCTTCGCCTCGGCGGCCAGCCATCTCGTGCTGCCGACCATCGTGCTCGGCACCATTCCGCTCGCCGTCATCGCCCGCCAGACGCGCTCGGCCATGCTGGAAGTCCTGGGCGAGGACTACATCCGCACCGCCCGCGCCAAGGGCCTCAGCCCGTTCCGCGTCGTCGCCGTGCACGCGCTCAGAAACGCCCTCATCCCAGTGATCACCACCATCGGCCTGCAGGTCGGCACGTTGATGGCCGGCGCCATTCTGACCGAAACCATCTTCTCCTGGCCCGGCATCGGCAAATGGATGGTCGATTCGATCTTCCGCCGCGACTATCCGTCCGTGCAGGGCGGCCTCGTGCTGATCGCCCTCATCGTCATGCTGGTCAATCTCGTGGTCGACACGCTGTATGGCCTCGTCAATCCCAAGATCCGGCATCAGAGGTAAGGCCCATGACCGCAACCGCCTCCCCGGCCCGTCCGAGCCAGCTCAAGGAATTCTGGCGCTATTTCTCCGAAAACCATGGCGCCGTCGCCGGCCTGATCCTGCTCGCCGCCCTGGTGCTGGTGGCCGTTTTTGCGCCGCTCGTCGCCCCCTTCGATCCCGACGCCCAGTTCCGTGACGCGCTGCTGGCCCGGCCGATGACCAGCGGCCCCGACGGCCTGTTCCTGCTCGGCACCGACGCGCTCGGTCGCGACATCCTGTCGCGCCTGATCTTCGGCGCCCGTTTCTCGCTGTTCATCGGCGTCGTCGTAGTCGCCGTGTCGCTGATCGGCGGCATCGTCATCGGCCTGTTCGCCGGCTACTTCCGCGGCATGGTCGACACCGTGATTATGCGCGTCATGGACGTCATCCTGGCCTTCCCCTCGCTGCTGCTGGCCCTGACGCTGGTGGCCGTGCTCGGCCCCGGCCTCGTCAACGCCATGATCGCCATCGCCATCGTCGCCCAGCCGCACTACGTCCGCCTCACCCGCGCCGCCGTGATGAGCGAGCGCAGCCGCGACTACGTCACCTCCGCCCGCGTCGCCGGTGCCGGGCCGCTGTGGCTGATGTTCGTCACCATCCTGCCCAACTGCATGGCGCCGCTGATCGTCCAGGCCGCGCTGTCGTTCTCCGGCGCCATTCTCGACGCCGCCGCCCTCGGCTTCCTCGGCATGGGCGCCCAGCCGCCGACGCCGGAATGGGGCACCATGCTGTCGGAAGCGCGCGAGTTCATCACCCGCGCCTGGTGGGTCGTCACCTTCCCCGGTCTCGCCATCCTGATCACCGTGCTCGCCATCAACCTGATGGGTGACGGCCTGCGCGACGCCCTCGATCCGAAGCTGAAGAGGTCGTGATGCCCATTCTCGATATCAAGAACCTCTCGGTCGACTTCAAGACGGTCGGCGGCCAGTTCCGGGCCGTCGATCACGTCTCCCTGACCGTCGAGCCCGGCGAGATCGTGTCGATCGTCGGCGAGTCCGGCTCCGGCAAGTCGGTGTCGATGCTGGCCCTGATGGGGCTGCTGCCCTGGACGGCCACCGTCACCGCCGATCGGCTGGAGTTCGACGGCAACGACCTTCTGAAAATGCCGGCCCGCGAGCGGCGCAAGATCATCGGCAAGGACATCGCCATGATCTTCCAGGAGCCGATGTCGAGTCTCAACCCCTGCTACACCGTCGGCTGGCAGATCGAGGAGATCCTGAAGGCTCACATCGACATGACCAAGGCCGATCGGCGCGCCCGAGTCATCGAGCTCTTGGAGCTGGTCGGGATCCCCTCGCCCAAAGACCGGCTCGACGCCTATCCGCACCAGATGTCGGGCGGCATGAACCAGCGCGTCATGATCGCCATGGCCATCGCCTGCAATCCCAAGCTCCTGATCGCCGACGAGCCGACCACCGCTCTCGACGTCACCATTCAGGCCCAGATCCTCGACCTGCTGGCTCGCCTGCAAAGCGAAACCGGCATGGCGCTGGTGCTGATCACCCACGATATGGGCGTCGTCGCCGAAACCGCCCACCGCGTGTCGGTGCAGTACGCTGGCCAGAAGGTGGAGGAACAGCCGGTGGCGGCCCTGTTCTCCGACCCGCACCACCCCTACACGGCGGCGCTGCTGTCGGCGCTGCCCGAGCGGGCCACCGAACGCCGGTTGCCGTCGATCCCCGGCGTCGTGCCCGGCCAGTATGACCGACCCACCGGCTGCCTGTTCGCCCCGCGCTGCGATTTCGCCACCGGCCGCTGTTCGGAGAAGGCACCCACGGCCCAGGGTGCCATCGCCGGCCACGCCCTCTGCCACTACCCGCTCAACCATGGCAAGCCGGTCGGTCACCCCGATCCCAACGCCGGCCTGACCAAGAGGATTTCGGCATGACCGAGACCGCCGTCATCACCGACCGTCCGGCCGACACCGCCGCCGTCGTGCTCGAGGGGCGTGCCCTGTCGCGACACTATTACCTGCGCCGCGGCATGTTCGGCGAACCGGCCACGGTGCGCGCCCTCGTCGAGGCCTCGTTCAAGCTGCACGCCGGCAAGACGCTGGCCGTGGTCGGCGAAAGCGGCTGCGGCAAGTCGACACTCGCCCGCCTCGTCACCATGATCGAACCGCCCACCTCCGGCCAGCTGGTCATCGACGGCAAGGCCATCGCCGCCGGTCACAGCGTCGGCCACGAGTTGCGGCGCAAGGTGCAGATCGTCTTCCAGGACCCCTACGGCTCGCTCAACCCGCGCCAGAAGGTCGGCACCATCCTTGAGGAGCCGCTGCGCCTCAACACCTCGATGTCGGCCGGCGACCGCCAGGCGGCGGCGCGGGCGATGATGCAGAAAGTCGGCCTCCGGCCTGAGCACTACGACCGCTATCCGCACATGTTCTCCGGCGGCCAGCGCCAGCGCATCGCCATCGCCCGGGCGCTGATGCTCAACCCGAAAATCCTGGTGCTCGACGAGCCGGTGTCGGCGCTCGACCTCTCCATTCAGGCACAGGTGCTCAACCTGCTGATGGACCTGCAGGAAGAGTTCGGCCTCGCCTACCTGTTCATCAGCCACGATCTGTCGGTGGTGCGGCACATCGCCGACGACGTCATGGTCATGTACCTCGGTCGTGCCGTCGAGTTCGGCCGCGCCGCCGACATCTTCGAGGCGCCGCGCCATCCCTATACGCGGGCGCTGCTATCGGCGACGCCGACCACCGAGCCGGACAAGCGCCACGAGCGCATCCGTCTCTCCGGCGAACTGCCGTCGCCGCTCCGGCCGCCCAAGGGCTGCGCCTTCCACCCACGCTGCCCGTTCGCCTACCGTCCTTGCGACGTCGACCTGCCACGGCTGGAGCCGGCCCCCGGCGGCAACTCGGTGGTGGCCTGTCACGCCGTGCGCGAAGAGCTGATCTGAACGGCGGTCATACCGACGCCGCCAGCGCGGCGGCAAGGTCGGTGGCCGGCAAGACGCCGACGATGGTCGCGAGACGATCGTCGGCGAGCCGGTGCGGCACCGACCAGAGATAGGCCATCTCGCCGGCGGCGGCGATCACCGGACTGAACCAGCCCAGCAGTGTGAAGACGAAGCCCGGCAGGCGCCGGACCCGCACCGGCCGGCCAAAGGCACGCGTCGCCGCTGCCGCCAGTTCCTTCATCGACGCCGTGTGGCCGGCAAAGTGGAACACCTCATACGGGCCGAGCATCGCCCGCTTCTCGGCCAACGCCACCAAGGCGCGGGCCAGATCCGGCAGATAGGCGTAGGCGTGCGGTGCGTCGACGGCCCCCGGCGACCGGATGACGCCCCGCCGCGCGCCCTTGGCCACCAGCGCCCCGATCCAGCTGCCGCCGGCCGTCGGGCCGAAGAAGTCGCCGGCCCGGACGACGATCGTCTGCACGCCACGTTCCCGGGCGGCGGCGGCGAACAGCGCCTCGACGTCGACGCGCACCCGCCCCTTGACGGTGGTGGGCGCGAACGGCACATCCGGCGTCAGCACCGCCGGCATGCCGGCACCGAAATTGTAGACGTTGCCGGGAAAGAGATGCGTCGCGCCAAGGGCCTCGGCAATGGCCAGCCCGGCGGCAAACAGCGGCACGGCCTCATCGGCCCAGCGATCGTAGCGGACGTTGAGGCCGTCGAACACCGCGTCGACCGGCCCGCCGACGGCCGCCACAACGGCCGGCGCATCGAAGAGATCGGCCTCCACCGGCCAGATCCAGTCCGGCAGATCGCCGGCCCGGCCGCGCCGCACCAACCCCGACACCTGCCAGCCGGCGGCGTGAAAGGCTGCCGCCACCGCCCGCCCGACGCCCCCAAGCGCCCCCAGCACCAGAATATGATCGGCCATCGGTCCAGCTCCCCGCGTGAAACTGCCTCTGGACATAAGAGGTTTGAATGTGCATGGAAATTGGCTATTATTGGTTTATTGATATGCAAATTCGCATGTGACCATGATCGACTGGACGCTGCTGCGCTCATTTCTCGCCGTCGTCGAGACCGGCTCGCTGTCGGCCGCCGCCGAGCGGCTCGGTCTCACCCAGCCCACCGTTGGCCGCCACGTGCGCGAGCTCGACGCAAGCCTTGGGCTCAGCCTGTTTCGCCGCCTGCCGCGCGGCCTTGAGCCGACCGCCGCCGCCCTCGACCTCGTCGATGACGCCCGCCGCATGGCCGAAGCCGCCGATGCGCTGGAGCGCAAGGCCGGCGGCAAGGACGACCGTCTGGCCGGACCGGTGCGCCTCGCCGCCAGCCGCGTCGTCGCCACCCACCTGTTGCCGGCCGTCGTCACGGCCATCCGCCGGGCCGAACCGGCCATCGACATCGAGATCGTTGCCAGCGACGAGACGCAGAACCTGCTGCGCCGCGATGCCGACATCGCCCTGCGCATGTACGAGCCGCGTCAGCAGCAACTGGTCCGCCGCCGCATCGGCGACATTCCCATGGCCGTCTACGCCGCGCCGTCCTATCTCGCCCGCCAGGGCACGCCGGCCCGCCTCGCCGATCTCCTCGACCACGACGTCATCGGCTTCGACCGCCAGGACATCCTCCTCCAGGGCTTCGCTCAGCATGGCCTGCCGGTGTCGCGCGAGTGGTTTCCCGTGCGCACCGATGACGACGTGGTTTCCTGGCAGTTGGTGATCGCCGGTGCCGGCATCGGCTTCTGTCAGGTGCCGATCGGCGACGCCGAGCCGGCCGTCGTCCGCCTGCCGGTCGAAGACGTCGGGTTCGCCATGCCGCTCTGGCTGGTCTATCACGAGGACCTGCGCCACAACCGCCGCGTCCGCTTCGTGGCCGAAGCCCTGGCCGACGGTCTTGCGGCCAGCATCGCCCGGCGGACACCATGACCGATCTCGCCGCCCTCCCCGCCGTCGAACTGGCCCCGGCACTGATCGGCGCCCGTCTGCTGGTGGACGGCGTCGGCGGGCTCATCGTCGAAACCGAGGCCTACGAGGCCGCCGATCCGGCCTCGCACGCGTTCTCCGGCCCGACAGCCCGCAATGCCGCCATGTTCGGCCCGCCGCTCACCGCCTACGTCTACCGTTCCTACGGCGTGCACTGGTGCTTCAACATCGTCACCGGACCGGCAGGCCACGGTGCCGCCGTGCTCATCCGCGCCCTCGCCCCGACCGACGGTCTCAGCGCCATGCGGGCGCGGCGCGGCCTTGACGACGTCCGGCGGCTGGCGAGCGGCCCCGGCCGGCTCACCGAGGCGCTGGCCATCGACCGCCGCCTCGACGGGTTGGCCCTCGCCGACTTGCCGTTCGTGCTGGAACCGGCCGGCCAGCAAGCCCCGCTGGTCATCGGTCGCCGCATCGGCATCACCAAGGCGGCCGATCGCCCCTGGCGTTTCGGCCTCGCCGGCTCGCCGTTCCTGAGCCGGCCGTTTCGCGACCACTAACAGATCAGGCCGACGAGAAATCGCTCCAGATTCAATAAGTTGAGCAGCCGCTTGTCGATCATGTTGCTTCAACATGATCGACGGATGCTCTAGCGCAGCAGCCTGAGCGAACCGGTCAGCGATCGCACCCATCTGGTCGGGCCGGCCAGACCGATGCCGTCGATCACTTCCTCGTCGAGATTGCGATCGGGAAAGGTCGTCTCATAGTCGCGGTAGTCGTGCAGGGCCCGGGCAAAGGCCGGAAACGCCACCAGCGCGCAACCGTCGTCCCGGCTCAGTGCCTTGCCCAGCACGGCGTTGAGCGTTGCCGCGTCGGCAGCAAGGATCGGCACCGGCCGGCTGGAGCTGATGTCAATGGCGTGTCCCTCCCGGTCGGCGAGCGTGGCGTTGCCGAGGTCGGGCCGCTTGGCGCCGAGGCCGATGGCGATGGCGCCGACGGTGTTGGCGATGAGGCCGAGCGGCAGCTCGGAATTGACGACGATGGCAAGGCGGAGGTCGGTTGGCATCTTTGGCTTTCGGTTGCATGTGACGACCGCAGGCTAGCGGCCAGTCCGGGGCAGTTCCTGCCTTTCTTCATCGAAAGTTGGAGAAAAATGGTAGAACCTACCGTGCTTAAGCCAAATTGAGGTTGATCATGCCTGACACAAAGCTGGAGCCGACCGACGTGAAGATCCTTGAGGCGCTGCAGGACGACGGCCGTCTCACCAATCAGGCGCTGGCCGAGACGGTTGGCCTGTCGACCTCGCCGTGTTGGCGGCGCGTCCGGCAGCTCGAGGACAGCGGCGTCATCGCCGGCTATCGCGCCGATCTCGACCGCCGCAAGATCGGCCTCGACGTTCTCGCCTTCATTCGCGTCAAGATCGACAGCCACAGCGAAGCCGAAGCCGAGGAGTTCTCGCGCAGCGTGACGCGGCTCAAGGAGGTCGTCGCCTGCTACTCGATCGCCGGCGACGCCGACTTCCTGTTGCAGGTCGTCTCGCCCGACCTCGAGACCTACGCCGAGTTCGCCATGACGGTGGTACGCCGCCTGCCGCGCATCAAGGAGATGCAGACGACGTTCGTGCTCAAGGAAATCAAGTCGTTCGCCGGTCTGCCCCTCGGCATTGCCTGACCTCAGAAGACAGGCCGGCCACCGATGGTCAGGAGCCCCAGCATGTCGTCGTCATCGGCCACCCAGCGCTGCAGCGCCGGCACGCTGACCAGGCTTTCGCCCTCGCCGGCCCCGGCGATGTGCTCGTAGGCCTCGAACTGGTCGCCGAGATGGCTGAGCACGGCGAGTGCGCCGGAAAAGTCGGCGCCGCGCTGGTAGGTCGACGGCGTGACGATGGTCCTGAGGCCGGCGGCCGTTGCCGCGCTGAGGCCGCTCTGGCTGTCCTCGAACACCAGACATTGCCGGGCCGACAGCCCGAGCACCTCCAGCGCCTTGAGGTAGATGTCCGGCGCCGGCTTCAGCGCCGCCTCGTCGCCGCCAACGATGGCCCGGATCTTCTCCAGGCCCTCGATCTGCAAGGTGGCGAGGATCAGCGCCTCGGCGTTGGACCGGCTCGAAGTGGTGGCGAGCACGATCTCGAGACCACGGGAATGCGCCTCATCGATCAGCCGCTCGACGCCCGGCCGCAACTGCACCAGCCGCTCGTCGACCATGCGAGCATAGAGCGCTGCCTTGGCCTCGTGCACGGCCGCCATCTCGCCCCGCCGGACCGCCGACGCACCCGGCTCGACCGTGTCGAGATAGCTTAAGAGCCGTGGCAGGCCGCCGGGGACCTTGAGCAGCCGGGCGTACAGCGTCTGATCCCAGTGCCAACCCAGACCGGCCTCGGCAAAGGCCCGGTTGAACGCCGCCCGATGCACCTCTTCGGTCTCGGCCAGCGTCCCGTCAACGTCGAAGATCAGCGCCCGGATCGGTGCCATCAGGCCTCCTGGGCCAGGGCCTTGAGCATGGCGTCGATGTCGCGGAAATCATCCATGACATAGTCGGCCTCAAGCTCGTCGGCGGGAATATCGGTGTAGCCGTAGCGAACGAGAGCGATGCGGAGGCCGGCCGCCCGGGCCGACGCCACGTCATTGCCGCTGTCGCCGATCATCAGACAGCGCTCCGGCGCCACGCCCAGCCGCTCGGCCGTCAGCAGCATGATGTCGCCGGCTGGCTTGGGCGGCACGCCGCTGTCGCCACCGACCACCACCGTCATCTCGCCGCCGATGCCGAGCTCGTCGACGATCTCGCGCGACACGCCGGCCGGCTTGTTGGTGCAGACGGCGAGACGATAACGCCGCGACAGGGCCCGCACCGTGTCGGCCACGTGCGGGAACAGCCGCGTCAGCCGGGTGGCGCGCGGCTCGTAGAGTTCGAGGAAGCGCTTGACGCGGCGGTCGAGCTCGGCGTCGGGCAGCGTCACGCCGTGGGCGAGGAAGGCCTTGTTGACCAACACGCGCACACCCTTGCCGACCATGGACGACACCGCCGGGCGCGGGTGCGCGGCAAGGCCGAACTCGGCCATCAGGTCGTTGACCGCTTCGGCGAGGTCGGGAAGGCTATCGACGAGCGTGCCGTCGAGATCGAAGAAAAGGCCTTCGACGGGAGCCGGTGCAACTGTCATTCGCTGTCTCTCAGTGCTTTGATATTGCGCTTGTAATCGTCCGGCGTACCGCCCTTGAACACCGAAGTGCCGGCCACCAGCACACTGGCGCCCGCCTCGGCCAGCAGCCGGACGTTGGCCGTCGACACGCCGCCGTCGATCTCGATGTCGATGGGACGGTTGCCCACCAGCGCCTTGACCTTGCGCAGCTTGTCGACCACCGCGGTGATGAACGCCTGGCCGCCGAAGCCGGGATTGACCGTCATCAGCAGGATGAGGTCGACCTCGTCCAGCAGGTACTGCAGGCTGCCGATGTCGGTGCCGGGGTTGACCACCACGCCCGACTTCTTGCCAAGCGAGCGGATGAGCTGCAGCGACCGGTGCACGTGGGCGCCGGCCTCGACGTGGACGGAGATGAGATCGGCGCCGGCATCGGCGAAGGCCGGAATGAACGGATCGGCCGGCTCGATCATCAGGTGAACGTCGAACAGGCACTTGGTGTGCGGCCGCAGCGCCTTGATGATCGGCGGCCCCAGCGTGATATTGGGCACAAAGTGCCCGTCCATGACGTCAACGTGAATCCAGTCGGCGCCGGCGGCGTCGACGGCCCGGATTTCTTCGCCAAGACGCGAAAAATCCGCCGACAGAATGGAAGGCGCGATGAGTACGGACATGTCGATCTCGCTGTCGTTGTTCGTCAAAAGCGCGCCGTGGCCCGAAGTCGCGGCGCGCGTCTGTCGGCTTTCTTAAATCAAAGCCCGGCCCGGCGCCACGGAAGAGTGCATGGGGGGCACGGCTGCCGTGGCACCGGCGCGGGGGGGTCGTCGGCCGGCCTCAGCGGTTGTCCGGCTGGGCACGAACCAACTGGAGACCGCGTTCGGTGATGCGGTAGGGCTGGCCAGCCCGCGAGGCGATGACCCGCTTGCGCTTGAGCTTGCCAAACAGCCGCGCGTCGACACCGGGATAGAGCCAGCCGTCGCGCGTGTAACACTCGAAGCCGGCGACCTCGCCGATATCGGTCTTGAGAAGGTGAATACTGCCGCCCTGCGCCAGCAGGTGCAGGATGCGCTGTTCGGCGCGTGAGATGTCCATGATGTCTGAAGGTCCGGTAGCAGCGCCGCATTCAGGCGCGACAAAACGGTCCGACGCCACGAGTGGCCGCCGGGGCTCGCTTCTTCAGGGCCCGTTCCGCTGGCATTTGCCGTCGGCCGGGCCGTTACCGGGATTCAGACTGACGTGACATCCACGCTCCATTGATGCCGCCGAATTTGGCCCCTCCGGCATCCGCCGTCAAGCCCGCTGCCGGCCGCTTCGCCCGACAGCGGCTTGACCACACGCACCCATGGCTTGACTATAGGGGGCCCGGTCCGCTTAATGGCGCCCGCGAACACGGCTTCATGGGCACAGGCGCCGCCGACAGATTCGCTGTTCCCCCTTCCCGTTGACCTGAAAGACGCGGAGACCACGCGACGCCCGGGGCGTCGTTTCTTGAGGAGAATTGAATGAACGCATGGACCGTGCATGGCACGATTTCCGGTCCCGTCGTGATGATCGGCTTCGGCTCGATTGGCCGTGGCACCTTACCGCTCATCGAACGGCATCTCGAATTCGACCGATCACGGTTCATCGTCGTCGATCCCAGTGATGCTGGCGCGCCGCTCCTGGCCGAGCACGGCATCCGCTTCGTCAAGGCCGCCGTCACCCGCGACAACTACCGCGAACTGCTGACGCCGCTGCTCACCGAGGGCGGCGGTCAGGGCTTCTGCGTCAACCTGTCGGTCGACGCCGGCTCGCTCGACATCATGAAGCTTTGCCGCGAGCTTGGCGCCCTCTACGTCGACACCGTCGTCGAGCCCTGGCAGGGCTTCTATTTCGACAAGACCCGCGATGCCAGCCTGCGCACCAACTACGCCCTGCGCGAAGAGGTCAAGGCCGAACGCCGCGCCCATCCCGGCGGCACCACCGCCGTGTCGTGTTGCGGCGCCAACCCCGGCATGGTCAGCTGGTTCGTCAAGGTGGCGCTGCTCGATCTCGCCCGCGACCTCGGCATCGAGCACAGCAAGCCGGCCGGCCGCGACGACTGGGCGGCGCTGATGGCCCGGGTCGGCGTCAAGGGCATCCACATCGCCGAGCGCGACACCCAGCGCACCATGATTCCCCACGAGATGGGCGTGTTCCGCAATACCTGGTCGGTGGATGGGTTCATCTCCGAAGGCTTGCAGCCGGCCGAACTCGGCTGGGGCAGCCACGAGACCTGGGAGCCGGCCACCGCCCGCCATCACGCCGCCGGCTGCCAGGCCGCCATCTACCTGCTGCAGCCCGGCGCCAACACCCGCGTGCGCACCTGGTGCCCGACGCCCGGCCCGCAATACGGCCTGCTGGTCACCCACAACGAGGCCATTTCGATCGCCGACTATTACACCGTCGGCACCGGTGCCAAACCGCAATACCGTCCGACCTGCCACTATGCCTATCATCCGGCCAACGTCGCCGTGCTGTCGCTCTACGAAATGTTCGGCCGCGACGGCGAGGCGCAGTCGCAGAGCGAAGTGATCGGTGAGAAGGACATCTTCGACGGTGGTGACGAGCTCGGCGTGCTGCTCTACGGCCACGCCCGCAATGCCTACTGGTACGGCTCGCAGCTGACCATCGAGGACGCCCGTCGCCTCGCCCCCTACCAGAACGCCACCGGTCTGCAGGTGTCGTCGGCGGTGCTGGCCGGCATGGTCTGGGCGCTCGAAAACCCCGAGGCCGGCATCGTCGAGGCCGACGAGATGGACCACGAACGCTGCCTCGCCGTGCAGATGCCCTACCTCGGACCGGTCAAGGGCTACTACACCGACTGGACGCCGCTCACCGGCCGCCCCGGCTTCTTCCCCGAGGATATCGATAGCGACAATCCCTGGAGCTTCCGCAACATCCTGGTCCGCGGCTGAGCCTCAGCCCTTCCACAGCATCACCGACCGATCCCCGGGGCGATCCATCGCCTCGGGGAAGTCGGGATAGACGAAGCGCTGACCCTGCCGCTCGAAAGTGACGCGGTCGGCGGCGTGGTCCCAGGCGACAATGTGCTCGCCCCGCACCTTGCCGATCGGACTGTCTAGTGTGAAGCGCACGGCGTTGATCCAGCCGGGCGTCGTCGTCGTCAGCTCGTCCTCGAGCGCCAGGAAACGCTTGAGCGACAGCCGCCAGGGCGCCGAATAGCGGATCGGCTCCGGCATGTAGATGGAAAGCGTGCGCACGCGCGCCTCGTCCAGCGTCTCGATGAGGCGGGCGATGACGTCGACATGATCGTTGACCCCGCGCAGCAGCGGGAAGTGATTGTAGAGGCGCAGGCCGGCGGCATCGAGCCGGCCGAGCACGTCGCGGATGTCGGCGCAGATCTCGTAAGGGTGGGCGAAGTGCAGCACCAGCCGCACCCTGGCCCGGGCCAGCAGCGCGATCTTGGCCGGATCGGCGAACGTCTTGGGGGCATAGGTCAGCGCCCGCGTGTGGATGCGGATCGACCGCAGCTGCGGCAGCGCCCGCAGGCGGTCGAGCAGCACCTCGAGGTCGCGATAGGGCAGCGTCATCGGGTCGCCGCCCGACAACAGCACCTCGGTCACGCGCGGCTGGCTCTCGACATAGGCGACGAGCTTGTCGAGTTCGCTGCCGACGCTGGTGCGGCCACCGGCGTGCGCCTCGGACAGCACATCCTGGCGGAAGCAGTACTGGCAGTGCCCGGCGCAGGTCGAGGTCGGCATGAACAGCACGCGGTCGGGATACTTGTGGATGATCGTCCGCGAGCCGGTCACCGGCATGTTGGAGCGATCGTCGACCCAGTCCGGCACCTCGCCGCCAGCATCAAGGGCGAGGCGCTCGCGCGGCGGTCGCACCATGCGGTGCAACGGCCCCTCGGTGTGGCCGAGGACCCGGACTTCCTCGTCAACCTTGGCGGCGAAGAACGCCGGCACCTTGATCGGCAGCAGCCGCTCGCGGGCCGCCAGCGCGTCGTAGCGGCCGTCGAGCCCGGCCTGCTCGGCCAGAGTGGTGCGCCCGGCGGCCGGCGCTTGCCGCAACGCGCTCATCAGCGCGTCAGGTCCACGACGCCGGCCGAACCGTCCTCGCAGCCGAAGGCCAGCTCGAAACCATCGGCGCTCCAGGCCATGGCCGACAGCGGCGAACCGCCGGGCCGGCGCAGCAGCACTTCCTCACGATCGGCCAGGCGCGACAGCAGGATCATGCCGTCGTCATAGCCGAGCGCCACGATCTCCTCGCTGGGATGGCAGGCAACGCGCGTCACCATTTCCTTGCGGCCGCCGAGCTCCAGCGGCGCCCGGCCCATCGGCCCGTCCTTGTAGTGGAACGGCCAGCAGACGGCGACGCCGGCGCCGGAGGAGGCCAGGAAGCGCCCCTTGACCGACCACGACAGCGACTTCACCTTGGCCGGATAGCCGCTCATGCGCATGTGCTGGCCATCCTTGACGCGCCAGCCGTGCAGCGCCATCTCCTGCATGCTGGTGACGACGTTGGCACCGTCCGGCGACACCGTGACGCCGATGTGCATGCCCTTCCACTCGAGTTCCTGCGGTGGCGCCACCGTGCCGGGAAACCACAGGCCGATGCCATCGTAGCCGGCGATGGCGACACGGAACCCCTTGGGAAACAGCGTGACGCCACCGACGGCACGCGGCCGGGTCAGTTCATGTTCCTTGCCGGCCGCATCGATGGCCCATACCGTGCGCCCGGAGGCGAAGGCCAGCGTTCCGCCCGGACCGGTAGCCAACAGATCGATCCACTTGCGCCCCTTGTCGGCCAGTACGGTCGTCACGCCGTCGGTGGTGGTCCGCACCACCTTGCCGTCATCGCCGCCCGACAGCAGCGCCTTGCCGTCAACCGTCGGCTGGGCGACCAGCAGGCCGGTGGCGTGGGCCTCGACCGTACGGCCGACGGTGCCGAGCACCACCTTGCCGTCGCCGGTGGAGAAGGTCGGCACGTTGCCGAGAAAGCTGGCCGACACGACATAGCCGGAAAGGGTGAGAGGTATCGTCGTGGGCAAGGCTCGATCTTCCTACAGGTTCATGGTTTCGATGTGAGGCGCCGGCACGACCTCGACTCGCTGCGGTTTGGGCGTCACATTCAGCCGTCTGAGTTCTTGCCAGATGCGATAGCAGAATTCGATCAGAATCGCTGTCGCAAAGAAATAGGCCGAATACGCCAGATGTCGGACCACATCGGCAATGATCAATGCTGTTGCGTCGTCGCTCAGCAGCTTGGACGCCATGTCCCGCTGCGCAGCAAACAAGCCGTTCTTGTCGAGCGCCACCTTGAAGTTGACGATGTTTTCAAAAATCGAACCGCAGCCTGCGATTATCATCACCTTCGTCATCAAATGCATTTCGGAGAACGTCACGGTTTCCTCCACCTGAATATTCGCTTCGGTCCCAATCCATTGGGATGAAGCGAATATATAGAGAAACACCGTTGACCGCCATCAAGCCGCGCAGGACTTGAACCCCGCCTCGAGCGCCGCCTTGTCGAGATGGCGGCCGATGAACACCAGCCGGCTCTCGCGCGCCTCGCCGTCCTTCCAGGCGCGCTGCAGGTCGCCTTCGACGATCATGTGCACGCCCTGCACGACGTAGCGCAGCGGCTCGTCGGGAAAGGCGAGGATGCCCTTGAGGCGCAGGATGTTCGGCCCCTGCGCCTGGGTGATCTCGGAAATCCAGCCGAGGATGGCGTCGGGGTTGAGAATGCCGCCCTTGAGCGACACCGAGGAGATCTCGGTATCGTGGTGGGTGACGTGACCGTGGTCATGATCATGATCATGATCGTGGTGGTCGTGGTCATGATCGTGATGATGGTGCTCGTGGTCGCAATCGGGACCGCAGACGTGCTCCTCGCCGGTTTCCGGGTCGAGGAAATGCGGATCGAGCTCCAGCACGCGGTCGAGATCGAACGAGCCGCGATCAAGAATGGCGTCGAGTGCCACCTGCGCCCGCGTCGTCTTGTGAATGGTGCAATAGGGGTTGAGCTGGCGAATGGTCAGCTCGACCTCGCGCAGTTCGTCCGGACTGACCAGATCGGTCTTGTTGAGAATGATGACATCGGCGAAGGCCACCTGATCCTCGGCCTCCGGCGAATCGCCGAGACGCTCGAGGAAGAACTTGGCGTCGACCAGCGTCACCACGGCATCGAGGCGGGAATACTTGCGCACCTCGTCATCCATGAAGAACGTCTGGGCCACCGGCACCGGATCGGCGAGACCGGTGGTCTCGACCAGAATGGCATCGAAGGCGCCACGCCGCTTGACCAGGTTTTCGACGACACGGATCAGATCGCCGCGCACCGTGCAGCAGATGCAGCCGTTGTTCATCTCGAAGACTTCCTCGTCGCTCTCGACGATGAGGTCATTGTCGATGCCGATCTCGCCGAACTCGTTGACGATGACGGCGTAGCGCTTGCCGTGGTCCTCGGTGAGAATGCGGTTGAGCAGCGTGGTCTTGCCGGCCCCGAGGTAGCCGGTCAGTACGGTCACCGGAATCGCACCGGTCTTGATTGCATCGCTCATCGGGAACTCCACTTAGGAACGGCGCCCGTGTCCTAGCATGCCGAGGTGTCACATGCACGCCGGCAGACGGCCGCTCGGGAAAAAACGTTCGGCCCCTAAATAAGTGTCATACTTCCATGTGAAAAGATGTTCACGGACACTTGTTTCAGGGGCGAATGGTGTCATTCGTTCAACGTCCGGCGATCGTTGGAGACTGTCATGACGTTCAACCACCGCAAGAGCGTGACCTACCGTCTGGTGCAGGCAGCGCGCGTGCAACGGACCCGGGCCGCCGTTCACCTGAGCCGCATCGGCCTGCACCCCGGCCAGGAAGCGGTACTGAAGGCGCTGGCGGACAAGGACGGCCAATCGATGTCCGAGCTGGCCGCCGAACTGGCCGTGCAGCCGCCGACCGTCACCAAGATGATCTCCCGCCTCGGAGCGCAGGGGCTGTTGACCCGCCAGACCTCATCCTCCGACGGCCGTCTCGCCCGCGTCTTCCTCACCGACATCGGCCGCGAACGGGCCGCCTCCGTCGATCAGGTGTGGAAGCGCGTCGAAAAGGAAGCGCTGGCCGGCCTCGACGACAAGGAACGCAAGCGCCTCAAGAAGCTGTTGCGCCACATCGAGAAGAACCTCGCTCCGGCAACGGCCGTCCACGCCGACGAAGACGACGACGAGCCGGCCGCCGAGACGGCGCCGGCCATCGTCACCGTGCCGCTGTCCTCCGAGGACGGCTCGGACTGAACGCCGGAGCTGGCACCCCCGGCCCGCGAGCGGCGACGTCACACCTGGCATTTCTTTTCGGCGGTGCGATTTCCTGCCGCCGGGAAATGCTTTAGGGTTGGTTGAATCGTTCCACGCCACGACTGCCGTACCTGGTTGCCGCCCCGCGCGGCGCCTGGACCGGCGTCTCTCCGAGACCGCATCATGCCAGCCGACGGGCCTGCCGCGCCCAAGCCGACCAACCGGGTCGGTCCCCGCAGCCTCATTCCCATTCTCGGATCGACGGTTGTCTTCGCCCTTCTCGATACGACGGCCAAGTACGCCGGCCGCATCCTGCCGGTGCTCGAGGTGGCCTGGTTCCGCTATCTCATCAACTTCCTGATGGCCGTCGTCGTCTACAATCCCGTGGTGGCGCCGCAGGCCTGGAAGGTGACGCAGCCGGGCCTGCAGGTGGTGCGCGCCATGCTGCTCGCCATCATGACGCTGTGCAACTTCCTGGCCTTCCACTACCTCCAGTTGGCCGTGACCACCACCATCGGCTTTCTGACACCGCTGGTCATCACGGCGCTGTCGGTGGTCGTGCTGCACGAGCGCATCGACCCCCACCGCCTGGCCGCCATCATCGGCGGCTTCATCGGCGTGCTGCTGGTGACGCGCCCCGGCCTCGGCGGCTTCCACCCGGCCATGCTGCTATCGCTCGTCAACGTCGTCGTCGCCGCCGTCTACAATATGCTGACGCGCCACCTCGCCCAGCGCGAATCCGCCGGTTCCATGGTGCTGATGCTGGCCGGCGTGCCGACGCTGCTGCTGGCGCCGGTGATGCCGTTCATCTGGCAGACGCCGGACCACCTGTGGCTCTGGCTGGCGCTGATCTTCATCGGCGCCGCCGGCGGCTACGGCCACTTCCTGGTCATGGAAGCCCACCGCCACGCCACCGCCGCCGCCCTCGCCCCCTACAGCTACGCCAGCCTCCTGTGGATAGTGCTGACCGGCTATGTCGTTTTCGGCGATGTGCCGAGCCTGTGGACAATCGTCGGCGCCGCCGTCGTCGTCGCCTCGGGCCTCTACCTTTTGCGCCGGGAACGGCTGGAAAGCGGGGCAGGCCGACGGCCAGACAGGGCCCAGCCTGGCGGCAAGGAGCTTGACGGCAACCGACACCATTGACCTGCGGCCGTAATTCGCCTCATTTAATTTTTGGCCCAAATCGTTTATTGGACGACTATGACGATCGACAACAAGGACGACCTCAGGCGATTCCGGCGTCGGCGCGTGACGCTGAGCCAACTCGCCGCCCAGCTCGACGTGTCAACGGCCACCGTTTCGTTGGCCTTGCGCGACAATCCCGCCGTCTCCGCCGAAACGCGCAAGAAGGTGCAGGCGTTGGCCCAGGAGATGGGCTACATCTACAACCGTCAGGCCGCCTCGCTCCGGACCGCCCGCACCGACATTGTCGGCGTCGTCGTCCATGACGTGCTGAACCCCTACTTCGCGCAAGTGTTCCGCGCCGTCGAATCCGAGCTTGAGAAGCACGGCTTCACCATCCTCATCTGCAACCACCGTGACGACATTGCCCGCCAGCGCAATTTTGTGCAGGTGCTGCAGCAGCAGAACGCCGACGGTCTGGTCATCTGCCCCTCGGTCGGCACCACGTCGGCCGACATCGACTCCATCATGCGCACCGGCACGCCGGTCACCGTCATCTGTCGCGACGTCGACGGTTCCGCCGCCCCCAGCGTGCGCGGCGACGACAAGCGCGGCATGTACGAGATCACGCGCCTGCTCATCGACAAGGGCCACACCGACATCGCCTACGTCGGCGGCATCCGCTACACGTCCTCGGGCCGCGACCGCCACGCCGGATTCATCAAGGCCATGGACGAAGCCGGCCTGACGCCGGTGGCCGACCTGCCCGAACTGATGACCCAGAGCGACGGTCGCAAGGCGGCCGAGCATCTCGCCGGCCTTACCCCGCGTCCGACGGCGGTGGCCTGCTTCAATGACATCATCGCCTTTGGCGTCATGTCGGGCTTCACCCGCCTCGGCATCAAGCCCGGCAGCGATATCGCCGTCACCGGCTACGACGACGTCGACGGCTCGTCGAGCTGGACGCCGGCGCTGACCACGGTACAGAACGGTTCGGAAGAGATCGGCCGTGAGGCGGCCCACGCCATCTTGGCGCTGATCCTCGGTCAGGACCCGCCGTTCGAGCATCGGCTGATCGCCCCGCAGCTGACGGTGCGCGATTCGAGCGGCTGACGTCGGACCGACGCGGGACGGGGCGGCGCGCGCCGCCCCCTGCCCTTCAGAACGACTGTCTCATGCCGCAGCCATCGACATAGATCGACTCCACCTGATCGGCCGGCATCGGCCGGGCAAACAGGAAGCCCTGACCGATGTCGGTGCCGAAGTGGCGCAGCATGTCGCGCTGCATTGTCGTCTCGATGCCCTCGGCGATGACGGAGATGCCGAGGTCGTGGGCGAGCGCCGTCATGCCGCGGACGATGGACCGGCTTTCGCGCTGTTCGGCCAGCGTCGCCACGAACGACCGGTCGATCTTCAGCAGGTCGACGGGGAACTCCTTGAGGTGCGTGAGCGAAGCATAGCCGGTGCCGAAGTCGTCGAGGGCAATCTTGATACCCATGCCGGCCAGCTCGACGAGCGTCGGCAGCACGTTGCCAGTGTCCTTGGACAGCAGCACATTCTCCGTCACTTCCACCATCAGCCGGCCCGGCAACAGGCCGTGCTCGGCCAGTACGCCCTTCAAAAGGGTGGCGAAGTCACCGCGCCGGAACTGCGTCGACGACACGTTGATGGCGATGTGGTCGTAATCGAAGCCGAGCGCATTCCAGCGCGCCGCCTGCGCCACCGCCTGCCGCACCACCAGATCGCCGATCACCTGACCGAGTTGCGGATCGTCGAGCGTGGCGCCGAAGAAGGCCGGCGTCGCCACGTAGCCGTCGGGACGGCGCCAGCGCAGCAGCGCCTCGAAGCCAGCCAGTTGACCCGATCGCAGCGACACCTTCGGCTGGTAGTAGAGTACCAGTTCGTCGGCCTCCACCGCGTGGCGGATGGCGCGCACGATCGACTGGCGCAGTTCGATCTCGTCGCGCATTGACCGGTCGAACATGACGAAGCGATTGCGCCCGCGCGCCTTGGCTTCGTAGAGGGCAATGTCGGCGTCCTTGAGCAGTTGGTCCGGCTCGCCGCCGGGAAAGGCCGAGGCGCAGCCCACCGACAGCGTCACCGGAATGGCCTCGTCCTCGTAGGCGATCGGCTCGGTCAGGTGGGCACGCACGGAATCGGCGATGGCCAACAGTTCGTCCTGCGCCGGGTTGTTGGTCACCAGCAGCGCGAACTCGTCGCCGCCGAGCCGGGCCACCAGCCCCCGGCCGTCGAGCGCCTGGGTCAGGCGCTGGCCGACTTCGGCCAGCAGCACGTCACCGGCGTGATGGCCAAGCGTATCGTTGACCTCCTTGAAATGGTCGACGTCGATCAGGAACAGGTCGACGCGGTCCGTTGACGGCCGCTCGCGATAGAGCGCCCGGTCGAGCCGCTCCTGCAGCACCGACCGGTTGATCAGCCCCGTCACCATGTCGTGCGTGGCAATGAAGCTGACTTCCTCCTCGGTCGCCCGCTGCACGGTCACGTCCTGGATGGTACCGATAAGCCGCACCGTCCGGCCCTTGCTGATCTCGACGTCGCAGAGGCAACGCACCCAGCGCTTGTTGCCGGCGGCGGTGATCAGGGGCACCTCGAGCTCGAAGGCTTCACCGGCCGTGACGGCGTGTCGCACCAGCGCCCGCATCTGCTCGCGCATGTCGGGAGCACAGAACTCAACCCACGATTCGATGGTCAGTTCCATCCGCTTGGCGTCGATCTCGAGGATGCGATAGACCTCACCCGACCAGATTACCTGTTGGGCCTCGACATAGTATTCCCAGCCGCCGATGCGGGCCAACCGGGCCGTCTGTTCCAGCAGGCGGCGCTGCTTGCCGATCTCCGAACGTTGCGCGGCGATTTCAGCGTTCTTCCGGGCGCGCTGACGCTGGTCGACCCGCTTCTCGAACTGGGCAAGACGCAGGCGCAGGCGATCGAGCACCGCCAGATGCAGACGCTTGAGATTGTCGACCTCGACCTCGGAGAACACGCGCGGCCGCGTGTCGAACACCGTCAGCGCCCCAACGCCGACGCTCTTGCGCACCGTGATGGGAATGCTGATCATCGACCGGAAAGAGAGGCCACCAGTCACCAGCGGATGGTCTTGGAACCGCGGGTCGGTCGACAGATCATTGCAGACGATGGTCTGGCCACTTTCCACCGCGTAGATGCTGATCGACCGATCAATAGGCAGTTCCCCCCAGGTTTGGCCGGAACTGGCCTTGCACCAGACGCGCTCACGATCATGGAAGGCGATGATGCCCACAGGGCAGTTGGCCAGCGCCCGCGCCAGCTCGCAAAAACCATCGAACTCGGGCTCAGGCGCCGTATCGAGAATCTGCAGGCGGCCGAGTTCTCGAACTCGACTTTCCAGGCGGTCGTCGCGTGCGCTCATGTCTTCCTCTCCACCTCGGGTAAACCAGAAAACGGTTAACTTCGCGTTAGGAAAGGAGCCGACAAGCCAGTTACTACAAATGCTTGTCAACAAAAACGCCCACCGGTCGGCAAGACCGGCGGGCGTCGAAATCTAGACCAAAGTCTATACTTACTTCTCGGCGAAAGCCTTCTCGATAACGTATTGCGCCGGGCGGGCACCGGTCCCCTCGGCAAAACCGCGTTCTTCGAGAATTCTGACCATGTCGGCCAGCATCGCCTCCGAACCGCAGATCATCACCCGGTCAACGGCCGGATCGAGCGGCGGCAGGGCGAGAGCCTGCGGGATGGAACCGTCGGCGAGGCCATCGGTGACGCGACCGGTGTGCACGAAGGCTTCGCGCGTCACCGTCGGGTAGTACGACAGTTTGCCGTCGACGAATTCGCCAAGGATTTCGTCGTTGGTCACCGCATCGACCACCGACTTGCCGTAGGCGAGTTCGGCGACATGGCGGCAGCCGTGCAGCAGCACGACGCGCTCAAAGCGTTCATAGACCACCGGGTCCTTGATCACCGACGCGAACGGTGCCAGCCCCGTGCCGGTCGAGACGAGATAGAGATGACGGCCCGGCAGCAGGCTGTCCTGCACCAGCGTGCCGGTTGGCTTGTGGCCGACCATGACCTCGTCGCCGACGGCGATGTTCTGCAGCCGCGACGTCAGGGGGCCGCTCGGCACCTTGATCGAATAGAACTCGAGGTGTTCTTCGAAGTTGGCCGAAGCGATGGAGTAGGCCCGGACCAGCGGCTTGCCTTCGACCTTGAGGCCGATCATCACGAACTGGCCGTTCTCGAAACGGAAGCCCTTTTCACGCGTGGTGCGGAAAGAAAACAGGCGATCGGTCCAGTGCGTAACGTCAGTAACCTTTTCCACGTCGAATGCGGCCATCGAGATCTCCGAAAAGCAGGTCGGGAAGAATGGGGCGCCCCGCACCCAGGCCTTGGGGAACGGTCAACGCCAGCCTGCCGCCATCGGCGGACACGCGGCAGGGGCCGGCGGCTCGCGCCGCGCGGCAAAGGCGGGCCGGCCAGTGTTTGGGCCGGCCTCGCGATCGAGCGATCAGGCCCGGTTGAAGCGGCAAGCACCGCGCGCCACCGCCACGGCCAGCGCGATCTTCAGCGCTTCACCCGGCAGGAACGGCAGCAGGCCGACGGCAATGGCCTTCTCGGTACCGAACAGCACCGACAGGAAGGCGAGACCGCAGGCGAAGATCACCACGTCACCGACCAGCGCGGCGGCAAGCGTGCCGACGAGCCCCTTGCCGAAGCGCTGGGCCAAAGCGCCAGTCACCACGGCGCTGGCCAGGAAGCCGACGAGGTAGCCAGCCGTGGCCGGCTTGGCGATCAGCGTCAGGATCGAGCCGCCGGCGTTGAACACCGGCAGACCGGCGGCGCCCTCGACAAGGTAGGTGGCGAGCGTCAGCGCCGCGAAGCGCCAGCCGAACGTCAGCCCGATCACCAGCACGGCAAACGTCTGCATCGTCATCGGCACCGGGAAGAACGGCACGACGATCTGCGAGGCGGCGGCCACGAACAGCGAACCGAGCACCACGGCGGCGATCTTGACGGCCGGCGTCGACCGGCTGAGCGAGCCGGCGAAGGTGGATGAGGAGACCGAAACAGCGTTCATCGACGAAGGTCCTTTCAACAACAAGCCTGCCGGCGCCACGTTGCCGGACAACCTGCCAAGGCATCCGGGCGCTGGCCCGGACTCTCTGCAATCTTGGCTGCAAAAAACCATTCTGACCGCCGACAGTCAAGGCAACCATATGCCGCATATCATGGAAAACACGTAAATTTCATCTCAAAACCGGTGTCCAGGGCGGCGAATGGCCGACCGCGGCACCCGACGCCGGCGCCGCGCCCCGGCCAGTTTGTCCACCGGTCCGGACGCCGAAAAAACCTAGCCGCAAAAAAAACGACAAAAGGGGTTTCCCTTTTCGGATCCCTCCGCTATACACCGCTCGTCGCCGGCTAGCACGGCGCTTGACGCGGGGTGGAGCAGCCCGGTAGCTCGTCAGGCTCATAACCTGAAGGCCGCAGGTTCAAATCCTGCCCCCGCAACCAACAGTCAGACAGCTTCGATCCAGCCGGATCGAAGCTGTTTT
>CALMMQ010000038.1 GCA_937868725.1 uncultured Pleomorphomonas sp.
GCCAAGACCCTCTGAAGCTGATCGCGGAGCCCCGCACGCGGGGCTCCCACCCTTTCTTGAGACGGCGCGGCCCTTCGTGGTCGCGCTGGCCGCCGGGCGTCGGTCCGGCGGCCAATTTTACCGTAGTTGCACGATTTGCCCGCTCTTGCGCTTCGTAGTAAGTCGGGACGAACCGCAATACGGCTCAATTTCTCTAGCAATGGAACCGAACGATGAAATTCAAGACCATCGATGACGCCGACGTGAAGGGCAAGCGCGCTCTGGTTCGTGTCGATCTCAACGTTCCCATGGAAGATGGCGTGGTCACCGACACCACCCGCATCGACCGCATCGTTCCCACCATCCGCGATCTGGCCGCCAAGGGCGCCAAGGTCATCCTGCTGGCCCATTTCGGCCGCCCCAAGGGCGAGCGCAAGGCTGAAGACAGCCTGAAGCCGATCGTTGCCCCGCTGGCCAAGGCCATCGGCCAGCCGGTCGCCTTCGCCGACGACTGCATCGGCGACGTCGCCGCCGCGGCCGTTGCCGCGCTCAAGGACGGCGACATCCTGCTGCTCGAGAACACCCGCTATTACAAGGGCGAAGAGAAGAACGACCCGGCGCTGGTCGACGCCCTCGCCAAGAACGGCGACCTCTACGTCAACGACGCCTTCTCGGCCGCTCACCGCGCCCACGCCTCGACCGAAGGCCTCGCCCACAAGCTGCCGGCCTACGCCGGTCGTACCATGCAGGCCGAGCTGACCGCTCTCGGCGCCGCCCTCGGCACGCCGAAGCGTCCGGTGCTGGCCGTCGTCGGTGGCGCCAAGGTGTCGACCAAGATCGACCTGCTCGAAAACCTCGTCGCCAAGGTCGACATCCTGGTGATCGGTGGCGGCATGGCCAACACCTTCCTGGCCGCCCAGGGCGTCGCCGTCGGCAAGTCGCTGTGCGAGCATGACCTGGCCGATACCGCCCGGCGCATCCTGGCCAAGGCCAAGGAGAGCAAGTGCGAGATCGTGCTGCCGGTCGATGCCGTCATCGCCCGCGAGTTCAAGGCTGGCGCCGCCAACGAAGTGGTGGCCGTCAGCGCCGTTCCCGCCGATGCCATGATCCTCGATGCTGGTCCGAAGTCGGTCGAGGCGGTCAACGCCGCCATCGACAAGGCCGCGACGCTGGTCTGGAACGGCCCGCTTGGCGCCTTCGAAATCGCCCCGTTCGACAAGGCGACGGTTGCCGCCGCCCAGCATGCCGCTGCCAACACCAAGGCCGGCAAGCTCCTGACGGTGGCCGGCGGTGGTGACACCGTGTCGGCTCTCAACCACGCCGGCGTTGCCGACGACTTCACGTACATCTCGACGGCTGGCGGCGCCTTCCTCGAGTGGATGGAAGGCAAGGAACTGCCGGGCGTCAAGGCGCTCGAGGGCTGAAGACCGCGGCAAGCCATGGGGTCCATGGCTTGGAGTCTGGCCGATTCGTGATAAGAAGCCCCGTGACCCCGTGGTTGCGGGGCTTTCCCTTTGGAGAACCGTTCGTGCGCGCCCGTCTTTTTCTGATCACACCGCGTCAGGTGGACTTGTCGACGTTCCCGGCCGAACTTGAGGCGGCGCTCGCCGCCGGCGACGTGGCGACGCTGCTGATCGCGCTTGAGGATGTGTCGGCCGCCGCCCTCCAGCGCGTGGCCGAGGTGCTGGTGCCGATTGCCGCCGCCCACGACGTGGCAACCCTGGTGGTCGACGATACGCGGCTGATGGGACGGGCCAAGGCCGACGGTCTGCACGTCACCGCCGGCATCGCGGCGCTGACGGAAGCGGCGGAGACGCTGCAGCCCGGCCACATCGTCGGCGCCGGCAACCTGCGCAACCGCCACGAGGCCATGGAGGCCGGCGAGGCGGGGGCCGATTATGTGATGTTCGGACTGCTCGACCTTGAGGAGGCCGAGGAAGCCCACCGCAAGACGCTGGATCTCGGCGCCTGGTGGGCGGAAGTGTTCGAACCGCCGTGCGTGCTGCTGGCCGGCCTGTCGCTGCAGTCGGTGCGCGACTGCGCCATGACCGGCGCGGAGTTCGTCGCCGTCCGTTCGGCCGTCTGGACCCACGCCGACGGACCGGCCGCCGCCGTCGTGGCCATCAACGCCGTTCTCGACGACGTGGCGACGCAGTTCCCCGACGCCTGAGGCGCCGCAATGGCGACCAAGTTCGGCGCTAACGGGAGCTGAGGGCGTCTGTCGCCCGCTCCCGACGCCGGGTTCGTTCGGTGTCGCTGCCTCAAATCCGGATGTGACGAAACGATCATGCCGACCGTCCGTGCGCCGCGCCTTGTTCTCGCTCTTGTCGCCGCTGCGACCCTCGGCCCGGCCGTGGCGCTGGCCGAAACGCCGCCCCCGCCGGTGCCTCCGGCGGCGCCCGCCGCTGCCGCGGCGCCGGCCGCGCCAGGTCCGGGCCTGCTCGACAGGCTGCCGGACAACGACAAGATCGACTACGCCTTCGGCGCCTTCCAGCGCGGCTATTACGTCGAAGCGCTGGCGATTGCCGTCGAACGGGCCAAGCTCAACGACGCCGTCGCCCAGAGCCTGATCGGCTACCTCTATGCCAACGGCCTCGGCGTGCCGAAGAAGCCGGAGGAGGCGGCGGTCTGGTATCAGCTGGCGGTCAAGAACGGTAACGTCAAGGCGCGGGTCGAGCTGGCCAATCTCTACGCGCTCGGCCTGGGGGTAGATCAGGACCTCAACAAGGCGGCCGATCTGCTCCGGCAGGCGATCGACCAGGGCGATGTCGACGGCAACTACTGGCTCGGCATCATCTATCTCGACTCCCGCTCGGATCTGCGGGATTACGCCGCCGCCGCCAAGTGCTTCACCATCGCCGCCGACGCCGGCAACATCGACGCCGCCTATGCGCTGGCCACGCTCTATCGCGAGGGGCAGGGCGTCGACAAGGACATTGGCCGGGCGGCGCAACTGATGGGGCAGGCGGCGCGCGGCGGCCATCAGGCGGCTCAGGTCGAATACGCCATCATGATCTTCAACGGCGACGGCATCGCCAAGGACAGCCGCACGGCGGCGGCCTGGCTCAAGCTCGCCGCCGAGGCCGGCAATCCGGTGGCTGAAAACCGCCTCGCCCGCCTGTATCTCGCCGGCGAGGGCGTCGAGCGCAACGTCCAGGAGGCGTTGCGCTGGTATCGCCGGGCCCGCGCCGCCGGTCTTGTCGATGCCGGCATCGAAGAGGACATCGCCAAGGCGACGGCCACCGACGACGTCGATACCGGTCTGCCCGGCGTCCGTCTGACCAAGCCGCTGGCGCCGCCGCCGACGAAATAGCGGCGGAAACGCCGCTCCTGTCGCCTTTGCTCTTGCAGTCCGCCGCCGTTTGTGGTGGCTACCCACCAATCTCCGTCAGTTTTTCAAGGTTTCCAACATGGCTCGCTCCGCCCTTCTCAACGTCATGGTTCAGGCCGTCCGCAAGGCCGGTCGCGGTCTCGCCCGCGATTTCGGCGAGGTCGAGAACCTGCAGGTGTCGATGAAGGGGCCGGGCGACTTCGTCTCGGCGGCCGACAAGCGGTCGGAACAGACGCTGTTCGACGAGCTGAAGCGCGTCCGTCCGAGCTATGGTTTCCTGATGGAAGAGCGCGGCGAGGTGGTCGGCGACGACGAGCAGTATCGCTGGGTGGTCGATCCGCTCGACGGCACCACCAACTTCCTGCACGGCATCCCGATGTTCTCGATTTCGGTGGCGCTCGAGAAGAACTGCGTGCCGGTGGCCGGCGTCGTCTACAATCCGGCCCTCGATGAACTCTACACCGCCGAGAAGGGCTCCGGCGCCTTCGTCAACGATCGCCGCCTGCGCGTCTCGGCCCGGCGCGAGATGGCCGATTGTGTCATCGGCACCGGCATTCCCCACCTCGGCCGTCCCGACCACCAGGGCTATCTCGCCGAACTCCGGCAGGTGATGGCCAACTGCTCGGGCATCCGCCGCATCGGCTCGGCGGCCCTCGACCTCGCCTATGTCGCCGCCGGCCGCTTCGACGGCTTCTGGGAGCGCGGCCTGCACCCCTGGGACACCTCGGCCGGCTGGCTGATGATCAAGGAAGCCGGCGGCTTCGCCTCCGACATCGCCGGCAAGGACAAGATTCACGAAACCAGCACCATCGTCGCCGGCAACGAGGCGATCCATGGCCAGCTGCTGGCCACGCTGGCCAAGGCGTGAGTGCGGTTTCAGGCGTTCATAATTGAGTGTCCTGACGGTTAACGCCTTGCGCTTTGGACCGCAAATTGCCTTTACTGTCGGGGAAGCGGCGGCCTTCGCCACCGCGCCGCGACCATCGGGGCGGCGAAAGGCGGCGATCCGTCATTCGGGGTAGATGACCGTCATGGCTAGAGAACTTTCCGGTATCAGGATCACCAGTCCGCAGGTGTATCTGTGGCGCATGGTGGTGTTCCTGATCATTGCCGCCTTCGTCGGCATGCTGCTCTACCGGCAGGTTCACAACGCCTTTCTCGCCAATCCCGGCCTCAACGGCCTGATCTTCGCCGTTGCCTTCGTCGGCATCGTCCTGACCTTTCGCCAGGTCATCCGCCTGTTCCCCGAAGCGCGCTGGGTGAACTCCTACCGCTTCGGCGATCCCGGCCTCGAGGTGCGCAAGCCACCGGTGCTGCTGGCGCCGATGGCCATGCTGCTGGGCGACCGGCTGGGCACGCAAACCATTTCGACCTCGGCCATGCGGTCGATGCTGGAATCGATCGCCACCCGTCTCGACGAGGCGCGCGACATCTCCCGCTATATGACCGGCCTGCTGGTGTTTCTTGGTCTGCTCGGCACCTTCTACGGCCTGATCGCCACGGTGACGGCGGTCGGCAACACCATCCAGACGCTGGACGTCGGATCGGGCAACGCCTCGGTGATCTTCGAAGACCTGAAATCCGGTCTGCAGGCGCCGCTGTCCGGCATGGGCACGGCGTTCTCGTCGTCACTGTTCGGTCTGGCGGGCTCGCTGGTGCTCGGCTTCCTCGATCTGCAGGCCGGGCAGGCGCAGAACCGCTTCTACATCGACCTTGAGGACTGGCTTTCCACTCAGGCCGAGCTCGACGCCGGCGATCTCGGGGCCTCCATCCGCTCGGCCGAGACGGTCGACGAGCTCAAGGGCGCCCTCGAACGGCTGACGACGCTCATTCAGGAGGGCGGCACGGGCGGCCGTTCCAACACGGCGATGGCCAATCTCGCCGAGGGCATCCAGGGGCTGGTGCAGCACATGCGCGCCGAACAGCAGCTGGTTCGCTCGTGGGCGGAAACCCAGGGCGAGCAGCAGAAGGAAATCCGCCGTCTGCTCGAGTTGCTGACCGGCGCGGTCGAACGGTCGAACGGGCAGTGATGCCGAAGGGGACTTGACGTCATGGCCCTCGGACGGCGCCGTTTCTCGTCACAGCAGGATTACTGGCCGGCGTTCGTCGACATGCTGACGACGCTGATCCTGTCGATCATCTTCCTGCTGTCGGTGTTCTCGCTGGCGCAGTTCTTCCTCAGCCAGCAGATCACCGACAAGGACACGGTGCTCAATCGCCTCAATTCGCAGATCGCCGAGCTCACGGAGCTCCTGGCGCTGGAGCGGGCGTCCAACCGCGACCTCAAGGACAACGTGTCGCTGCTCGAGGCCAACCTCAAGGAGGCAATGGCCAGCCGCGACCAACTGCAGGGGCTCATGTCCTCGCAGGCCGGCGCCGCCGACGCCGCCGGCAGTCAGGTGACGACGCTGACCGATCAGCTCAGCGAGGAAAAGCGCGTCAGCCAGCGGGCCATGGCCCAGGTCGAACTGCTCAACCAGCAGATCGCGGCGCTGCGGCGGCAGATCGCCGCCCTCGAAGACGCCCTCGACGCTTCCGAACAGCGCGATCGCGAGAGCACGGCCAAGATCGCCGATCTTGGCAAGCGCCTCAACGTGGCGCTGGCGCAGAAGGTGCAGGAACTGGCGCGCTACCGCTCCGACTTCTTCGGCCGGCTGAGGGAAATCCTGTCGCAGCGCTCCGACGTGCGCGTCGTCGGCGATCGCTTCGTCTTCCAGTCGGAAGTGCTGTTCGACAGCGGGCAGGCCGACGTCAATCCGGCCGGCCAGCAGGAACTCGACAAGCTGGCCGAGGCGCTGCTGCAGCTCGAAGGCCAGATCCCGACGGAGATCGGCTGGGTGCTGCGTGTCGACGGTCATACCGACGCCCGACCGCTGTCGGGAACGGGACGGTTCCGCGACAACTGGGAGCTTTCCGCCGCCCGTGCCATTTCGGTGGTGAAGTACCTGATCGGCAAGGGCATCTCGCCGGCTCATCTGGTGGCCGCCGGCTTCGGCGAGTTCCAGCCGCTCGAGCCGGGCGACAGCGACGAGGCCTATGCCAAGAACCGGCGCATCGAGCTCAAGCTCACCGAGCGCTGAGGCGCCCCAAGCCGCTGTCATGAGAATGCCGACATTGGCGCGCTTGCTGCCGGTGTCGCGGGCGTTGGCCCGTGACGATCGTTTTGCCGTCACGCGGCACTGGGGGGCACCGGTGACGGACGTGGGGCAAAGGAGCCTTCCTTAATGAAAGAGCTTTCCCGTCGTTGGTTTGTCGGTGCCGCTGGCGCCGGTTTGGTCGCGGCCTGCGGCCTTGGGACGGCGTCGGCCGCGCAGGTGTTCGGCGAGTTCGTCATGCCGGGTCTGCGGGTTGAAGTGGCGCCACCGCCGCCGCGCCCCGGCTGGCATTGGGTGCCCGGCCACTGGATGTGGCGGGGAGGCTGGGTGTGGAACCCCGGCCATTACGTCGCCTACGCCGTGCCGCCGATGCCGCCGGTCATCGTCGAGACGCCGCCGCCGCCGCGGAGGCCGAGTTGGCACTGGGTGCGCGGTCACTGGGTGTGGAGCGATCGGGCGCGCAACTGGGTCTGGAACAGCGGCCACTGGGTGCCGTGAGCGGCGCCGAAGCGGGAACAATCGAACGGCCGTGGCGGCTCGCTGCGGCCGTTTGCCATTGGGACGGGCGTAACAGTCCAACACAAATGTTGATCTGCCTTTAACCGACCGGCGCGCTAAGGTTTGCCGACAACATCGGACGATTCATCCGGGACGGACACATATGGCACGCAAGTTTTTCGGCACCGACGGCATTCGCGGCACGGCCAACTCCTGGCCGATCACGCCGGAGGTGGCGCTCAAGGTCGGCATGGCGGCCGGTCTCGCCTTCCGGCGCGGCAGTCATCGCCACCGCGTCGTCATCGGCAAGGACACGCGGCTGTCTGGCTACATGATCGAGCCGGCGCTGACCGCCGGCTTCACCGCCGTCGGCGTCGACGTCTTTCTGACCGGTCCGGTGCCGACGCCGGCCGTCGCCATGCTGACGCGCAGCCTGCGCGCCGACCTCGGCGTCATGATCTCGGCCTCGCACAACCCGTTCGCCGACAACGGCATCAAGCTGTTCGGACCGGACGGTTACAAGCTCAGCGACGAGATCGAGCTGGCCATCGAGGAAATGCTGGAGAGCGATCTGTCCAAGCGTCTGGCCAAGCCGACCGATCTTGGCCGGGCCAAGCGCGTCGACGAGCGGGCCCGCTACGTCGAGTTCGCCAAGCGGACGCTCGAACGCCACATCGGCTTCGACGGTCTGAGGGTGGTGGTCGATTGCGCCAACGGCGCCGCCTACAAGGTGGCCCCTGAAGTGCTGTGGGAACTCGGCGCTGAAGTGGTGTCGCTCGGCGTCGAGCCGGACGGCTTCAACATCAACCGCGACTGCGGCTCGACCAGTCTTGCCGCCGTGGCGGCCAAGGTGCGCGAAGTCAGGGCCGATATCGGCATCGCCCTCGACGGCGACGCCGACCGGGTGATCATCATCGACGAGAAGGGCGACGTCGTCGACGGCGACCAGCTGATGGCGGTGGTGGCCACCTCGTTCGCCGAGGATGGCCGGCTGTCCAAACCCGGCATCGTCGCCACCGTGATGTCCAACCTCGGTCTTGAGCGCTATCTGGCCGGTCAGGGTCTGTCGCTGCTGCGCACCAAGGTCGGCGACCGCTACGTCGTCGAGGCCATGCGGGCCGAGGGCTACAACGTCGGCGGCGAGCAGTCGGGCCACATCGTGCTCAGCGACTACGCCACGACCGGCGACGGGCTGGTGGCGGCGCTGCAGCTGCTGGCCGTCGTCAAACGGCAGGGCCGGCCGGTGAGCGAAATCTGCCACCGCTTCGATCCGGTGCCGCAGTTGCTCAAGAACGTGCGCATCGCCAGCGGTGCCAAGCCGATGGCTGACGGGACGGTGAACGCCGCCATTGCCGCCGCCTCGGCACGCCTTGGCGGCAACGGTCGTATCCTGGTGCGGCCGTCGGGCACCGAACCGCTCATCCGCGTCATGGGCGAGGGCGACGACGCCGATCTTGTCGCCGAGGTGGTCGGTGACATCGCCGAGGCCATCAGCCGGGTTTCGGCCTGATTTGCCGGCGCGCCGGTCCGGGGCTGCTGCCCGGGTCGGCGACGATCAGTCCGCGTTCTTCTTGGTATCCATTGCGCCGCATCGGGCGTTGCTTTGCCATCGGTGGTGCCGCCGGCGGAGCGGCGGCCGGTGCGGCTTTGCATATCTACAATTTTGGCGCGCCACGATTGCAATCTGCGAGTGAGTTATCTTGTGTCTTTTGCACAGGATTCACGCCGCATGGAAAACAAACCGCCAAGAAACGTGGTTAAGTAGCGATTAACCCTTCGTGGCTATGGTTACTCCGGAAACAGTAGATTTGCGCGCAGGCAGAAAGCCGGCTCGCGTCCTTGGAAGGATGAAACCATGCACTCCGCGTTTCGAGTCGTTCGCCTGGCTGGAGTTGCCATGCTCGGCATGGTTGCGTACCCGGCGTGTGTTCTTGCAGCTGACATGCCCGTCGAATACCCGACCATCGAGGCGCCGGAGCCCATGGCCATCCCGTCGGTGGGTGGCTGGTATCTGCGCGGCGACATTGGCTACAAGTATTACCAGGCCCCCAAGACCGAACTCAGCAACCCGCTCTATGGTGGCGGCCAGTACACGACGGGTGGTCACGACCAGCTGGTCAATGAATCGCTAGGCGCCGCCGCTGATTTCGGCATCGGTGTTGGCTACAAGTTCAATGAATACTTCCGTACCGATCTGACGCTCGATTACGAGACGCCGGCCCGCTTCAAGGGCTCGCTGTGGTGCGATTACAACACCACCTCCTGCAACAGCTCGCCGAATGGCGGCTATTACGATACCGAGCGCGCCAAGATCGCTGCCTACACGGCCCTGCTCAACGGCTATGCCGATCTCGGCACCTATAACGGCTTCACGCCGTATGTCGGCGCCGGCGTCGGCGCGTCGTACCTGCAGACCTCGAGCATCCGCTCGTCGAACTATGGTTCCGACGGCTCGTCGATCGAGGGCGACGGCAACTGGAACTTCGCTTGGGCGCTGATGGCCGGTGTGTCCTACGCCGTCAACCAGAACCTCAGCGTCGATCTCGGCTACCGCTACCTCAACCTGGGCGACGCCAAGACCAAGGGCGTCACCGACAGCTTCGGCCAGACCACCGGTCTCAAGTACAACAACATCCAGGCCCATGAAGTGCGCCTCGGTCTGCGCTATCAGTTCAACTGAGCCGACCGGCCAACGGCCTGATCATGACGCGGCGGGTGCCCCTGGCGGGGTGCCCGCCGTTTTCGCATGCAACCTTAGGCGCAGTGCGTAGGCGCAGGAAGCGCCTTGACGCCGACCGGCACGATGCTGTAGCCACAACAGCGGGACAGCCCTCCCCACCGGGGGACACCTATCTGGAAGGATAGCATTATGACGGATACGTTTACCGCGCCGGCGGTCAAGCCGGTTATTCCCAATTTTTCCTCTGGTCCGTGCGCCAAGCGTCCTGGTTGGACGGTTGAGGCCCTGAAGGGCACTCCTGTTGGACGTTCGCACCGCGCCAAGATCGGCAAGGCCAAGCTGGCCGAAGCCATCGACCTCACCCGCAAGGTTCTGCGCGTTCCCGCCGACTACCGCATCGGCATCGTGCCGGCTTCCGATACCGGCGCCGTCGAGATGGCGCTGTGGTCGCTCCTGGGCGAACGCCCCGTCGACATGCTGGCCTGGGAGTCTTTCGGTTCGGGCTGGGTCACCGACGTCGTCAAGCAGCTGAAGCTCAAGGACGCCCGCGTCTTCGAGGCGCCGTACGGCGACATCGTCGATTTCGCCAAGGTCGATTTCGACCATGACGTGGTGTTCACCTGGAACGGCACCACCTCCGGCGTCCGCGTGCCGAACGGCGATGTCATCCCGGCCGACCGCCAGGGCCTGACGATCTGCGATGCCACCTCGGCCGCCTTCGCCCAGCCGCTGCCGTTCGACAAGCTCGACGTCGTCACCTTCTCCTGGCAGAAGGTGCTGGGCGGCGAGGGCGCCCACGGCATCCTCATTCTCAGCCCGCGCGCCGTCGCCCGGCTCGAGAGCTACAAGCCGGCCTGGCCGCTGCCGAAGATCTTCCGCCTCACCTCCGGCGGCAAGATCAACGAAGGCATCTTCAAGGGCGACACCATCAACACGCCGTCGATGATCGCCGTCGAGGACTACATCGACGCCCTGAAGTGGGCCGATGGCATCGGCGGCCTCGAGGCGCTGATCGCCCGCGCCAACGCCAACACCCAGGTGCTGGTTGACTGGGTGGCTGTCACGCCGTCCGTGGCCTTCCTGGCCAAGACCGAGGCCATCCGCTCCAACACGTCGGTCTGCCTCAGCTTCGTCGATCCGCGCATCGCCGCCCTTGATGTCGACGGCCAGCAGGCTTTCGTCAAGTCACTGGTCGGCCTGCTCGACAAGGAAGGCGTCGCCTACGACATCGCCGCCTATCGCGATGCCCCTCCGGGCCTGCGCATCTGGTGCGGTGCCACCGTCGAAGCCTCCGACGTCGCCGCCCTGACCAAGTGGATCGACTGGGCGTTTGCCAAGGTCGTGGCCGGCCTCAAGGTCTGATCGCCCAATCCGGCGCAGCGGAGAGGGGCGCTTCCTCTCTCCTTCTCCCTCCCCGCCCGGGGAGGGACACATCCCTGGCACTTCCAATCCGGCAATCCCCGTTTCGGGCCAGTCTTCGCGTCACTTCTGTCTGGTGTTGACCGGCAAGGCGCGTGGCTCTCGCCCCGTATCAGGAGAACTCCATCATGGCTCCTCGCGTACTCATTTCCGACAAGCTGTCCACCACCGCCGTGCAGATCTTCAAGGATCGCGGTGTCGAAGTCGACTACCAGCCCGATCTCGGCAAGGACAAGGAGAAGTTCCTCGAGATCATCGGCAACTATGACGGTCTTGCCATCCGCTCGGCCAGCAAGGTGACCGAGAAGGTGCTGGCCGCCGCCAAGAATCTCAAGGTGATCGGTCGCGCCGGCATCGGTGTCGACAACGTCGACGTGCCGGCCGCCACGGCGCGCGGCATCATCGTCATGAACACGCCGTTCGGCAACTCGATCACCACCGCCGAGCACGCCATCGCCATGATGTTCGCGCTGGCTCGCGACATTCCCGAAGCCAACGCCTCGACGCAGGCCGGCAAGTGGGAGAAGAACCGCTTCATGGGCGTGGAGCTGACCTCCAAGACGCTCGGCATCATCGGTTGCGGCAACATCGGCTCGATCGTCGCCGATCGCGCCATCGGCCTCAAGATGCGCGTCATCGCCTACGATCCGTTCCTGAGCGCCGAGCGTGCCGTGGAAATCGGTGTCGAGAAGGTTGAACTCGACGACGTGTTCCGTCGTTCCGACTTCATCACGCTGCACGTGCCGCTGACGGAAAAGACGCGCAACATCATCGACATGGCCGCCATCCTCAAGATGAAGAAGGGTGTCCGCATCATCAACTGCGCCCGTGGCGGTCTGATTGTCGAGGCCGATCTCAAGCAGGCGCTCGATTCCGGTCACGTCGCCGGCGCCGCCCTTGACGTGTTCGAGGCCGAGCCGGCCACCGACAATCCGCTGTTTGGCAATCCCAAGGTGGTCTGCACGCCGCATCTCGGCGCCTCCACCACCGAAGCGCAGGAAAACGTCGCGCTGCAGGTGGCCGAGCAGATGGCCGACTACCTGACCAAGGGCGCCGTGTCCAACGCCCTCAACATGCCGTCGATCACCGCCGAGGAAGCGCCGCGGCTGATGCCGTTCGTCAAGCTCGCCGAGCAGATCGGTTCCTTCGCCGGCCAGCTCACCGACACCGGCCTCAAGGCGGTGCGCATCGAGTACCGTGGCGACGTGGCGGCCATGAACACCCGCGCCCTGACGTCGGCGGCGCTGACCGGCGTGCTGCAGCCGCAGCTGCAGTCGGTCAACATGGTGTCGGCGCCGATCATGGCCAAGGAGCGCGGCATCAACGTCTCGGAAATCCGCAACGACGACGCCGAGAACTATGACAGCCTGATTCGCCTGACGCTGGTCACCGACAAGCTCGAGCGGTCGATCGCCGGCACGGTGTTCGCCGACGGCCATCCGCGCATCGTCGAGATCAAGGGCATCAAGATGGACGCCGAGTTCGCTTCGTCGATGATCTACGTCACCAACGAGGACAAGCCGGGCTTCATCGGTCGCTTCGCCGGGCTGATCGGCGACGCCGGCCTCAACATCGCCACCTTCGCGCTTGGTCGCAAGGAACGGGGCGACGATGCCATCTGTCTGGTCGAGGTCGATGGCGACGTGCCGGCCAGCGTGCTCGATGCCGTCACCAAGCTCGCCGGCGTCCGCCATGCCAAGGCGCTGAAGTTCTAGAGCGCTTTCCGACCTGACGGAATCATCAGGTCGACAAGAAATCGCTCCAGATTCAATAAGTTGAGCAGCCGCTTGTCGATCATGTTGTTTCAACATGATCGACGGATGCTCTAAGTTTCTTCAGCTTCAGCCAAGATCGGGGGCGGCCTTGCGGCCGCCCTTTTGCTATTCAGGCGTGGCGCTTGCTCCATTCGGCCCAGAAGATGCCGCCGAGCACCAGGGCCAGCGCCAGCCCGTGATAGAGGTGAAAGCTCTCGCCGAGCAGGACGACGGCAAGGATGGAGGCGAATACCGGGATGAGATTGATGAACACGCCGGCCCGCCCCGGTCCCACCAGCTCGACGCCGCGCATGAAGAACACCTGGGCGATCACCGAGGGAAAGACGGCGCAATAGGCGATGAGACCCCAGCCGTAGAGCGACGGGCTCAGGTACTGGCCCATGGCGATCTCGCCGGCAAGGAAGGGTAGCGAGGTCAGGAAGGCCGAGGTCGACAGGCCGGCGAAGAAGCTGAGGCCGCCAACCTTGGGCCGGTCGGGCAGAAACACCGTGTAGAGGGCGTAGACGACGCAGGCACCGAGCATCAGCAGGTCGCCGAAGTTGAAGTCGAGCGTCGTGAGGGTGGCGAGATCGCCCTTGGTGGCGATGACGGCGACGCCGAGCAGCGTGCCGGCCATGCCGGCGATCTGGCCCCAGCCGGCGCGCAGGCCGCGGATCAGGAAGGCGAAGACGAAAACGAGGCCGGGCAGGGCGCCCTGGATGATGCCGATGTTGACCGCCGTGGTGAAATGGGCGGCGACGTAATAGAAGGCGTTGAAGCAGGTGAAGCCCAGCGCTCCCATGATGGCGATGTAGCCGAGCCGGCCGCGCAGCACCGGCCAGTCGCGCGCCACCTGGCGGGCGGCGAACACCACGATCAGCAGCAGCACGCCGAGCCAGCGATAGGTGGTGAGCGCCATGGGCGAAACTTCGCCGCGCGCCAGTCGGCTGGCGATGACGTTGCCGGCCCAGAACAGCGACGACAGGGTCAACAGGAGATAGGGGCGGTCGTAGACGTTCGCCGCAGGATGTACCGCCATTGGTCGTTCAACCATTCATCTTTTTCAGTTGGCCGAACAATGCACACCGGGGCGATGGCGGCAAGTCCGGAACTGTCTTTGCCGGTACGGATGGCCGTGTTGCCTGCCGCGAGGGTTCCAGCGTAGGCTTGCCGGTCGTGACAGGGTATTTCGCGAGGCATTCATGACCGCATCACGTATCACCGGCGGCTGCCAGTGCGGCGCTGTCCGCTTTGCCGTCGAGGGGCCGCTCGGCCGGGCCAGCATTTGCCATTGCCGCATGTGCCAAAAGGCGTTCGGCTCGTTGTTCGGGCCGCTGGTATCGGCGCCGAACGAGCATTTTGCCTGGACCAGGGAGGAGCCCGCCTGGTTCCGGAGTTCCAACCTGGTGCGGCGCGGCTTCTGTGCCAAGTGCGGCACGCCGCTCGCCTACGACTGGGGCGGGCCGGCCATGGAACTTGCCATCGGCGCCTTTGATGATCCCGAACCGATCCGGCCGACCATCCAGGTCGGTCTCGAGCACAAGCTCTCCTGGTTCGGCGAACTCGACGGCCTGCCGACGCGCAGCCCCGACGAGCAGGCGAAGGCGGCGAGCATGTTCTCGCGCGTGGTGTCCTACCAGCACCCCGACCACGACACCTGACGATCACGGAAAGTTTGGCTTGGCCGATCTTGTCGTCCGGCAAGGCGGTACATACTCATCTAGTGTCTTGCCGACCCCCATCGGCCCCGTTCCCTTGCTTTCAAGGACTTGCAATGCCGACGCTTTTTGACCCTGTCCGCCTCGGAGCTCTCGAGCTGCCGAACCGTATCGTCATGGCGCCGCTGACGCGCGCCCGCGCCACCGACGACCGCATTCCGACGCCGGTGATGGCCGAATACTACGTCCAGCGCGCTAGCGCCGGCCTCATCCTCACCGAGGCAACCATCGTGTCGCCGCAGGGGGCTGGCTACGCCCGGACGCCGGGCATCTACAGCGATGCCCAGGTCGAGGCCTGGAAGCCGATCACCGAGGCCGTGCACAAGGCCGGCGGCCGCATGGTGATGCAGCTCTGGCACGTCGGTCGCATCTCCGATCCGTCGCTGCTCGGCGGCGAACTGCCGGTGGCGCCCTCGGCCATCCAGCCGGCCGGTCACGTCAGCCTGCTGCGGCCGATGCGCCCCTATGTGACGCCGCGCGCCCTCGACATCGGCGAGCTGCCAGGTATCGTCGAAGCGTTCCGGCGCGGGGCGGAGAACGCCCGCAAGGCCGGCTTCGACGGCGTGGAAATCCATGGCGCCAACGGCTATCTGCTCGATCAGTTCCTGCAGGACAAGACCAACAGGCGCACCGACGCCTACGGCGGCCCGGTGGAGAACCGGGCGCGGCTGATGCTCGAGGCGGTGGACGCGGCGGTGTCGGTCTGGGGCGCGGCGCGCGTCGGCCTGCATCTGGCGCCGCGCGGCGACAGCCACGACATCGGCGACAGCGATCCGAAGGCGACGTTCGGTTACGTCGCCCGCCAAGCCGGCAAGCGCGGCCTCGCCTTCATCTTCACCCGCGAGCATCCGGACGCGCCGCGCCTGACGCCGCACCTCAAGGCCGAGTTCGGCGGGGCGCTGATCACCAACGAGGGGCTCGACGCCGCCAAGGCGCAGGCCGATCTCGATAACAGCCTTGCCGATGCCGTCGCCTTCGGCAAGGCGTATATCGCCAATCCCGATCTGGTCGCCCGGCTGCGGCGCGGGGCGGCGCTCAATCCGCTGGTGCCGGAAACCATCTACGCCGATGGCGCGCTCGGCTACACCGACTATCCGGCGCTCGCCGGCTGATCGGACAGACCATCGGCGGCTGGCCTCAGGGCCGGTCGCCGATGATGCAGGCCTATGTACAAACCAAGAACATGCCGCTAGGCTCGCGGCATGGACACGTTCACGCGAATCATCGGCATCGATCCCGGACTGCGGCGCACCGGCTGGGGCGTCATCGACACGCTTGGCAACTCCGTGCGCTTCGTCGCCTCGGGACTGGTGACGTCCGACGGCGATCTCGACCTCGCCAGCCGGCTCTGCCAGCTGCACGACGGCCTTGACGCCGTGCTGGCCGAGTACAAGCCGGACGAGGCGTCGATCGAGCAGACCTTCGTCAACAAGGACGCCGGGGCGACGCTGAAGCTCGGCCAGGCGCGCGGCATCGCGCTGCTGGTGCCGGCGCGGCGCGGTCTGCCGGTGGCCGAATACGCCCCCAACGCCGTCAAGAAGGCGATCGTCGGAGCCGGCCACGCCGAGAAGGGGCAGATCCGCGTCATGGTCAAGGTGCTGATGCCCAAGGCGACGTTCGAGTCCGACGACGCCGCCGACGCTCTGGCCATCGCGCTCACCCACGCCCATCATCGCGGCTCGGCGACGGCGCGGCTGGCGCGGGCGGTGGCAGAAGCCTCATGACGACGGTGGACGACAGGGAGGAACGGCATGATCGGCAAGCTCAAGGGCATCGTGGACAGCTTCGGCGATGACTGGGTGATCCTCGATGTCCAGGGGGTCGGCTATCAGGTGTTCTGCTCGGCGCGCACGCTGCAGCGTCTGCCCAAGGCGGGCGAAGCGGCGACATTGTCGATCGAGACCATGGTGCGCGAGGACATGATCCGCCTCTACGGCTTCTCCAACGACATCGAGCGTGAGTGGTTCCGCCTGCTGCTGACGGTGCAGGGCGTGGGGGCCAAGGTGTCGCTGGGCGTTTTGTCGGTGCTCGATCCCGGTCAGCTCGCCACGGCCATTTCCGTGAAGGACCTGACGGCCATCGCCCGGGCCCCGGGGGTGGGCAAGCGGGTGGCCGAACGCATCGCCACCGAGCTCAAGGACAAGGCACCGGCCTTCGCCGACGCCGATCCGACGGTGATCCGCATCGCCGCCGACGTGGCCGAGGCGCGCGTCGCCGGCCCGGTGGCCGAGGCGGTGTCGGCGCTGACCAATCTCGGCTACGCCCAGCTGCAGGCGGCGGCCGCCGTGTCCGCCGCCGCCAAATCGGCGGGGCCAGAGGCGACGACGACGCAACTCATCCGGCTTGGCCTCAAGGAACTGGCGCGCTGAGCCAATATGAGTCGCCCTGAGTCGACATGAACCGGCATGGCGGGTCGGGGCAGCGCCGTTGGTCCAGACCGTCTTGTTTTCGCGGCGGGCCTGCCCATGTCCAGAGACGATCAATCGCGACGCCGCTGCCCGCCGGACCCGCCGGCCGGCGCAGCGGTGGGAGGAGGAGAGCATGACCCATCCGTTGTTCGATCGGGGGCGTGTCGCCGTCATCACTGGCGCCGCCCGTGGCATCGGCCGCTCGGCGGCCCTGAAGTTCGCCCGGCGCGGCATGCAGCTGGTGCTGGCCGACGTGCTGGCGGACGAGCTGGCCGAGACGGCGGCGGCGGCCGAGGCCGCCGGCAGTCCGGCCGCCCTGGCCGTGCCGACCGACGTAGGCGATTACGCGGCGGTGTCTGCCCTGCGTGACCGGGCTTTCGAGCGCTTCGGCGTCGTCAACGTGCTGATGAACAACGCCGCCATCGGCATCCGTGGTGGCGCCTTCGAGGATCACGACAACTGGCAGCGGCTGATGGCGGTCAATCTCTGGGGCGTCATCAACGGCCTGCAGGCCTTTGTGCCGAAGATGCTGGCCACCGGCGCCGACGGTCTGGTCATCAACACCGGGTCCAAGCAGGGTATCACCTGTCCGCCGGGCAATGCCGCCTACAACGCGTCCAAGGCGGCGGTGAAGGTGATCACCGAGCAGCTGGCCTTCGAGCTGCGCGAACGACCGGGCTGTCGGCTGGCCGTCCATCTGCTCATTCCGGGCTGGACGTTTACCGGTATCAACGCCGTCGATCCGTCAGCGGCGAAGCCGGCCGGCGCCTGGTACCCCGACGAGGTCATCGACTTCATGCTCGATGCCGTCGACAAGGGCGATTTCTACATTCTCTGCCCGGACAACGAGACGCCGCGTCGCCTCGACGAGAAGCGCATGGCCTGGGCCATGGGCGACATCATCCACGACCGGCCGGCGCTGTCGCGCTGGCATCCGGACTTCAAGGACGAGTTCGCCCGCTTCGTCAAGGAATAGAACGGGTCAGTTGGTCGCCGCTTCGTCGCCGGCGGCCAGTACCTCGACGTCGCAGTCCTCGCCGGAGCGGACGGTGACGAGGCGTTGGAACTGGCGGCCGGAGTGGCGGGCTACCACGGTGTAGTCGCCTTCGGCCAGCACGAAGGCGGGGAAGGCGCCGACGCCGGAGATGACGAGGTCGCCGGCCTGGGTCAGCACCGACCAGGCGGTGTCGGCGATGGCTTCGCCGCCGCTGGCGCTGACCAGCTTCAGCGTCACCTTGGCGGCCTTCTCGGTCAGCGTGATGTCGGAGAGCTTGCCGGCCGTCACCTCGACCTCGGCCGAGGTCGAGGCGTTGGCGTTGCCGTAGTCGGCTTCCACCGTGTAGGTGGCGGCGGCGAGGCGGACGATGTCGCCCGGCTTGACGTCGAGGGCCACCGGCTTGGGTTCGCCGCGCGCATCGACTTCGAGGGCAAAGATGTCGAAACTGACGTCGGTGGCCGGCAGCACCTTGTCCTTGGTCGTGACGGCGTTGAGGCGCAAGCCACCGGCGTTCAGCACCATTTTCTGCTCGGAGAGACCGGTGCCGACAGTGAAGCGGTTGGTGGTGCCGGTGTAGCCGAAGCCGCAATAGACGTAGTAGGCGCCGGGGGCCAGCGTGAAGGTGGCGGCGCCGCCGTGACCTTCGGCGACCATCTCGCGCTTGCCGTCGACGCCGGTGGCGTCGGCGAACACCCGCCAGACGACGCCGGCCCGCAGCGCCGGCCCGGCCTCGGTCAGATGGGCACTGATGGCCAGACGACCCTTGGCCGGCTGAGTGACGGTGGCGGCGTGTGCCGGCTTGACCACCTGATTGGGCGGGGCGAACGAGGTCACCGGCGCCGGCAGAGCGTGGGGCGCCGCCGGACCGAAGCCGTCGGCCGGCGGTTCGTCGGGCAGGGCGGCCGACGGCGGCGCGATGTCGGGGCCGGGCGGCGGCGGATCGGCGAACGGCACGTTGGCCGGCGGCACCGGGTGGCCGTCCGTGGGGGCAACCTGGGCGCTCGCGCTGGTGGCGACGCACAGCGACAGCAGCGCCGCCAGCAGGCAGCGGCCGACAGGAGAGCGACGAATTGGGCGCTGCGCCATGCTTGTCCATCCGAACTTGAGACGCCGTTCATCTCCGATGTTCGTGTCCATTTCAAGTCTGGCGTTGGCGCGTCCGGCGATTACGACCAATTGATCGACAGCAATCCCTGCCTGGGCTCGCCTCGGCGGCAGAATCGTTCCAGTTTGCTGCAAGCCCTTTGCAACGCCGGAGATTGCCCATGAACCCGACCATTGAGCTCCTATCCACCCGCCGCTCGGTGCCGGCCCATCTCCTGGCCGAACCGGGGCCGGACGCGGCGACGCTCGAGACCATGCTGACCATCGCCGCCCGCGTGCCGGACCACGCCAAGCTGGTGCCGTGGCGCTTCATTCTGTTCGAGGGCGCGGCGCGGCAGCGGGCCGGCGAGAAGCTGGCCGCACTGGTGGCGGCGCGCGATCCGTCGGTCGGGCCGGAGCGGCTCGACGAGGAAAAGCGTCGTTTCGCCCGGGCGCCGCTCTGCGTCTGCGTCGTCAGCCGCATCGTCGAACATCCGCGCGTGCCGGCCTGGGAGCAGATCCTGTCGGCCGGCGCCGTCTGTCTCAACCTCGGGATCGCCGCCCACGCGCTCGGCTTTGCCGCCTGCTGGCTGACCGAATGGATGTCGACGGATGCCGAGGCCATGGCGCTGCTGGGGCTGGCCCCCAACGAGACCATCGCCGGCCTCATCCACATCGGTACACCGACCATTGCGCCCTCCGACCGGCCGCGGCCGGTGCTGGCCGACATCGTCAGCCGCTGGCCGGGCTGAGGCCGTCGCGGCGGTCGCAGAACAACGACAACGCCGGAGCGCGAGGGCACTCCGGCGTTGTCTGTCTGCTCGCCCTTTGGTCGTCAAATGGCGCGACCGGACAACCAGGCCATGCCGGCAGCCGACAGACGGCTGGTGGACGGCGTGGCGGCGCTACCGCTGCCGGCAGTGACCGGCAGATAGAGGCCGCGCTTTTCCGGCATCGGCTTGAAGCTGTCGCTGAGGCCGACCACCGTTTCGGCGGCACCCAGCACCAGGTACCCGTCCGAGGTCATGGTGCGGGCAATGCGGCTCAGGATGTCGATCTTGGTCGGCTGGTCGAAGTAGATCAGCACGTTGCGGCAGAAGACGATGTCGAACTGGCCGAGGCTGGCGAAGCTCTCGAGCAGGTTGAACTTCTTCCACTGCACCATGGAGCGCAGGGCCGGCGAGATGGTCCAGCTTTCGCCCTGCTGGGTGAAGTATTTGAGCAGCAGCTGGATGGGCAGGCCGCGCTGCACCTCGAACTGGGTGTAGGTGCCGCTCTTGGCGCGGTCCAGCACCTCGTTGGAGATGTCGGTGCCGAGGATCTCGAAGCGCCAGCCGGCGAGCTTGGCTTCCATCTCCTTGATGGACATGGCGAGGGTGTAGGGTTCCTGGCCGGTGGAAGCGGCGGCGCACCAGATGCGGATCTTGCGCTGGCTGGCCCGGGCCTTCATCAGCTCGGGCAGCATCACCTGCGTGAAGTGCTCGAACGGCGTCTTGTCACGGAAGAAGAAGCTCTCGTTGGTGGTCATGGCTTCGACCACCGCTTCGGCCAGCATCGCTTCGCCCGGCTCCTTGAGCTTGGCGACGAGGGCGCCGATCGACTGCAGTCCGGCCTTGCGGGCCACCGGCAGCAGCCGGCTCTCGATGAGATATTGCTTCTCGTTCGACAGCACGAGGCCGGAGCGCGTTTTCAGGAACTGCCTGAGGTAGTCGTATTCCTGCGGGCTCATGGGCGGCCTCCCAGCAGGATTTTCGACACCTTGCGCCCGATCTCGCCGAGCGGCAGCACGTCGGAACACATGCCCGTGTGGGCGGCGGCGCCCGGCATGCCCCAAACGACCGACGTTTCTTCGTCCTGTGCGATCACGCTTCCTCCCGCTTGTCCGATGCCGCGCACGCCTTCGGCGCCGTCGGAGCCCATGCCGGTGAGGATCACCGCCAGGCAGGCGTTGCCGTAGATGTCGACCACCGACTTGAACAGCGGATCAACCGCCGGCTTGCAGAAATTGACCGGCGGCCCATCGTTGAGACGAATGACCACGTCGGTGCCGTTCTTGGCCAGCAGCATGTGCTTGCCGCCGGGCGCGACGTAGATGTGGCCCGCCTTGATGACTTCGCCGTCCTTGCCTTCGGATGCCGGGCGACCGGCGGCTTTGGCCAGGTGCTCGGCCAGAATGGCGGTGAAGGTGGGCGGCATATGCTGGGTGAGCACCACCGGCACCTGGCCAATGGACGAGCCGATCTCGCTCAGCAGCGCGTTGAGCGCCTGCGGCCCACCGGTGGAAGAGCCGATGGTCAGGATGCGCGGCCGCACGTTGGAATAGGAGCGGATGGTGAAGCTCGCTGGCCGGCTGGCGCGCAGGGCACTGGTCGGCGGCGGTGGCGGCGTGGCCGCGGTGCGGGCCGGGCTGGTGGGGATGGCGCCGGGGCGATGGCCGCCGCCGGGCGAGAGGCGCGAGCGGGCCCGGGCGCCGAGACTGAGGACCTTCTCGACGAGTTCGCGGCGGAACTCGGACGACGTGGTCACACCGGAGTTGGATTCCGGCTTGGGCACGTAGTCGGCTGCCCCCAGCGACAGGGCCTTGAGAGAGATTTCGGCGTTGCGGCGGGTCAGGGTCGAGGCGACGACGACGACCAGATTGCGCTTCTTCTCGAGCAGCAGCGGCAGGGCCGTGAGGCCGTCCATGTCGGGTATTTCGATGTCGAGGATGACGACATCGGGGTTGGACTGCAGCACGTCGTCGACGGCGAGGCGACCGTTGCGATGGCTGGCCACGACGTTGATGTTCGGTTCTTCCTTGAACCAGCGCCCCAGCAGGCCACGGATGACGACGGAGTCGTCAACGACCATTACCCGGATGGGGTCGTTGGCATTGCCCGTCGAAGACGGTTGACGCGCGGTTGCCGACATTGGCAAGCGTCCTCCAAGTTTGGCTGCGACAGCGCCTGTCGATCGGGTTGCCTGAACCAGATCGCCCGGCCGCTGTCCGGTCTAGATAATTCCAAGCACCCGAACCTCGCCGGCGCTGAGGGCCGGTCGGCGCGTGCTTTCGGGAAGTGGCTCAGATGAGGCCGACTTCCTGAAACTTGGCTTCGACGATCTCGCGGTCGAACGGTTTCATGATGTATTCATTGGCACCGGCGCGAATGGCGCGGGCAATGTGGCCGACGTCGTTCTCGGTGGTGCAGAACACCACCTTCGGCTTCTCGCCGTTCTGGAGCTGGCGCAACTGCGCCAGGAACTCCAGCCCGTCCATTACCGGCATGTTCCAGTCGAGAAGAATGGCGTCCGGCATCTCGGCCTGACACCTCTCCAGCGCCTGCTGCCCATCCTCGGCCTCGGTGATCGTGAACGACAGATCCTCGAGAATGCGCCGAGCCACCTTGCGAATGACGCTCGAGTCATCGACCACGAGACAGCTTTTCATTTCCAACTCCTTGGCTCTGCCGGGAACCAACCTGGATGGCGGTCAGGCCGCCATGTTGTCCATCATGCGGCCGAGAACGCGTTCGACGTCGAGGATCACCATCAGCTGCCCGGAGAGGCGGTGAACACCGCCGGAAATCTCCGCCCAGCGCCGGTCGAGATTGGCCGGGTTGGGCTCGCGGCCCGACGTCTCGAGGTTCAGCACTTCGCCGACCTCGTCGATGATCAGCCCGTAGGACTCGCCGCGGTACTCGATGCCGACGGCCATGATGCCATGGCTGCCCTCGCGCAGCGGCAGGCCGAGGCGGCGACGCATGTTGATCGCCGTGACGATGCGGCCGCGCAGGTTGAGCACGCCGGCAATCTCGTTGGCCGACAGCGGCACGCGCGTCATGCTTTCGGGCACGAAGACGTCATGCACCTTGTGGATGGGCAGGCCGAACAGCTGGCCGCCGATAAAGACGGTCACGTACTGGATTTGGCCCGACAGCGTGTCGTTGGCCGCGACACCGGGGTTGAGGTCGTTGGCAGTCATGCGGCGATTCCATAGTCAGGGCTGGTGATTTCCTTGAGCGCGGCGATGAGGCCGGGCCGATCGAACTTGGCAACGTACTCGTCGAAGCCCGACTGACGGCCGCGTTCGATGGAAGCGGGGGTGCACAGAGCCGACAGGGCGATGATCGGCGTCGTCTTGAAGCGGGCGTCGCGGCGCAGCATCTCGGCGAACTCGAAGCCGTTGACCACGGGCATCTCGATGTCGGAGACGATGACGTCGAAGCGCGAGCCTTCGCCGAGCAGGCGCATGGCCTCGGTCGCCGAAGCGCAAACGGTCACTTCAAAGCCGGCCGCCTTCATCACCGGGCCGAGCATGTTGCGGAAGAAGGCGCTGTCGTCGATGAACAGCAGCTTGCGCGTCAGCGCCGCCGAGGAAATTTCCTTGCGCTTGAACCAGTCCTCGAAGGCCAGAGGCAGGTAGTGACCGATGTCGATGATCTCGGTCGCCTTGCCCTTGATGACCGCCGAGCCGAGGATGCCCGGCACGTCGGAACCGACCTGGATGTCGAGCGATTCCTCGACGATGTCGACGATCTCGTCGACCACCAGGCCCATGGAGCGGCCGCTGTCGGAGAACACCAGCATCGGCTGGGTGCCTTCCTCGCGACGGTGGACGTCGTAGTTGGGATAGACGAGCGGCATCAGCGAGCCGCGGTACTGCACGAGATCGCGGCCGTTGGAGTGCTCGATCTTCTCGATCTCGAACTCTTCCAGGCGGGTGACCAGCGACAGCGGCACCGCCTTGGGCTCGGGCGAGCCGGCGCGGAACAGCAGCATGGAAATCTTGGCGTCGTGATCGATGGCGCGCGAGGCTTCGGCCTGCTTGTGATCGACCACTTCGGAGACGATGGCCGTGCCGATGGCGCTGGCGACGCCGTTCGGATCGACGATCATGATCACCGAGCCGTCACCGAGGATGGTGTTGCCGGAGAACATGGTGATGTGGCGCAGCATCTTGGACATCGGCTTGACGACGATTTCTTCCGTGTGGAAGACGCCGTCCACCACCAGGCCGAACGTGACGTTGCCGACCTGCATGACGACGATGAAGCCTTCGTCCTCGCTCTTGCTCTGGTCGGTCTCGAGACCGAGCAGGTGGGCCAGCGGCACCAGCGGCAGCAGCTTGTTGCGCAGGCGCAGTACCGGCGTGTCCTTGATGCGTTCGATGCGGTGTTCGGAGTTGGACTGCACGCGCACCAGCTCGACGACGCTGAGCTGCGGAATGGCGAAGCGGTCGCCGCAGCTCTCGACGATCAGCGTCGAGACGATGGCCAGCGTCAGCGGGATCTTGATGGTGAAGGTGGTGCCCTTGCCAGCCACCGACTTCAGATCGACGGTGCCGCCGATGGTCTCGATGTTGGTGCGGACGACGTCCATGCCGACACCGCGGCCGGACACCGAGGTGACCTTGGCGGCGGTCGAGAACCCGGGGGCGAAGATGTGCTTGAAGATCTGGCCTTCGCTCATCTTCTCAAGTTCGGCTTCGGAGGCGAGGCCGTTCTCGATGATCTTCTGCTTGATGCGCTCGAGGCTGAGGCCGCGACCGTCGTCGGCGATCTCGATGATGATGTGGCCGCCTTCGTGGTAGGCGGAAAGCTTGATGACGCCCTTCTCCGACTTGCCGGCCTTCTTGCGGTCTTCCGGCCGCTCGAGGCCATGGTCGGCCGAGTTGCGGACCATGTGGGTCAACGGGTCCTTGATCAGCTCGAGCACCTGACGGTCGAGTTCGGTCTCGGCACCGATCATGTCGAGTTCGATCTGCTTGCCCAGTTCCTGTGCCAGGTCGCGGACGATGCGCGGCAGCTTCTGCCAGGCGTTGCCGATGGGCTGCATGCGCGTCTTCATGACGCCTTCCTGCAGCTCGGCCGTGACGTTGCTGAGGCGCTGCAGCGGCACCTTGAATTCGCTGTCTTCGTGGCGGCGGACGATTTCCAGCAGCTGGTTGCGCGTCAGCACCAGCTCGGACACCATGGTCATCAGGTATTCGAGCGTTTCGACGTTGACGCGGATCGACTGGGTGGCGACCGAGCCCTTGCCTTCGTCCTTGGCGTCGGCGTCGGCTTCGGCCGGCTTGGCGGCCTTCTCGACCTTGGGCTCGCCACCCACCTGCTTCATGCGCGCTTCGATCTCGGCGGCGACGCGCGAGAAGTCGATGCCAGGCGCCGGCGCGGCTTCGGCTTCGTCGCTGGGGATGACCACTTCCGACTCGGTCTCGCGGAAGGCGCGTTCCAGTTCGTCGAGCGACACTTCGCCCGGCCGCAGTTCGCGTTCCAGCACCTGCAGCACCAGCGTGCCGGCGGTTTCCTTCTTCTTGGCCGGCTCGGGCGGGGCCTTCTTGGCCTCCGACTTGGCGGCGTCGCCGGCCAGCGACATGGCCTCGAGCTGGGCGATGAGGTCGCGATCGTCGCCCTTGGGCTCTTCGCCCTCGTTGGTCTCGAGATCGGCCAGGATGCCCTTGATGCGGTCGATGGTCTGCAGCGTCAGGCTGACCGCTTCCTGCGTCACGGGCGCGCCTTCGCGGAACTTGCCCATCAGCGTCTCGGCGGCGTGGGCCAGCGCTTCGAGGCGCGGCAGGCCAAGGAAGCCGCAAGTGCCCTTGATCGTGTGCACCAGACGGAAAATGTTGTCGAGAATGCGCGCGTTGTTGGGTTCTTGCTCGAACTTCACCAACTCGACGTCGACGGTATCCAGCGACTCGTTCGTCTCAGTGAGAAATTCCCGCAGAAGATCGTCCATACTCCACCCCCAGCGAAGCTCGGGGGACGGGCAAACGCCCCGTCCCTTGCGCGCAAGCCGCGACCGCTTTGGGTGAAGTGTCCCGTCAAACCGTTAATATTGATTGAAGTGGATGTTGCTCAGACCAAGGAAGTCCAAATAGCTACTACGGTTTGTGCCGTCTCAAACCAGCTGTAGAAATAATCGCTGGTGCATCTTGTCGATTGTCGTAGGGTCGTTAACGTTTTGTTTGCTTGTTGGTCGCTTGGCGCCCGTCTGGCGGGCGTCAGACGTCGGCGACAACCGGCTTGATTTCTTCACTGGTCAAAGGCTTGGCCTCGAAGACCACGGTGTCGTCGGTCTTGGTGATGGCAATGTCGAGACCGGCGGCGCGGGCCAGCGAGCCGGCGTAATAGGGCTGGATGGCGTGGGCGTCGATGTGGTCGCCGAGATCGCCCTTGAGCAGGTCGACGACGCGCGGGGGAATGCGCGAGGCCGGACCGGTGGCCTCGATGCGCTGGATGGGCAGCGGCAGGTCGCCGATGACCGAAACCGTCACCTTGCCGCCACGGGGAATGGCCTGCAGCGACACCAGCAGCAGGTTGAGCAGCAGCTTGACCTGGTTCTTGGGCAGCAGACGGCGGACCGCCTGCCAGTCGAGGTCGGCCTTCTCGCTCTCCATGTAGCGCTTGGCCACGGTCTCGGCGTCGCCGAGGTCGACCTCGGCCCCAGCCGAACCGGCGGCGCCGAAGGCGAGGCGGGCGAACTGCAGCTTGGCCGACGCCGTCTTGGCGCTCTTGCGGATGAGATCGAAGGCGAAGGCCTTCATCTCCTCGTTATCCTCTTCGTCGAGGACTTCGAGGCCGTTGGTGATGGCCCCGACCGGCGAGATGATGTCGTGGCAGACGCGCGAGCACAGCAGCGCGGCGAAATCCAGGGCTTCGAGCTTGGCCTGTTCGGTCATGGCGTGTTCCGTTGCGGCGTTCCGTTGCGGGGCGTCCTGTCGGCAGGTCCGCCGGCCTTGCGAGCGGCGAATCGTCCTCGGTTCTCCCCGTCTGGATACCCCCGCACGGCGGGTCTCACAAGCGCCGGCGCCGTTTTCAATAGGCGAGCAGCTTCAGCACGTCCGGCCAGCGGGCGGCGGCGGCGGCGATAGCCTTGTCGGCGTCACCGAGGAAGGCGCCGCGTTCCTCGGTGGTGGCAAACAGGTAGAGACGGCCGTGATGGATGGCGAACAGCTTGGGATTGCCCGGCAGCGGTACGCCGCGCGCCACGGCGCCGACCGAATAGCCGCCGAAGCCGGGCACGTAGGCGGCCGGGGCGTTCTCGAAGGCGTTGGCATTGGCGGCGCTGACGAAATGCCAATAGGTGTCGCCGACCACCACTTCATGTTCGTCCGAGCCGAAACGGGCTTCGCCGTCGGTGAAATAGGCCACCGGATCGTAGCCACCGAGCGACAGGCCGGTGTAGGGATCGAAGATGATGCGCTCGTCGAGGGCCCGGGCGGGGGCGGGGAACAGCGCCATCAGGCACGTTGCGACAAGCAGAATTGCCGCCGCCAGGGCATTTCTGCTTGATTGTTGCCGTCTTGATGCCTGATTCGCTTGTATGATCATGAAGTAACCGATCGGGCTCCCGGGCCATTGTGCGCGGAGCCGGTGTCGGTCGGGTTAACGGCAACACCGCCGGAGCTAGGCTCCGTGACGGTTGAAGGGATCGCAACACATGCGCTCGTCTCTGTCGAAATTTCTGGCCGTGATCGTCGTGCTGGTGGCGGCAAGCCTGTCGCCGCTCGTCGCTCGCGCCGCCGCGCCCAACAGCTATTCGCCCAACGAACTGATCGATACCGGTCACAAGTTCTTCGGCCAGGTATCCAACGGTCTGGCGTCGGTGATCGAGCGGGCGGTGTCCAACTACGGTCAGCCCAACGGCTACATCCTCGGGCAGGAGGGCAGCGGTGCCATCTTCGGCGGTCTGCGCTACGGCGAAGGCACGCTCTACACGCGCAACGCCGGCAACCATCACGTCTTCTGGCAGGGGCCGTCGCTCGGTCTCGATCTCGGCGGCGATGGCGCCCGCACCATGATCCTCGTCTACAACATGCCGTCGGTGTCGAGCCTCTATACCCGGTTCGGCGGCGTGGCCGGTTCGGCCTATTTCGTCGGCGGCTTCGGCCTGACGGCGCTGACGGCCAACGAGATCACCCTGGTGCCGGTGCGCTCGGGCGTCGGTGCCCGCCTCGGCATCAACGTCGGCTATCTGAAGTTCACGCCGACCGCCACCTGGAACCCGTTCTGACGCTTCGAGGGGCGACCGGCCGCTGGCCGGTGCCCGTCAAGGCTTGACCACGGCCCGGTAGCGGGGTGACAACGAAGACGGGTCGCAGGACGCCCGACCGCCATGGTCGGGGCGCCCGCGGCCAGAGGCGGCGCCAAGTGGTCGAATCCATTCTGTTTTTCCTGGCCGGTGCCGCAGTCGCCGGTCTTCTGGCCCTGATGCTGGTGCCGGCGCTCAATGCCCGGGCCGAGCGGCTCTATCGCCGCCGGATGGAGGCGCAGCTGCCGCGCAGCCCGGGCGAGTTCATCGCCGCCAAGGACGCCGTGCGCGCCGAGATGGCGGCACAGGCCGCCCGCACCGAGATCGCCTACGCCCGTCTCCGCGACGAACTGGTGGCCGAGCGCGTGGGCCGCGCCGACGAGCAGCTGCAACTCAGGGCGATTGCCGCCGAGCGTCAGGCGCACGCCGTGGCGCGCGCCGAACTCGAAGAACGCCTGGAAGCGGCGCGGGCGGACGTCCGCAACCTCAAGGAACAGTTGGCTCAGGCCGAGGTGAACCGTCGCGATCTCGAGCGGCAGCTGAGCCGCCACGACAGCGAGGCGAAGGCGCGCACCAGCGCCGTCGAGAGCCAGGCGGAGGAGATGCGGCAGGCGCTGACCGAGGCCGAGGAACGCATCGCGGCGCTGTCGACGGCGATGCAGGACTTTCTGCGCGAAGGGGATGGAGCGCCGTTGGGGGCGCCGCGTGTCGACGTGGCGCCGGCCGGTGACCCCGAGACGGCAGCGCCGCGCGCCGTGCCGGCGCCGGTGTCGATGGAGGCGTCGCGGTTGCGCGAGGCGGTGTTGCGGCTGCGGGCCTTCAACGCCGAACGGCAGCGTCCGGGCGACGCCGAGCCGTGACGGCCGCTCAGCCGGAGCGGTGGCGGAAGGCCAGCCGCGACGTCAGCACGCCGCCGACGCTGCCGGCGAGCACCGAGGCGAGATAGATGGCGCTGGCCACCGCGATGATCGCCGGGCCCGAGGGCAGGCGCCAGAAGTAGGACAGTATCAGTCCGAGCGCCGAGGACAGCATGGCGATGGCGGCGGCGGCGGCGATCATGCCGCCGATGCGGCGCGTCCAGAAGCGGGCGGCGGCGGCCGGCAGCACCATCAACCCGACCGACAGCAGCGTGCCGAGTGCCTGATAGCCGGCGACCAGGTTCAGCACCATGACGCCCATGAAGGCGAAGTGGGCGGTGGCGCCGCCGCCGCGCAGCACGCGCAGAAAGCCGGGATCGATGCATTCCATCACCAGAAGACGCCAGACGATGGCGAAGACGACGATGGTGATGGAGGCAATGGTGGCGATGAAAGCCAGCGCCGTGTCATCAAGGGCGAGCACCGAACCGAACAGGATGTGCATCAGGTCGACGGATGAGCCGCGCAACGACACCATGATGACGCCGAGGGCCAGCGACATCAGGTAAAAGGTGGCGAGCGAGGTGTCTTCCTTGAGTGGCGTGGCGCGGGCGACAAGCGAGGACAGCGTCGCCACCACCAGCCCGGCGACGATGCCGCCGGCGGTCATGGCGTAGAGGTTGAGCCCGGCCAGCAGGTAGCCGCAAGCGGCCCCCGGCAGGATGGCGTGGGCCATGGCATCGCCGGTAAGGCTCAGGCGGCGCAGCATCAGGAACACGCCGACCGGCGCCGTCGACAGCGACAGGATGAGGCAGCCGGAGAGCGCCCGCCGCATGAAGGCGAAGTCGATGAACGGCTGAATGAGATCGATCGGGGTCACGCCGCTTCTCCCGCGCAGAACGGGGCGTGGTCATCCCAGGCCTCGGTCATGTGTCGGGCGGCGGCGAGGTTGGCTTCGGTCAGCACCTCGGCGGTCGGGCCCTCGGCCAGACACTGGCGGGCGACCAGCAGCGCGCGGGGAAAGCGCTCGCGGACCAGATCGAGGTCGTGCAGGACGACGGCGATAGTCCGGCCCTCGGTGTGCCAGCGCTCGACCTGCTGCATCAGATCGCCGATGGTGCGGTCGTCGATGGCCGAGAACGGTTCGTCGAGCAGGATCAGCGGCGCATCCTCAAGGATCAGGCGGGCGAACATGACGCGCTGCATCTGGCCGCCGGACAGGGTGTCCAGCGTCCGGCCCTCGAAGCCGACGAGGCCGACGGCGGCCAGAGCGTGGGCGGTGGCTTCGTCATCGTCGCGCCGGAAGGCGGAAAAGGCGCCGCGCCGCCGCCATTGGCCCATGGCGACGAAATCGAACACCGGGATGGGGAACGAGCGGTCGACCTCGGCCAGCTGCGGCAGATAGGCGATGTCGCGCTGCCGGCAGTCGTGGCAGGTGATGCGACCACTCATCGGCCGGATGAGGCCGACGGCGGCCTTGAGCAGCGTCGACTTGCCGGCGCCGTTGGGGCCGATGACGGCGGTGAGCGAGCGGCTGGGAAAGGTCACCGTCAGGTGGTGCAGGGCCGGGTGACGGGCGTAGCCGACGGTAACGTTGGCAAACGACAGGGACGGCGACAAGGCGTCAACTCCAGGTAAGGATTACCAGCGTCCAGATGGCGGCAACGGCGACAGCGGCCATGGCCAGGCGCGTCAACAGACCGAAACGCATCAGCGACGGCCGGACGCCGATCTGCCGCGGCGCGGTGGCGACCGACGCGGCGGCGGTCGGCGCGGCGTGATCGTGACTGGGCTTGTAGGTCAGGGGCATCTCGGCAGCATCCGGGGTTGGCGGCCCGAGGCACGTCGACGCAAACTGTTATGTTATAACAGAACGACTGTCAATGCGTGCTGTCGCCGGTCAGCCGGCGGCGCGGGTGGTTCAGACGAACTTTGCCGGTTCTCTGTATTCAATCGATTTATACTATAGCTGTGAAAGTTCACATAGTTTTCCTGATTTTCCCGGTCGGGCGTCGGGATCGGCGGCGGCGGGGTGCCTCTCATCGAAAGATGGGAAATTTCATGTTGTTAACTGCATTTCTCTGGAACGGGTCCAGTTTTCCCCAGACGGTAATGGAGAGTAATATGCACTAATATCGATACCGGTTTTTCTGCCTTGAAACGATGCCGCCGCGCATGCTTCATGGAGCGCAGCTGCAGCTCGGTGAGTGTGCTGCTTGACAGAGTCGATTCAGGACATTTGGATCGTGACGATTACTTGCGCACAATTTACTATGCGGAGCGGGCTTCAGGAGGCTCCGACCGACCAGATCGTCCCCGATGTGATGAAGACGCTGCTTCTGGCCTACGAGGCGATCATTGACAAGTTGCGCGACGACCTCAAGCAGGTGGGGTTGACCGAGCCGCAGTGGCGCGTGCTGCACGAACTGGCGGCCAAGACGCCGATGATTGCATCGGAACTGGCCGCCAACACCTTCGTGCGGGCTTCCAGCCTGTCGCGCATCCTGCGCGATCTCGAGGCGCGCGATCTGGTCTCGCGGACGCAGCAGTTCGAGGATCTGCGCAAGACGCTGGTGTCGATCACCCAGACCGGGCGCCGGGCCATCGATGGCATCGAACTGCGTTACGCCGGTCTGTTGACCCGGATCGACAAGGCGGTGGGCAAGCCCGGTCTCGATGGCTGCCTGGCCACGTGCATGGCCATCGTCCACGAACTCGAAAGTCTCGAGACGACTGGCGAGGGCTGACGCGCGGCGTGACGCCGCCCGCCTTCAGGCCGCTTCCGGGGCGCTAACCAGCACCTTGTCGATGCGGCGGCCGTCCATGTCGATGACCTCGAAGCGCCAGCCGCGCCATTCGACGATATCACCGGTCGACGGAATCTCCTTGGTGACCGACAGCACGAAGCCGGCCAGCGTCTCGTAGTCGCGGTCGGGATCGTCGAGCGCCTTGCACTCGATCTTGTCGGCGACGAGGCCGACGTCGAGATCGGCGTCGATCAGCCACGAGCCGTCGGCGCGCTGGATGATGGCACTCTCGTCCGCGTCGGCGACGGTACTGACGGTGCCGACGATGGCGGCCAGCACGTCGGCGATGGTGACGAGGCCTTCCACCGAGCCGTATTCGTCGACGACGACGACCATCTGCAGCGGCGAGCGGCGCAACGTTTCGAGCACGTCGAGGGCCGACACGGTGTCGGGAACGATGTCGGCGGGGCGGATGCAACCTTCGACGTCGAGCTTCTGGTCGGTCAGCGCCTTGTTGAGCAGGTCCTTGGCCATCACCACGCCGTGGACCATGTCGATGGAGCCGCGAAACACCGGATAGCGCGAGTGCGTCGAGGTCATCACCGTTTCGAGGATCTTGTCCTGGTCCCAGTCGAGGTCGATGCCGGAGATGTCGGGGCGCGGAATCATCACCGCCCGGATCGACCGGTCGGAGAAGCGCATGACGCCGGCCATCAGCTCCTTCTCTTCCGGTTCGATGATGCCGGACGACGTGCCCTCGGCGATCACCGCCCGAATCTCCTCCTCGGTGACGGTGCTGCTGGTGGCGTGGCGCACGCCGAGCAGGTGCAGCAGCAGATGGCTGGTGCCTTCGAGCAGGTAGACGAGCGGGGCGGCGATGGCGGCGAGGATCACCATCGAGCGGGCGACGCGGGCGGCGATGCGCTCGGGGTTGGACAGGGCGATCTGTTTCGGCACCAGTTCGCCGATGATCAGCGAGCCGTAGGAGATGGAGCCGACGACGATGACGAAACTCAGGATGCCGGCGGCGCTGGTCGGCACGCCGAGGCTGACCAGCCAGTCGCTGAACGGGTCGGACAGCGTGGCACCGGAGTAGGCGCCGGCGAAAATGCCGACCAGCGTGATGCCGGCCTGTACCGACGACAGGAAGTGACCGGGCTTGGCGGCGAGTTCGAGGGCGACGCGCGCCCCCTTGACGCCCCGCTCGGCGAGGGCTTCGAGGCGCGGTCGCCGGGACGAAACGATGGCCAGTTCCGACATGGCGAACCAGCCGTTGAGGACGAGAAGACACACGACGATGCCGATTTCGACTAGATAGCTCATGCTACCCGGGGCGTCCCCGGTGCCTCCCTGGTCAGTTGATCCGGCGGCGAGAATAGAGGTTGTGCCGCCAAGGTGCCAGTGGCAGACGCCGGCCTGACGCCGATTTCCGCCGTTCTGGCCGCCAGCGTGGCTCATTTGCGCCGGTAGATGTCCTCGATGCGCTCGATGTCGTCCTCGCCGAGGTAGGCGCCGGACTGGACTTCG
>CALMMQ010000039.1 GCA_937868725.1 uncultured Pleomorphomonas sp.
CCCGCCGCATCGCAAGGTATTGCGTCTATTGACTGAGTTTCGAGTCGGGCTCTTAAGCATGTCTCTCTCCCTTTTGTTACACTTAAATCACTGCATCAGCCTTGTTTGGGTGACGTAGTGGCCATAATCTTCACGCCGGTACGCTGGCTTTTCGTGAAGACATCCGCGAGAACTGCCGCAATAATGATGAACCCTTTAATGACCTTCTGAAGGAACGGATCGACACCCATCAAATTCATGATGTTGTTGAGCACACCAATGATGATTGCGCCGAGTAGCGTGCCAAAGGCCGAACCAACGCCACCGGTAAAGCTCGTCCCACCGATGACCGTTGCGGTAATTGCATCGGTTTCGTAGCCGCCACCTTCGCTCGGTATCCCGGCATTGAGCCGACCCATCATCACCATGCCGGCGATAGCCGCAAAGATTCCCGAGACGACAAATTCGAACCACTTAATTTTCGCGACTTGAATGCCGGCGGCGTTAGCAGCTTCCTTGTTGCCGCCGATCGCATACATGTAGCGTCCAAACTTGGAATACTTGAGCAATACGTGGGTAATGACCAGCATCACCACCATGCAAACAACAGTATTCGGGATTACATCGAACAGCTTTCCCTGGCCGAGAACCCTGAATCCGCCAATCTGATAGACGTTCTGGCCGCCGGTATACATTTGTATCAAGCCAAATGTGACGGCCTGCATGGCCAAGGTAACGATGAACGACGGCAACTTGCAGAAGGCCACGAACAGGCCGTTCATCGCGCCGACCGCGGCGCCGATCATTACACCACAGGTGAAGGCGAGCGGGAGGTTGCCGGTCGCCACATAGATGATCGTCGCAAAAGTGCCGGCCATTCCGGCCAGGAACCCGATGGACAGATCGATCTCACCACTGATGATGACCATTCCTTGCGCGAAAGCGCATATCGTGACGATGCTTACTTGCTTGAGGATATTGGTCAAATTCGTTGCACTGGCAAACGTCTCAGACAGCATTGAGGCAACGGACATCATCGCTATCAAAATAATGATGAGCGAATATTTGCTTATATTGTTCTTTGAGAGTGGCATCATTGCCTCCTGCAAGTGGTATGGCGGGTCGTGCGCGGCTTCTTCAGTGGATCGTCGCCAGGTGCATGATTTTTTCTTGAGTGAAATCCGGCCGATCCAAGCAACCGGTCAGATAGCCCTGACTCATCACGTAGATTCTGTCGCACATACCGAGAAGTTCAGGCAGTTCAGACGAAATCATCAAGATGGCGTAACCCTTAGCGGCCAGTTCATTCATGATGTTGTAGATTTCGAGCTTCGCTCCGACGTCAATGCCGCGTGTCGGTTCGTCGAGAATGACGAGGTCGCTCTCAAGCATCAAAAGCCGCGCCAGCAAAACCTTCTGCTGATTCCCGCCGCTCAGCGCGCCGATCGGAGTCTCGATGCCTGCGGATCGGACCCTGAGCAGTTTTGACATGTCGGTGGCGTTGGCTATTTCCTTCTTCAGATTGATGAACAATCCGGAGTCAACCCGATGTCTGGTCAGTGTAATGTTTTCACGGCAGCTTCTAATGCCGATAATTCCCTCTTTCTTGCGATCCTCGGTGATCATCAAGATCTTGCTATTGATTGCATGAGTTACATCTTTCGGAATGTACATTTTTCCGCCCAATGAGATTTCCCCGGCGTCGAGCGGATCTAACCCATAGATTGAGCGACAAACTTCACTTCTGCCCGCGCCGATCAGCCCGGCCATGCCGACAATTTCGCCTTTTCGGACATTGAACGAGACGTCTTTGAACATCCCCTCGCGACATAGACCTTTTGCGTCGAATACAATGTCGCCAATCGGCATGCTAATCTTCGGATAGATATTGTCGATCGGCCGGCCTACCATATGAGCAATGATTGATTGAGTTGTGCACTCGGATGCCGGCGCTGAAATTATCGACTTTCCGTCACGAATTACTGTTATATCATCGGCGATTTGAAATATCTCATCCATCTTATGACTGATGAACAGGAAGCTGATACCTTGTTCTTTCAGTCGACGAACGGCATCAAAGAGGATCTTCACCTCTTTGTCGGAGATGGACGAGGTCGGCTCATCCATAATCATGACCTGAGCATTGAACGCTACGGCCTTTACGATCTCGAGCATCTGGATTCCGGCGATCGGCAGTTCCTTGATCTTTGATCTCGGATCGTACGGAAGGCCATTGTCATCGAGGATCTTCTGCGTTTTCTGGTACAGAGCGTTCCAATCGACCAATCCCGCCTTGCCAGGTTGCCTGCGCATGAAGATGTTTTCAGCTATGGACAATTCAGGGAAGAAATTCAGCTCCTGGTAGATCATGGCGATGCCGGCGTCCGACGACTCCATCGGCCCGGAAAAATGTACTTCCTTGCCGTCAAGAAGAACGCTACCCGAGTCACGCTTGTAGAGGCCATTGATGATTTTCATCAACGTCGATTTGCCCGCGCCATTCTCGCCAACGACCGCGTGCAGCGTGCCTTTTCTCAGGGCGATGTTTACATTGTCTAGCGCTTTTACGCCGGGAAAGCTTTTGCAGATTCCCCTCAGTTCCAGTTTTATTTCGGCCGACATGTCAACACCTTGTTCGGAACGAGTCGTTCTATGCTGGTCGACTTCGCACAGCTTCACTTCTTGATCCACGCGTCAAACGGCTCCATCGGGAGCACTTCTTATTCAGCGGCGGCTATAGCCGTTGTCGTGGCCGGCTTTTTCTGTGGCTTTGCGGTCATATTCTTGCCGACAGATGGTTTCGAATCGTCGCGCTGCCGGTCGATTGTTTTGTGTTTGCTAGGTAACTGTTCGTGGGCTCATCATGTTCACCGCGATACCACTTTAACTGGCGGACACTGTGTGAACCGGCGATATGAAGCCAGGCTTTGTTGTCTAGAGCATCCGCCTATCAGGTTGAAACGACCTGATCGACAAGCGGCTGCTCAATCCTTTGACTCTGGAGCGATTTCTTAGCGACCTGACAATTCAGTCAGGTCGGAAAGCGCTCTAGACAGACATCGCGCTCCAGTTACTGTGCTTCGTCCGCTGCAGATCTCGGTTGACGGATCCGGCCACGCTCGAAGAACTGACTGCCAGAGCAGACGAAGTATTTGTCGGAACCAGGAAGACCCCGTTCAAGCTGGGCGAGATATCGATATCTTGCGCCTTGATGCGCGGACACGACTGGGGCATCGCCTGCGGTGCCACGTCACCATGCGCACGACCCGGCACCGCCGCGCACTATGGCTGCCGCGCCGCTATTGACGGCGCGGCGCCGCGGCCAGCCGGTCAGATGTCCTGGTTTTGCGGGACGATCACCAAGTCTCGGATTGTCACGTGAGGGGGGCGCGTCACCATGAAGACGACGGCGGCAGCGATATCTTCCGGCGGCAGACCGCCCTTTCCCTCGAGGAGGTTGCGCCGGTTTTCCTCGGTCCAGCTGTCAAGCAGCGGCGTGATGGCGATGCCGGGCGCGACTTCTCCGACCCGGATTCCGTAACGGAGAACCTGGCGGCGCAGCCCCTGGACGAACGCGGTGACCGCGTGCTTGCTGGCGCTGTAGATCGGCTCCTGCGGCAAGGCAATGTGGCCGGAGATCGAACTGGTGACGATGAAATCGCCGGTCTTGCGCTCCACCATGTGAGGCAGCACAGCGTGGGCGAGCCGGAAAACGCTCTTGACGTTGAGGTCAACGAGGCGGTCCCAGGCGTCGGGATCGCCGCCGTAGATGTCGCCACCGACATAGAGGCCGGCGTTGGCGTGAACGATGTCGAGATGACCGCACATCGCCAAGACTCGCGGCATGATGGTGTCGACATCCGCCGGCGACGTAAGATCAGCAACGAGCGGATAGGCTCCCTCGCCGACTTCCGCCGTGATCTCCTTCAGACGATCGCCGGCGCGGTCGCAGAACACGACCTTGGCACCAGCCGCGTGGAGCGCTTTGGCGCAGGCGAGTCCGATGCCGGACGCCGCGCCAGTAACCATAGCAACCTTGCCAGTGAGCTCAGCCATCTCATTTCCTCCCAAACATGTAAACGGTCGAGCAAAGCGCGCCCCTCCAAGGCGTTCAAGCTCTCCCCAGAGCATCCGCCGATCAGGTTGAACCCGACCTGATCGATAAGCATCTGCTCAAACCTTTGAATCTGGAGCGATTTCTTGTCGACCCAACGACTCTAGCAGGTCGGACAGCGCTCTAGCTTGAAGGCAGGATAGCTTGGGCCTCACGCGCTTGTCAATTGGTTTGTTGTCGCCGCAAACAAATAGACGGGGGCGATTTTGCCCGCGTTGGGGCTCGCCCCAGAACGGCCCAGCCTTGGCCCAACCTTCGCGCAAATAGGCGCATCGCGCCCCCATTGGTCCACACCGTTGGCATGCCCCGGCAGGCTGGCGAGACGAACGAACCCGCCTGCGGTGCTCCCTGCGCAAAATTGGCACGTGAGCGTGGAAGGAAGAAGGCGGCAATTCCATGGTCTTTGCGCGCCCAGTCGGGCTGGGACACCGCCAATGCATGCTTCCTGTCACGCATCACCCCGGATGCGCGGGCAAAGCACATCCGGGGTGACGCATTTTCCGATGCCACAGGCTTGGGTTACCTATCGGGCCTGCCGCGGCCGCTTCGGTACCCCGTCTGAGTGCTTCAAGCGAAGGTCGCTTTCAAAAACCGCAGCGATTCACTTATGTAGCGATCCATCGTGCTTTCGTTCGCCCCGCTACTGAGATCTCGCCAGACACGAATGGAGTTGCCGACGGAACCGCCGGTGACCAGAAATGGTTCCATCACGACATTGCCATGGTAGTCGATGTCGCGCAGGGCCCCACCAAGCGCCTTCCAGTCTATCGAGTTGTTCATGCCGGGCAGCTTGCGATTGTTCTCGCCAACGTGCAGATGGCCGAGCAGCGGGCCGGCGGCACGTATGGCGGCCAGTGAATCGTCTTCCTCAATGTTCATGTGGTACGTGTCGAGTAGGATCTTCACGGCCGGACTGCCTACCCGCTTGCAATACGCGAGCGCTTCCTCGCAGGTATTGAGGATGAAGCTTTCGTTGCGGTTGAGCACTTCGAGGGAAATAGTGATGCCGAGCTTCTCGGCAATCTTGCCGACAGCTTTCATGGACTCGATGCTGCGTGTCCAGGCGCCTTCCTTGTCCGTATCGCTGAAGTCGCATGGCCAGTAGGAATAGATGGCTCCGGCGAGCGAAGTCGAACCCAGGTCGATCATCCGCTCCATGACATCGTTGAAATACTGGATGCCGTTCTTCCGGACTGCCGCGTCTGTCGAAGCCAGATCGAACTCCTTGGCCGGTCCGGAGTTCGTCGTGAAGATCATGTTGTGCTGCTTGCCCAACTCGTTCAGCTTCTTCAAGTCTTGCCGCGCCATACGGTAGACGTGATCGGCACTGACTTCGAGGATGTCAAAGCCTAGGGTCGAGAGCTTCTCGATTAACTTGGCATAGTTCTCGTAATCACAGTCCCAGTTTTTGCTCCAGTATGAGTAGAGAGTGCCGAATTTCATGTCGCATTACCTCCGTACGTCTTATCGGCTAATTTGATCAGGCAGCACAAAATACATGTTGTCATGGCCATTTCGTCGCACTTACGCGAATTGCTGCTTCGATCATGCGGGATCTTCTGTTAAGATGGTCGCTAATACTCCGCTCAATCCACGCATCTGGCACAGACCTCGCCAGCGCATGCTGCTGAGTTGCAGGCGTACTCCCTTGTATCTTCCTCCAAAGATGGGGAGCTGCGAGCAGCGAGGGGCCTTGGTGTACGTCCCTGCTTCAGCCAGAACTTTAGTCAAACAGTGAGTTCGCGTCAATTAGTTGGTCGCGTCAACAAACAAATATAAGCGACACCAAACCAACTGGAAAAGCAATGCGGGGTGACGGACACCGTCGGCGCTCTTCGCACCGATCCTGGCACGCCAGACGTGTTTCTTCGCCGCGTTGCCGTCGGCCATCCGGGCTTTGAACCAGCCCCGGCTAGTCGCGTTGAGTGTGATCGGAATCCCTGTGCGGGACTTGCACATGTACTCGCCGAACGGAATCCGAGAGCGCTTTCCGGCCTGACTAAATCGTCAGGTCGATAAGAAATAGCCACAGACTCAAAGGCTTGAGCAGCCGCTTATCGATCCGGCCGTTGCCCCCCGGATCGCCGGATGCTCTAAGCTGGGCTCTTCCGTTGCGGTCAAGCCACCGGCAATCAATCGGCAGCGGTGAAGAACTTCTGGTGGACGACACAGGCGGCACCTCGGGCAGCGCCTGACGGTCCCTGCGTCGACAGCTCGACCTTGGGGCGTGGCAGCCCGGGGATGAGCATGCTGTCGAGATTGTCACGGACGCGCTGCTCCACGAAGGGATAGATCGGGGCCACCGAACCACCGAGCACCACCAAGTCCGGGTCGAGCACCTTGACCAACTGAGCAAGGCCATAGCTGAGGTGGTCGGCCCACATCTCGGCGATCCAACGAGCTGGCTCGTCACCACGGGCCAGTGCTGCGAAAAAGTGATCGAGATCGGGCTGTCCTCCCCGCTCCTCGTAGCTACCGAGCACCATGTCCTTGCCGATCAGTGTTTCGAACTCGCCGGCCGTGCCGCGACGGGCCGGGCGACCGTTGCGCTCGATGGTCAGGTGCCCAAACTCGCCGGCAAAACCGAAGGCCCCCCGGAACAACCGGCCACCGACGATAATGGCGCCGCCGACACCGTTTTCAATGTTGAGGAACAGACTGGTATTGGACCAGCCGTAGTTGCCGCTATAGGTCTCGCCAATGGCAAAGGCGTTAGCGTCGTTTTCGGACGTCACATCGAGCGGGAAAGGCAGAAAGTCGCGGAACATGCTGGTGACCGGCATGTCGCGCCAGCCGAGCATGTGGGCGTTGCGGGCCGTGCCGCTATGATCGAGCAGTGCGGGCAGCGTGACGCAGATGCCCTTGAGACGGCTTTCCTCGACGGTGGGCAAAACGCTGGCCGCCAACGCGGTAGCCTTGGCAATGACCACTTCCGCTGGCGAGTTGGGGCTGTCGAAGGCAATCGACTTCTGCTGCACGACCTTGGCAGACAGGTCGATCACCACCGCGCTCAATCGGTCAACGCCAATTTCAACGCCGGTGAAGAAGGCGCCATCGGGCGACAGACGCACTGCGATACCCGGCCGCCCGGATCGCTTTCCCTCGCCTGGTTTGGCTTCTTCTGGCGCTTCCACCACAAGACCGGCCGACATCAGCGAGGCCACGATGTTTCCCGTCGACGAGCGGTTCAGTCCGAGAGCTCGGGCCAGTTCGGCCCGGCTCATCCCACCGGACCTGAACAGAGCGTTCAGCGCGTCGATTTCGTTCAGGTGTCGAATAGTCTGCGGATTGTTCATAGTGACGCTAAGCGTGAGGGGGAAACTCCTTACGCATCCCGGTGCCTGTGGTTCGACGTCGACTTTCGCTTGTGCCCGAAATCGATCAGCGAGCAAATATCGACGCCTAAAGCTCACTGGCAAGTTATTGTTTTTAGTCGAGCTTCTAAAGCTGGCATTTGGTCCCGAACGCGTTGTCCACGGGTTTTGCTGCCAGTTTGCCGCTCGCACGCCACAACCAGCCCCTGAAAGCGGCTTGTGGCTGTCTCGCCGATCTTATGTTGCGAACTGCACCAACTCCGCAAGACAGCGGCAACGGGGTTCCGGATCTTGGGGCACGGTTACCCGCCGCACCTGTCTTCGTTTGTATGCTTATACGACAAACGCGAAATTTGCCCCGGTCAAGGCGGGACGACATGGCCATGCACCTCTAGCGCCGTATCAGGCGTTGTCGGTGGCATAATCGTAGTCGTCGAGGGTCAGGCCGATGTTGGCGAGTACCAGGTCGCGGGCGACCGGCTGCACCCGGCCCGAGGCGACGCCAGCCGCCAGGCGACCGAGAAACTGGCCGATCAGCGGCAGCGGAATGGTCTCTGCGCCCAAGGTTTCCATCAACCGGTTGACGGCTGCGTCGACTGCCGGCACAGGCCAGTAGTAGCGGACACGGTCACTGAACGAGTAGTGGCGGTACATGGCGAGTTCCGTCTCGGTGCCGGCGTAATACTTGCGCCAGTTGGCCGGCTCGGCCTGCATGGCTGTTTCCATCACCTCAGCCAACGGCGTCCGAGAGGGATCGGGCGCCAGGATGTCGGCGATGGCGCTGAGCCCGTAAAGGGCCTCGCGTAGCGCGAAGGTCAGGGCGGGGCCGACCTTGAGGATGGCGAAGCCGTCGCAAACCAGCGCGCGCAGTGCTTCTTTTGGCTGGTAATCGGTGGAGTGTGCCTCGAAGACGAACTGGTGCTCGCCGGCCAGCGACGTTGAGAGCGCGCGCGCCTTCTCCGGCTTGTAGACGGCGATCTCGGCATTGCCGAATTCGACGCCGGGTTGGACCACGGCGGCGATAGCGCGGCCGAAAGCGTCGAAAATACCGGATTTTTCAAACGCTTGACGATGAACGGCGATCGTCCGCAACGCGGCGTCGGCGCCAGTCACCGCGAGATGGTCGAGCCCCTCGAGGGCACCGCCGGGAACCGGAACTTCCGTTCCTACGACATAAACGGGGAGGATGCCGCCCTTTGCGGCAACCGCGGCTTCGGCGCGCTCAGCGAGCCGGGCCGCCCGCTCGGCGGTGGTGGCGTCGGCAAGGGCGATCGGTTCGCCGGCGCAGCCCATGGAGGTGTCGAGATGCAGCTTGGTGAAACCAGCGGCCGCGAAAGCCTCGATCATGGTCAGCGCCTTGGCCATCGCCTGATCGGCGGGCAGATGCTTCCAGGGATTGGGACCGAGGTGGTCGCCGCCGAGGATCAGGCGGGAGAATGAAAAGCCGACACGCTTGGCGATCTTCTGCACATAATCCCGAAAATCGGCCGGGGTCATGCCGGTGTAGCCGCCATCCTGATTGACCTGATTACAGGTGGCTTCGATCAGAACATCGCAATTGCGCTGAACGCCGCGCCGCAAGGCGGCCTCGATGACCAGCGGGTGGGCCGAGCAGATGGAGGTGATGCCGGGCTTGTCGCCGCGGGCGCGACGAGACGCCATGGCGGCGAGACGATGGGTTGCGCTGACCATCACCCGGCCACCCCGTACACGCTGGCAGTGGCCAAAAAGGCGTCAAGCTCCGCTGCGGTGGTAGCCCCCTCCATCGGGCCGCGGCGCGTCACGGCGATGGCGCCGGCGGCGTTGGCTCGACGCAGCGCCTCGGCCGGGGCGAGGCCGCGCAGCCAGAAGGTGACGAAGGCGGCGCCGAAGCAGTCGCCGGCGCCGGTCGGATCGATCTCCTCAACAGAAAAGGCCGGCACGTTCATCTGCGCTGCCTTGCCGTAGAAGGCGGCGCCGTCGGCGCCCTTCTTGACGACGACGGCGGCGAGGCCGCGCGAAAGAAGCTCGGCGGCGGCGCCCGCTTCATCCTGCGCCGTTGTGAACAGGAACAACTCCGGGCCGCTCGGCAGGAACAGGTCGGTCTGCATCAGGATGTCGTCGAGGGCTGCCCGCATGCCGCTGGCGCCCAAGATTTCCTTGCGAACGTTGGGATCGAAGGACACCGTGCCGCCCTTGGCCTTCACCGCCGCGATGCCCTTTTTCACCACGTCGATCACCCGCTCTGAAAACAGCGATGAGCCCATGACGTGGAAGTGGTCGGCGCCGGCAATCAGCCGTTCGGCCGCCGGATCGAAGGCGATCTTGCCGCAGGCGCTGCCGGGAATGTTGAAGATGAAGGCGCGGCTGCCATCGTGGGCGTAACGCACGAAGGCGCTGCCGGTGACCGCGTCGGAATGGACGGCGATGGCCGAGGTGTCGACGCCATCGGCCTGAAGGCGATTGATATTGAGACGACCGAAATCGTCAGCGCCGACACTGGAAATCATGCCGCAGGGCTGGCCGAGGCGGGCCACTTCGCTGATAAAGATTGCCGGCGCGCCGGACGGGTAAGGCCCGCTCCACAAGCCGGCTTGCAGGAAGGTCTGACCAATTTCCGTCGCCATGATTTCCACGACGATTTCGCCTGCCGTCACAATTTTCTTCATCGCCATCCTCCGCACGCGCGACGTCCATACCTACGGATGCTGTATGGCGACGTTCCTATCACTATTTGTTTGCAGTCGCAACATACGTTTTAACGGGCAAGTGCGCTATGAAGGTCGTTTGCCCGGCTCTGGTCAGCGAGGCTGGAGGTCGCGGGCGTGAGGTTGAGTTCGTTTCCCGGCAACCACGCGTCCACATGTCGACGGAATTTTCGGACAACTTTTTCGGCATATGGATCAAGGTATGCAGGTGTTCGCCGCGACCATCAGCGCCGAACGCTCCCTCCCCGAGACGCAGACAATCGGGAAGCCTTCACGATGAGCGAACAGGCCATCGCCATCGGTCACCTTGCAAGGCTTTCTGACCTTCTCGAACTGCAAGCAGCCTCACCTAGAGCGTTTTCCGACCTGATGGAAGCATCAGGTCGATGAGAAATCGCTCTAGATTCAATAAGTTGAGAAGCCGCTTGTCGATCAGGTTGGCGCAACCTGATCGGCGGATGCTCTAGCCGTCGACATCCAGAGGTCGCGTGCTTTGGCTTCGATCCGGTCACCCCACGCGATGAGCTGACGCCACTCCGGCGGCCCGCCGCGATCACGAGAGGTCGGCCGAAATCCAATGATGGCGGTCGCTTCGCCTGCGGCACCGAAAGTCATCTGAAGTATTCACGATGTCATCTTGGTTATTCCGAGAAGAGGCGGTACGCGAAGCCGGATCGAAAAGCGCTTCATCTTCATCACCAATCGCCCCAAGGAGCGGGTAGTCGAAGGAAGCGGCCGGCGGCGTCGACGGTTCGCGGCGGCCGTGCGTGCGGCGGGTATCGGCCTCGATTGGTCTCGGAGCCGGAGCGCTCGATCTCACTTGCCTCCCTACCCTTGCGGGGCGCGGGCGCATCGGACCAGACCTCGGATCGGTGCTCTCACACACCCTGTGGGGCACGTCTCCACGGGGGCAAGAGCGGTCCGCCCCCTTCCGGTTTCGCTGTGTGGCATGGTCACGAGTGGCCGGATCCAAGAATGTGATGGAATGCCAGCGGCAGCGAGTAGGCGTCGAGGGGCGTGAGGTGCACTCGTCGTCACGCCCCTCGGCCGGGATCACTATTCGGCCGGTTGCGCGGCCGGCACGGCGTCCCGGGTGAGATCGACCACGATCTCACCCGCCAGCACCTGCTTGGCGAGCGGGACGTCCAGGTCTCTTTCCCAGGCGGCGACCACCACCGTGGCCACGCAGTTGCCGATCAGGTTGCCCAAGGCCCGGGCCATTCCGATGAACCAGTCGATCGACAGCACCAGCACGAGCCCGATGGCGGGAATGGCGGGAACCGCGTTGAGCGTCGCCGCGAGAATGACGATAGCCGAACCCGGCACACCATGCGCGCCTTTTGACGTGACCAGAGATATGCCGAGTACCAGCAGGAGGTCGCCGATTGACAGCGGCGTATTGGTCGCCTGGGCGATGAACACCGTGGCCAAGGTCAGATAGATCGAGAAGGCATCGAGGTTGAACGAATAGCCAGTCGGAACGACCAACCCGACGACGGATGGCTTCACCCCCATGCGCTCGAGCTTGCGCATGATCTGCGGCAGCACGGCATCCGACGAAGCGGTGGCCAGGACGATGGTCAACTCCTCGCGGAAATAGGCGAGAAAGCGCAGAATGTTCAGGCCCGCGACCACGCGGAGCACGAGGCCGAGAACGACGAGCACGAACAGCGCCACCGCCCCCCAGAACACCACCACGAGGGAGGCGAGTTGTTCGAGCGAGTGTACACCGTACTTCCCCACCGTATAGGCGACCGCACCCAGCACGCCCAGCGGCGCGAGCCGCACGATCAATCCCATCGCGCGGAACAAGACCTTGGACAGGTTATCGATCAGATTGGTGACGGGCCTTGCAGGCTCTCCGACCAGGGCCAGACTGACACCGAAGATGATGGCGAAGCACAGAACCTGTAGAACGTCGTTCCGCGCCAATGCATCGAAGGACGTGGTCGGAATGATGTTGAGTACGAAGTTGCCGATGCCTCCACCCTACAGTTTGTGGACATTGTCTGCATAGGTATTCATGGCGTTGGCGTCGAGGCTCGCGGTATTGATGTTCATACCGACTCCGGGCCGAATGACATAGGCCAGCACGAGTCCGACGGCCAAGGCCAGGGTCGTCATCACTTCGAAATACAACAGTGCCTTGCCACCGACACGGCCGACCTTCCTGAGGTCGCCGGCACCGGCGATGCCGTGAACCACGACGCAGAACACGATCGGGGCAACGATCATCGAAATCAGCTTGAGAAAGACGTCGCTGAAGAACTTCAGGCCAATGGCAAATTCCGGCGCCGTCACACCAAGCACGATTCCCAGAACGAGTCCTACTATCACTTGTATGAACAAGGACTGATAGAGAGGTGAACGCTCCGAAGGGGTTGTTGATACGGGTGTCATCGCAGTTCCTTTCGCCGTAGTGAGGCCGAAGACGGGGCAGTTATTCGGACGGGTTCGATCCCGCGTTCTTGGGGGCTATCTGCAGGGCTTGACGCAGATCCTGCAGGGGATCGTGGGCGACACGCTTCTTCAGTGCCGCTTCGACATTGCCGATGTGCGCGGACATCAGGTCGGCGGCGGCGCCGAGATCGCCGGCTGCCAGCATGTCGGTGATCCGCTCATGCTCGTCGCAGGACTCCGTGGCGTCGTGGGAGGATTGGTACAGCGCGGAAATCAGGACGGTGCGGGCCGTCAGATCGCGCAGAATGTCGGCCAGCGTTCGGTTGCCGAACGCCTCCACCATGCAGACATGGAAGTCGCCGAGCAGGTAGCTGCGGGCGCCGACATCGCCGGAAGCGATGGCCTCTCGTTCCTGACGGAGATGGTCCCGCAGGATGGCGATCACCGAGGGCTCGACAGTGGCGATCGTGCCGAGAATGCCCGTTTCGATGGCGTGACGTGCCTGAAATGTTTCCTGCGCCTCATCGATGGAGGGTTCGACGACGAACCAACCACGGCGGGGGATGACTTGGACGATGCCACGGGCCTCCAGCCGGATCAGAGCCTCCCGAACGGACGTTCGGGAGACGCCGAACAGCGTTGCGAGCGCTTGTTCCCCCAGCCGCATGCCGGCCCGGATGCGGCTGGAGAGGACGGCATCGACGATGACGCGGTCAATGGTTGGTGAAGATTGGTCCATGAGGAGCGCCTTTCAGCTTTACATACCGATCTTGTATGCAGGGCCGATGCCAGTTCCCCTTCCCTATGCCGAGGGGGCGCCTCGCCCCCCTCGTTCTGCGAGTACGAGCCCTTCGGCGAAGCCGGCGTTGGCGCTGGTGCGCTTGACGATCTCGATGGTCCATTCGCCGATGCGGTCGAGGCCGCCCCTAAGCTTGGGGCCGGCGTAGCCATCGTCGGCGAAGATGTGGCCCAGCCAGCGTCACAAGACCGATCCGCTGGCGGCAACCTGAGCGAACAGGCCGTCGCCATCCGCCACCTTGTAGGGCTTGTCCTTCGCCTTGAGCGATCGAAGCTTGGTATCCGAAAG
>CALMMQ010000040.1 GCA_937868725.1 uncultured Pleomorphomonas sp.
CCACCTTGTAGGGCTTGTCCTTCGCCTTGAGCGATCGAAGCTTGGTATCCGAAAGCGGCATACGTAGTACACCGTAGACTATCATCGACCGGCGTATCTCGACGATACCCCCAAGTTGCCCCCAGCGCTACGCGGCTGCAAGCGGACGCCGCCGGACGCCGTCAAACGGTGTCATCGCTTACCAACTGCAATTTCGGGTGATTTGGCGTATCGAGCCGGCCTCTGCCGAACCGCCGCGAACGCCCTTGAAAGGACGCTTGGTGCCCAGGCCAGACTCGAAAATACATCATAAGCCATTGCTTTTTCACATCCAAGCTTAGCGCTTTCTGGCAGCGTACCCCCAATGATACCCCCTACCCGGAGAATGTGATCCGTTGGCTTCCCTTGTCGCACCCGCGCTTATGAACCGGGTCGATCGCGCCTTGATGGAATCTCGTCACTGCGAATTCAATTCAATCACTTTTCCGACAATGCGCAGAGCTGGCATCCGAGCGTCCTGCTGCCACGCCATTGTCAGAAAAATGATCGCGCTACAGACGCCACTGCAAGGCTTCGGCAGATCGACTAGACCGAGGAACAGCGATGCTGCCGGTCTCGCGCGCGGGCGCGCGCGTTTTGGTGGTTCCTAGCGATCACGAGCGCCACGGTGATCCAGGCGGTAATACGCATACAACCGACCGATCATTTTTCCGCGCCTAGCCGCTCCGCTGCTCTCGGTGAACGGACGTCAGGACCGATCATTATTCTGATGATCCGGCGGGTGCTTCCGGGGATAGGTGCCAAGGATGCACATGCCAGAAAAATGATCTTGCCGGCTCAAGAAAATGATCCTGCGCGGCGGCACTGACGAAGCGGAGGCGAAGGCATTACCGCCCGAGCTTCACCTTGCCGCTGCCGCCCAGAGCTCCCGTGCTTTGGCCTCGATACGATCACCCCAGACGAGGCGCTGTCGCCACGCCAGCGGAATGCCGCTTGCACCATAGAGTGCACCGGCGAGCTGACCGGCGATCGCTGCCACGGATGTCCTGACGCGGCTCGCCGCGCCATGATCCCCCGGCGATGGCGGCAATCTTGGGAGCCGCGTCATTCGTCCGCGGCGCCAGAATGGCCGCCCGGCCTCGGCCGGCGATCGCCTCGGCGATCAGGTCGGCATAGGTGACGCAGGCGTCGACCGCCTCAGCCGCAGCGTGCGTGGTCCGACTCTGCAGGGCGGCCACTCTGCGACGGGTGGGGGCATCGTTCCAATGACGGATGGCGACCGGCGCGAGGCGCATCAGCGAGCCGTTGCCGGCCGTCTGCGGATCGGTCGAACCGGCAAGCGGGGCACCGCTCGTCATCCAGCGCCTGATGGCCGCCCGCGTCGTCGTGCCGACGTCGAAGCAGGTGCCACGCGACCGAGACCGCCGCGGCAATGAACCAGGACGTCGAAGCCGGCGCGGAAGCACGCCCGCAGGCCGACTCCTGCCTCCGCCCAAAGCCGCTCGAAGGCCGGTCTAGGGGCCGTCACGTCAGGGATCGGCGTTCGTGCCGAAGTCGACCTCGTAGGCGTGTTCTCCGAACCGGCCTGCTATCCGTGCGAGCGCGTCGTCTCGATCGTATGGCTCGCCGCGATCGACCACACGGCAACCCGTCTCCGGACCGGAACGGATGTCGCGCGCCCGCTGGTGGCCGATCTCGCCCGCGAACGCCCGCTTGCCGCGCGGCTGTTGCCCGCGAGGTTCACGCTGACCGAACTTCAGGTGGCCCAGGAGGCGCTGTTCGTCCGGCCGCTCGACAAGCGCAACTTCCGGAGAGAGGTGATGGAAGTGGGGTGGGTGAAGTCGACCGGAGAGATGAGGCGCGGGCAACACCGACCAGCGGTGGTGTGGCGGTCAGAGGTTCGTTCGACTGCATCTTGAGCCACGATTCATTCCGGCAACAAGTCACCAGCGGAGCAGCTTGCCAAAACCAGTGCACAGAGGACCGCAGCAGGTCGGGACAACGGCACATTCTGCCTTTAAAAGGTGTAGAATAGGCAACCGTCAATGTGAGCGTGTTGCCATGCCAGATCGCAGCCTCGGTTCATTGCCCTGGGGCAAATCGAACGATGCCGGTCGTACGCAGACGCTGCGCGACCACTGCCGCGACGTTGCGGCGGTGTTCTCGGCGCTGTGCCGCCTGCCCGGATTGAGGCGGCGGCTTGCGAAGCTGGCAGGCGTCTCCACTTTCGCAGACGTCTGGATCGACCGGCTGGCGTGGTTCGTCTTTTTGCACGATCTCGGCAAGGTCAACTGGGGCTTCCAGCACCGGATCGATCCCGCCGCGCCTGCCATCGGCCATGTGAAGCCCATCGGCAGCGGCTGGCAGGCGGTGCTGCAGCAGTTGGAGTGCGAACGGTTGGCCGATTGGGCCGACGACGAACAGCTGCTCGACTGGTTCCACGCCGTGCTGTCGCACCATGGAAAGCCCTGGACGGAGGATCCCGTTCGGGTCGAGAAAGACGGGCTTTCCGGCTATCGGCAGGTCTGGGACCGCCAAGGCGACTACGAGCCGCTCAAGGAACTCAAGCGACTACGCCACGCCGCCGACGCCATGTTTGAGCGTGCCTTCGCCAAGGCGCCGCCGATCCCGCTGACTTCGCCGCTCATCCATACGCTTGCCGGACTCGCCATGCTGGCCGACTGGATCGCCTCTTCGGATTGGCCGAACAGCCCGAGCGGCGACGCCGTCGAAGCTTGGGCCTCGGGCTGGCTCCGTCGTATCGGTCTCGATCCCGAGCCGTGGCGTCGGGACCTCGACCGGCGCGATCCGACGTTCTCCAACGTCTTCCCGTTCCAGCCAAGTCCGGCCCAGACCGCTTTCGCCGCGGCAGAAGGGCCGCTGGTCGTTCTCGAATCCGAAACCGGATCGGGCAAGACCGAAGCAGCGCTTTGGCGTTTCGTCATCCGCTTCCGGGCAGGACGGGTGGATGGCCTCTACTTCGCCCTGCCGACGCGCACCGCCGCCGTACAACTGTGTCAGCGCATCGAAAAGATGCTCGAACGCTTGTGGCCAGACGGTCCGCCGCATTGCGTGCTGGCGGTGCCGGGCTATCTCGAAGACGGCGGCGAAGGCGCCCTGCCCGCCGCTGCCGATGCGCTCGACGCTAGCGAAAACGACACCCGGCAGCCATCTGTCTGGGCCAGCGAACACCCCAAGCGCTATTTCGCCGGCCTGATCGCCGTCGGCACCATCGACCAAGCCCTGCTCGCCGCCATCCGCACCAAGCACGCCCACATGCGCGGAGCGGCGCTAATGCGCCTGATGCTGGTCATTGATGAAGTCCATAGCTCGGACCCTTACATGGCCGTTCTGACGGAGGGATTGCTGCAAGACCATCTCGCCGCGGGTGGCGAGGCGGCGCTGTTGTCGGCCACCCTCGGCGCACGAACGCGCGTCCGCTACGCTTCGATCGGCCGTACCGAGAATCTCAACGATATCGAGATGCCACCGCTCGCCGTCGCCGTGGCGCAGCCTTATCCCGCCATCACCGCCAACGCACCCAATGGCGGCGCCCTTGCGGGCATCGACGCGACCGGGCGGACCAAAAACGTGACGCTGACGCTGGCGCCGCTGATCGACAACGCCGAAGCCATCGCCGCCAAGGCTCTCGCCGCCGCCACGCAAGGCGCCAAGGTGCTGGTCGTCCGCAACACCGTGACCGGCGCCGTGGCGGTGCAGACGGCGCTGGAAGCCATGGCCGGCCCCGACGCGCCCGTGCTGTTCCGCGTCAACGGCGTGCCGACACTGCACCACGGCCGCTTTGCCCGCGAGGATCGCCGGCTGCTGGACGCCGCCGTCGAGAAGGCCGTCGGCAAGGCACGGCCAGATGGCGGCAAGATCGTCGTCGGCAGCCAGACGCTTGAGCAGAGTCTGGATATCGATGCCGACTTTCTGATCACCGATCTCTGCCCGATCGACGTGCTGCTCCAGCGGCTGGGGCGCCTTCACCGCCACCTCTTCGAGCCCGACGGGATGACGCCGCGCCGCCGTCCGCCCGCCTTCCAGACGCCGGCGGCCATCGTGCTGACCCCGGCCGACGGGCTCGTGACGCTGCTCGACGGCCGTCACAAGGGGCGCGACAGCCACGGCCTCGGGCCGATGCTCAAGAACGGCAAGATGGTCGGCGTCTACCCCGACGTCATCGCCCTCGAACTGACGGCGCGGCTGGTGCGCGACCGCCCCCGCTGGTCGATTCCGGCGATGAACCGCGCGCTGGTCGAACAGGCCCTGCATCCGGAGGCGAAGCGGGCGTTCATCGAAGCCCAGGACGAGGCGGGCAGGGACATCTGGCAGCAGCACGACAACGCGGTGTGGGGTTCGACGTTCGCCGACGCCAGCACCGCGAGGACTGCACTGCTGAAGCGCGCCGCCCCGTTCATGCACGAGAGCAACATCCAGCCGCCCGACGAACGCTTCACCACCCGACTTGGCGACGCCGGTTTCATCCTCGACTTGCCCAAGGGCACCATCGGGCCGTTCGGAACACCCATCCGCAAGTTGGCGATTCCCAGCTGGATGACTTCTGGAGTTTTCACGAGCCCAACCGTTCTGGTCGATCAGGAACACCTCTTAGTTGAAGAAAAAATGTTCATATACAATAGTTTAGGATTATTTTCGACGACCTAAAATAGGCACTTATATCAGAGCAAAAAATGACATCTTTTCAATTTCAGAACTATATATGGTAATATTTAAAGCTCCATTCCAGAGCGCCTCCCAATGCTGAGTCCCTTCCGCCCACTCGAACACCTTTGTCGTCGCGAGCGCCGCCGCGGCGCACGCGCCATCAAATGCATTACCTACATCTCGTATCTCCGTTACGCGAGCACAAGGGAGAGCACTGAGGGCTGGCTTTTGGTGGCAATCCAACCGCCAACTGAAGTAACAGTAGTTCGCTTTGAAAGCCTGCCTTGGCTCTGGACCGGGCCGACATAGTTAACTCCACTAGCTGGAGATGTACCATTTATTTGGTATTATCGTTGGTAGAATTCAACGATCCCCCCGCCAACGCGGGGAGCATTAGGTGGGAAATGAACCTCCTCAACCTACCCCTCATCACCACCATCGATCCGGCGGGAGCCGAAAAATCCCGCCGGACCCTGCCCGGAACGCTGGCCGCCCTCGTTGCCGGCGACATTGGCGATTTTCCGCGCCTACGGCCGCATCAGCGGCACGTCTGGCACGCCCTGCTGGTCCAACTCGCAACGTTGGCGCTTGCGACGACGGGACGGCAAGATCTGCCGGAAAACGAAGACGACTGGCGAGCCCTGCTCCTCGCCCTGACGCCGGACGATGCCGACGGCGCCGCCTGGTCGCTGGTCAGTCCGCCCGACCGCCCGGCCTTCCTGCAAGCACCCGTGCCCGGCGGCAATCTCGCCGATTTCAAGCCGGTGGCAACGCCCGACGAACTCGACATGCTGATCATGTCGAAGAACCACGACCTCAAGGCGGGCGCTCTGCCGGCCGACGACGCGGAACTCTGGCTCTACGCGCTGGTCAGCCTGCAGACGCAGGAAGGATTTCTCGGGGCCGGCAACTACGGCATCAGTCGCATGAACGGCGGCTTTGCCAGTCGCCCGGCGGTCAGCGTGACGCCGGAAACCACCGCTGCCCAGTTCCAGCGCGATTGCCGGGCCGCACTCGGCAAACGCGCGGAGTTGGCGAATGCCAACGGCTACAAATCAACGGGCGGCATCGGCCTCGTCTGGCTCGTCCCCTGGGACGGCACCCAGTCGCTCGCCCTTGACAAGCTCGATCTGTTCTACGTCGAGATCTGCCGACGCATCCGGCTGATGCGACAGGGTGCGAGCCTTGTGGCGATGGCGGTCAGCACCAAGGTGCCGCGCCTTCAGGCCAAGGAACTCAAGGGACGCACTGGCGACCTCTGGACGCCACGCGTCGTCGAAAAGGACGGCGCCAAGGCGTTCACCGCCGATTCTCGCGGCTGGACCTATCAGCAGATGGTGCGTCTGTTGTTTCCGCGACAATCGAAGAAAGGCGATACCATCGAGAAGGCGCCGCTGCAGGAGGTTCTTCCGACCGATGCCGGCGCCGATCTCACCGTTCTTGCCCGCGTCGTCGTACGCGGTCAGGGCAAGACCGAAGGCTATCACGAGCGCCGAGTGCCGATCTCCAAGTTTCTGCGTGGCTTCGGCACCGCCAAGGCGACCGATCTCGCAGCCGACATCGCCCACGACCGGGTGGGCGACGCCGGCACGTTTGCCCGGCAGGTGGTGTTTCCCGCGGTGATGGCCGTCTATGCCGGCGCGCCGCGCAAGGATGCCGGCGAGCGCGCCCGCGACGACGACACCACCAAGGCACGCGCCGGTAATGCGACCGCCCGCTTCGACACCCTGCTCGATCCGCATTTCTTCGACGACCTTGGCGAGGAGATCGGCGTGATGGACGACGCCGAGGCGCGCCACCTCGTCCGCGCCCGCTGGATCAGCGCGCGTCTTCGTGACATCGGCCGCGCCGTGCTCGACGAAGCCATAGCCAATGCCCCCGACGCCGCTGCCCGTCACTGGCGCGTGCGCGTCACCGCCCGCGACGTCTTCGAAGCCAGTTTCGCCAAGCAGTTCGGCGACCGCCTGCGCGAAGCCGGTGTCTGGATCGACAAGGACAAGGAGGAAGCCAATGGCTGAGGAAGCCGTCTCCACCACGCCGGACGCCAAGCCGCGATCGCGCTACGACATCATCGCCGACATCGTCGCCGGCGAGCGCTTCGGCCCCGGCGAGCGCGCCTCCTTGCGGCGCAACGATCGCAGCCATGTCGTCGGTCAGCCGGCCTTTCACCGGCTGCTGGCCCTGCAGGAGATCGACGTGCCGTACCACGAAGCCCCCGCCTGGGGGACGATCGTTCAGGCCATCGCCCAAACCGCCGCCAATGGCCATCATCTGAAAACGGGAACGGCCCTCGCCGCGAGCGGCCTCAGCGAAGCCCGCTTCGTCAAGCTGATGGCGGCCAGCGGCGATGCCCTCCTTGATCAGGTCGGCATCATCGCCCGCTATCTCGCTGCCAAACAGTCCGCCATTTCCTGGACCGATCTCGCCGACCTGCTGCTGGCCGACGCGAACGGCAACGACGAGCGCGCCAGCGACAAGCGCTTCCGCATCGCCAAGCATTACTATCGTGAACTCCACAAGCTCGATCAGCAGAAATCAGCCTGATCCGCCCGCATTTTCCAGTCGGATTGCCTGGGAGGCCCGTCCATGACCCTGCCGCGTTTCATCCAAATCCATTCGCTCGTCTCCTACCCGGCCGTGCTGCTCAACCGCGACGACGCCGGCCTGGCCAAGCGCGTCTCCTACGGCGGCGCCGTGCGCACCCGTGTTTCCTCGCAGTGCCTCAAGCGGCATTGGCGCACCGCCGAGGACGACTGGAGTCTTGGCAACACCGGGCTGGAGCTTTCGGTCCGTTCGCGCGCCATTTTCGAATACGAGATCGCCCCCAAGGTGCGGCAGGCCCTGCCGAACGTCGACGCTGACGCTCTCGATGCGGTCGGCAAGGCCCTGTCGCGCGCCGTCTACGGCGACAAGGCCGACGATCCACGCAAGCGGCAGGCCCTGCTGCTCGGCTGGCCGGAGCTCAAGTTCCTCACCGCCGAATGCATCGCCGTCCTCAGGGACAATCCCGACGCCGCGGCTGCCGCCAAGGCGGCCGAAGCCCACTTCAAGGGCAAGGACGCCAAGGCCAATTTCGCCGCCATGAAGGCCACCGCCGGCTCGCTCGCCGCTGGCCTCGAGGCGGCGCTGTTCGGTCGCATGGTCACCTCCGACCCGTCCGCCAACACCGACGCCGCCATCCACGTGGCCCACGCCTTCACTGTTCACGAGCAGGAATCGGAAACCGACTATTTCACCGTGGTCGATGACCTCAAGAACCGCGACCCGGAAGAAGACTCCGGCTCGGCCGGCATTTTCGACACCGAACTCACCTCGGGCCTCTTCTACGAATACGTGGTCGTCGACGTGCCTCTGCTCGTCTCCAACATCACCGGCTGCGAGCCGCAGGACTGGGCGGCGGCCGGCGTCGACCGCGGCCTGCCGGCCAAGGTGGTCGAGCACCTGCTGCACCTGATCGCTACCATTTCGCCCGGCGCCAAGAAGGGCTCCACCGCCCCTTATGCCGCCGCTTCGACGCTGCTCATCGAAGCCGGCAGCGCCCAGCCGCGTTCGCTCGCCAAGGCCTTCGAAAAGCCGGTGCGCGCCACCAAGGACAAGAGCCAGGGTGAAGCTGCCCAGAATGCGCTGTTCGAAACCCTCGGCAAGTTCGACGGCATGTACGGCAAACGCGAAGCCCGCCGCTTCGCCGCTCTCGACGGCGCGGCGTCGGCGGCCCTCGCCGACGGCCCGCTCACCGTTGACGACCTCGGTGAATGGCTGCGCGAGATCATCGTCTCGGCGGAGGCGTGAAGCCATGCCGCACCTGCTGATCCTCAAGCTGGAGGGGCCCCTTGTCGCCTTCGGCGACATCATGGTGGATGCCATCGGCCCGGTCAGCGACCTGCCGTCGGCCTCGATGCTGACCGGCCTGATCGCCAACGCACTCGGCTGGCAGCGCTCCGACAAGGCGGCGCTGCAGCGTCTGCAGGATCGCCTCGTTCACGCCGCCCGGCTCGACCGCAGCTCTGGACGGTTTACCGAGTTCCAGACCGCCAAGCTGGAAAAATCCGACGAGGGCTGGACGACTCGCGGTCGTCCCGAGGGGCGGGCCGGCGGCGACGGCTCCTATCTCGGGCCCCATCTGCGCTACCGTGACCACGACGCCGACGTCTGCGTTCACGTGGCGCTCGCCCTGACCCCGGCCGACGAAGCACCGACGCTCGAGGCCATCGCCGCCGCGCTGATCGAGCCGGCGCGGCCGCTGTTCATCGGCCGCAAGCCTTGCCTGCCGGCCGAGCGGATCTATTTCGGCCTCATTGAAGCCGAGACGCTGCTCGACGGGTTGAAGGCCGTGCCATTGGAGCCCTCGCGCCAGCGCGTGCCGCCGCCGGTCCTCGTCGAACTCCCACGCGACGGCCAACCGCCGCCCGACGGCTTCCGTCTGATCCATCGCTCCGAGCGGCGCGACTGGATCGCCGGCGCGCACACGGGCGACCATTTGCGCTGGTCCGGCAGTCTGCCGCGCGCCGCCTTCGCCGAAAAGGCTGACCGATGACCCTTCATCTTCTGTCCTTCCAGCCGGACCTCCAGCGCCTGATGGCGCTCGCCGCCCGCGAACACCTGCTGCCGCCCGGCGGCGATCTCGGCTATGCCCTGCACGCCGTCTTTGCCGCCAGCTTCGGCGATCTTGAGCCCAAACCCTACCGGCTGCTGCTGCCCGGCGAACCGGGCGGCGGACCGTCCGGTCGCCTGTTCGCCTATGCCGCCGCTCCGCTCAGCGAGCTCGCAGCGCACGCCGATGCTTTTGCCAACCCGGCCTTCTCAGCACCGCTGGCGATCGCCGAGGCAGCCGACAAGCCGATGCCCACTGATTTCGCATCCGGCACCCGGCTCGGCTTTTCCGTGCGCATCCGGCCGATACAGCGGACGGGCGCGGCGCGCGACGGCTCGGCCCGGGCCCAGGAGCGCGACGTCTTTTCGCCCGCCCAGCAGCTCGACGGCGAGAGCGACCACGCCGCCCGCGCCCGGCTCTACGCCGGCTGGCTGACCGGTCAGCTTGGTCGCGACGGCGCCGCCTCGGTCGAGCACGCCACCGTCGCCGCCCTGAGCCGCATCCGCCTGTTCGCCCGCGACCGTTCGGAGCCAACCAAGCGCAACCGCAGTATCGATGGCCCCGACGCCACCATTACCGGCGTGCTGCGCGTCGACGACAGCGCCGCCTTCGCGGCTCTGCTGGCACGCGGCGTCGGGCGCTTCCGCGCCTTCGGCTTCGGCATGCTGCTGCTGCGGCCGCCAAACTGAGGACCCTGCCATGCTGCTCGGACGTCTCGGCCTCGAAACCGCCCGCCTACCGCACGCCGACCGCCATGGCCTGGTGCTGCTTGATCGCGGCGCGCTGACGGTGGAAGACGGCTGCCTGCGCTTCGCCTCGGCCGGTGGCGGCGCCGTCGAGCGCGGCGAATACACCATTCCGCATCAGGCTATCTCGCTGGTGCTGCTCGGCCCCGGCTCTACCGTCAGCCACGATGCCCTGCGCCTGTTGGCGCGCCATGGCGCCGCTCTTGCCGCTGTCGGCGATGACGGTGTCCGCCTCTACACGGCGCCGCCGCTGATGCCGGACTTCTCCCATATGGCCCGCCGCCAGACCGAGCTCTGGGCCGACGCCAACCGCGGCCGGCTTGATGTTGCCCGCCGCATGTATGCCCTGCGCCTCAAGGAGGTCCTGCCCCACCGCGACATCACCGTGCTGCGCGGCATCGAGGGGGCGCGCGTCAAGGCGCTCTATGCCAACCTCGCCGCCCACCATGGCATCAAGTGGAACGGCCGCCGCTACGATCGCGGCGATCCCTTGGCAGCCGATCTGCCCAACCAGGCCATCAACCACGCGGCCAGCGCCGTCGAAGGCGCCGCCGCCATCGCCGTGACGGCCACCGCCACCATTCCACAGCTCGGCTTCATCCACGAGGACAGTGGCCAGAGCTTTGTGCTCGACGTCGCCGACTTGTTCCGCGACGACATCACCATCCCCGCCGCATTTCGCGCCGTCGTCGCCCAGAAGAAGGCACCACATGAATCGATCGAGCGACTGACGCGGCGCATCACCGGCGAGGTCTTGCGCAAACAAGGCGTCATCGCCGCCATGATCGACCGCATAAAGACGCTGTTCGAACCGGTCGATGGCAGCGACGACCCGCCGGGACGGGCCCGCAAGAAGGCTCCGGCGGACATTGTCCGATTATCTGCCGACAGCGGGGAGGCCAGCGACAATGCCGATGACAGTCGTCGTGACGCGTGACGTGCCTGACCGTTATCGCGGCTTTCTCGCCTCGGTGATGCCGGAGGTGGCACCGGGCGTCTACGTGTCGCCCGAGCTCAGCCGCGCCGTCCGCGAGCGGGTGTGGGCCGTGTTGTCGGTTTGGTGGGGAACGATGCCGGGTGGTTCGGTGGTCATGACCTGGAAGGACAACGCCACGACGAGTGGCCTTGGTCTCGATGTTCTCGGTCTGCCTCCCGTCGCGCTCGTCGACCTCGACGGCCTGCTGGTCGTCCGCCGGGATCGTCAGGCAACGTCAAGCACCAAACGTGCCGAGCAGCGCGTGGCAGCAGCCGACACCTCCCTTTGACGCCCTTGATGTTGTTCGTTGAAATCGTGAATAATGGCAGTGACTTGCCTGCAAGAGTCTCCCCCGCCCACGCGGGGATGAACCCGATGTCGCACCCTACATGGTCGAGCCGATGGAGTCTCCCCCGCCCACGCGGGGATGAACCCTGTTCATCGACGAGATCCGCCCGCACCTCGGCGTCTCCCCCGCCCACGCGGGGATGAACCCTGTCAGCGTCAGGCGGCTGAATGCGCGGGGCAGTCTCCCCCGCCCACGCGGGGATGAACCCTGAACACCGGCTCTCCGAAGGTCGGCGATCACGTCTCCCCCGCCCACGCGGGGATGAACCGTGTCAAGACTGATCTTGACTAAGCCGCCGCACGTCTCCCCCGCCCACGCGGGGATGAACCCGCGCCTGCCGCGCCTCGATGCCGTCAACGCCTGTCTCCCCCGCCCACGCGGGGATGAACCCGATCCGCTGGCATCTGTTCGATGCGGCGCCGAGTCTCCCCCGCCCACGCGGGGATGAACCCTGTCAGCGTCAGGCGGCTGAATGCGCGGGGCAGTCTCCCCCGCCCACGCGGGGATGAACCCTGAACACCGGCTCTCCGAAGGTCGGCGATCACGTCTCCCCCGCCCACGCGGGGATGAACCTTTCCTCGATCTGGTGCCGCCGAGTCTCAAGGTGTCTCCCCCGCCCACGCGGGGATGAACCCTCGGGACCAAGTGCCCGCTCTTCACGCCCGATGAATGCGCCAACTACTTCGCAGCCGCTGGATATGAACCGGATTAAGCCGGACGTGCTCTA
>CALMMQ010000041.1 GCA_937868725.1 uncultured Pleomorphomonas sp.
CCGATCAGTCGCCTCAACCTAACCAGAGACAACCTCTTGAGGCTTCACAGCTAGATCGATATGGCGCCCATCTGCACCGCCCGCAGCACGGCCACGACGCGGTCATTGCACTGCAACTTGCGGAAGATCTGGCGGAAATGATCGTCGACCGTATCGTCGCTGATGCCCATGATCTCGCCGATCGCCGACCGGCTTTTGCCGGCCGCCGCCCATTGCAGCACCTCGCGCTGGCGCGCCGACAGACGAATCTCCGGCGTTTCGGCCTTGGGGCCGAGGCTCTCGTGAACAAGCTGGAACTGGCCGGCCATGGCATAGAGCTGGCTGCAGTGATCCCGACTCAGCGTCTGGCTCGTGCTGCTGGCAAAGCCGAAGCCGGCCATGCGGCCATAGCCGAGGTGAATGGCAACGGCGGCGCCGCTGCGCAGGCCGGCGTCGTCCGCCTCCGCCATCAGCCGCCGCTCGCTCTTCGACAACGGTCGCTCCGCCTCAATGCTGTCCCAGGAGAACACGCCGCTCTTCTCCCAGCCGAGGCGATAGATCGGGTCGATGCGCATGTAATTGTTGGCGGCATAGTGCCGCAGCCACTCTTCGGGGTAGCTTGAGAACACGGCGTGACCGTCGCTGTCGTTCTGGTGTCGCACCAGACTGAAGACGTACATGTCGAAGCCGAAATCCTCGAGATGACCGGCGAAGACGGCATCGAGTTCCTTGCGGTCGCGGCAGCGGTTGGAAAGCTCGATGAAGCTGTTGAGAACGGCAAAGACCGAGCGGTCGGACATGACGAACACCCCTTATCGGCCATGCCGAGGCCGGTAGGACCACCTCACAAGCGCTTTCCGACCTGACTGAATCGTCAGGTCGATAAGAAATCGGCCCAGATTCAAAGGCTTGAGCAGCCGCTTATCGATCAGGTTGGTGCAACCTGATCGGCGGATGCCCTAGAACATCATCCGGGCGCCACGGCGCACAGATCGACTAAAGATGGCACCCGGGAGCCAAGCCCCGCGCCGGTCCGGGGCGGCGCCGTGGACGGCCCAGACCCCAGACCGGCGGCGCGGCCTCACAGCAGTCCGTGCTGGCGCGCCAGCGCCTTCAGGAACGGCAGCCCCTTTTCCAGCACGTCGAACCGGTTCGAGACGGCCCCCTGCCAGATGTTGAGCGCGGCGGCGTCGGCCGGCGTCGGCGGCGCGAACACTTCGCCGACCAGATAGCCCGAGAAGCCGGTTTCGGCCAAGGAGCGGAACAGGTCGACCCAGTCGAGATTGCCCGAACCGGGCAGACCGCGATCGCTTTCCGACAGATGGATGTACCGGCAACGATCGCCGGACGCCCGCACGCCGGCCCCGAGGCCGTGCTCCTCGACGTGCATGTGGTAGCTGTCGAGGTGGATGAAGACGTTGGGCGCGTCGATGCGGTCGATCAGCGCCGCCGCCTGGGCGCCGGTGTTGAGCAGATGGGTCTCGTAGCGATTGCACGGCTCGAGGCCGAGGCTCATGCCCCACTCGGCGGCCTGGCGGGCCACCGGCTTCAGCGCGGCGACGATGTTGGCGTACTCCGCCTCGGTCGGCAGGGCGCCCGAACGCCAGTTGAGCACGGTGTAGGTGACGCCGGTCAGCACTTCGCTGCCGAGCGCGTGCGCGGTCTCCAGCGCCTTGAGCAGCACGGCCGTCGCCTTGTCCGGCTGCAACGCCGCCGCCGCGCCCTCGGGCAGGCACAGCGAGGCGGTCGGCTCGATACCGTACCGCTCGCACAGCGCCCGGCTGTGGCGGGGATCGATGCGCTCCGGCGTGCCAACCGAGATTTCCAGCACCTCGACGCCGAATTCCGCCGCCTCCGGTACCACCCGTTCGGCGGCCTCGCGCGTCCAGTCGAAAGTCCAGAGCCCCGAATGCAGGCCGAAGCGGCAATGGGCTTGGGGAGTGTTCATGAGGGTTTCCTCCTGGTCTTCTTGCCACCCGGTCGCCTCCTCCGAAACGCCGACGGTGACCTGTTGGCGAGCCCTCAGGGCTCGCCGCTCTTCAATCGGTCCGGCTCCGCCCGCCAGGGCCGGACCGAAGCTCACAAGGCGCCCTCGCGCAGGTCGTCGCCGGGAAAGTCCAGTTCGTCGAGCGGTCCGGTGAGGGCGGTGCGCGGCGGCACCAGCAGCGGCGGAATGACGAACACCTGCGGCGCAGCCGGCGGCTCGTCCAGCAGATCGAAGGCCATGGCCACCATGCGCTCGGCGTCCTGGCGAATCATGATCACCGGAAAGGTGAGAAAGCTTGCGAACGGCACGTAGTCGAAGCAGCCGATCACCTGACCGGAGAAGTCGTCGCTGCGATGATCGGTCAGAAAGCGCAGGAACCCTTCGAAGTTGATGGCCGAATTGATGAACACGGCCCGCGGCAGCCGGCCGCGCGCCTGATAGTGCCGCTCGAAGGCCAGCTTGGCGTGGCGCGCTGAATAGCCGATGAGATCGACACCCCCGGTACTGGCCGCGCCGAAACGGGCGGTTCTGACATCATGAAAGCCACGGATGCGCGCCCGCGTCGCCTCGTCCTCGCGACCGCCGAGCAGCAGCAGTTCGTCGGCCGACAGCGGCGCGTCGGCGGGAAAGACATCGATCAGCGCCTCCGTCAGCACCCGGGCACCGCCGTAGTTGTCGGAGACCACCGACGGTGCCAGCGTGCCCGGCAGGTCGAGATTGATGTGGCGGACGCCAGCGGCCTTGCACACCGCGTGCACGCCGTCCGGATCGGCGGCGCCGCAGACGAACAGCGCGTCGATGGAATAGGAAATGAGGTGCTCGGCGCTGGCCCGCTCCTCGGCCGGATCGCGGTGGGTCGAGACGACGATCGGGCACAGGCCGCGCCGTCGCGCCCTGAGTTCGAAGGCCTGGGCGATCGAGGAGAAATGGTGGAAGTCGTAGATCGGCAGCAAGAGGCCGATCAGCCCGGACAGCGAATTCCGGAGCCCGCGCGCCTGGCGGTTGGCACTGTACTGGTGCTCCTCGGCCAGCTTGGCGATGAACTCGGCCGTCGCCTCCTTGATGCGCCGCTGCCGCCAGGTCCCGTTGAGCACGGCGCTGACGGTGGACGGCGAGGCGCCCGACAGCCGCGACAGATCATAGATGGTTGTCTTCTTTCCAGGCCCCGATGGCACTCCATCCTCCTTAAGTCCGGATCGACTCGAACGCGCTTGACGGCCGGAGCGTTTTCATAAATAGTCTGTGCACCATCGATTGCGCAACAAAAATCGTCTCACGTTGTGCATCGGCGGCGCCGTAGCTGGAGGGCCACGGCAGGGAAGAAAAAGAAGCGTCCGATCGCCGTCCCCATGCGGGCCGGCCGGCGGGCGTGCGGCGCTACTGCCGCGATGCTGGAGGAGATATACCCATGAAACGGCTTTTGGCCGCCGCTGTCGCGGCGTCGTTCGTGCTTGCCTCTTCGTTCGCTGCCCTGGCGGCCGACGCTGCCAAGGTTGGCGTCGTCGTCAAGATCGGTGGCATTCCCTGGTTCAACGCCATGGAAGCCGGCATCAAGGAGCAGAGCGCCAAGCTCGGCCTCGACGGCTTCATGATCGGCCCCACCAGTGCCGACCCGGCGCTGCAGGTGCGCGCCATCGAGGACCTGATCGCCCAGAACGTCAAGGTCATCGGCGTCGTCCCCAACGACGCCAAGGTGCTGGAGCCGGTGCTCAACAAGGCCCGTGAAAAGGGCATCATCGTCATCACCCACGAGTCGCCCAGCCAGAAGGGCGCCGACTGGGACTTCGAGCTGGCCTCGTCCAAGGGCTTTGGCGAAGCCTACGGCAAGCAGCTCGGCGATCTGCTCGGCGGCAAGGGCGGGTACGCCGTGTTCGTCGGCTCGCTGACCGTGCCGCTGCACAACGCCTGGGCCGACGCCGCCATCGCCTACATCAAGGCTCACTATCCCGACATGAAGCTGGTGGGTGACCGCTACGGCGTGGCCGAGGACGTCGACAAGAGCCGCAGCACCGCCCTCGACCTGATGGCCGCCAACCCCGATCTCAAGGGCTTCCTCGCCTTCGGCAGCCAGGGCCCGATCGGCGCCGCCCGCGCCGTCGAAGAGCGCCGGCTGATCGGCAAGGTCACCGTGCTCGGTCCGTTCTCGCCCGGACAGGGCCAGAAGCTCCTGAAGTCCGGCGCCCTCACCGGCGGCTACATGTGGAACCCCAAGCAGGCCGGCCAGGTGTTCGTCACCCTCGCCGACAAGCTGATCAAGGGTGAGAAGATCACCGATGGCGAGACCATCGAGGGTCTCGGCGTCATCCACCCGGATTTCGAGAACCACAACATCATCGTCGACCAGCTGGTGTCCATCAACAAGGAAACCGTCGCCGGTCTGGCGGCCATGGGCCTCTGATCCCGACGCGGCAGGCACCGTCGGCCAGCCGGCCGGCGGCGTCTGCCGCCGCCACTCCTCCGGGTCGGCCGCAGGCCGGCCCGGTCCCCGCCCCGCCGAACGGCAAAGAGAACCCGCGCCATGGACGAGACCGTCGGCGACAAGCCGCTGTTGTCGCTTCGCAACATCAACATCACCTTCGGTGGCGTCCGCGCCCTGCGCGACGTGTCCTTCGAGCTCCGGGCCGGCGAAGTCCATTGCATCGCCGGCGAGAATGGCTCGGGCAAGAGCACGCTGATCAAGATCATCACCGGTGTGTACCGACCGGCCGACGGCGCCGAGATCGAGTTCGCCGGCAAGCGCTACGCCCACATGTCCCCGGTGCAGGCCAACGCCGGCGGCATCAAGGTCATCTGGCAGGATCTGGCACTGTTCCCGGAAATGAGCGTCGCCGAGAACATCGCCTTCTCCGAGGTGGTCGGTCGCGGCGTCCGATTGGTCGACTACGACCGCATCCGCGCAATCGCCCTTGCCGCCCTGGCCCGGCTCGGCGTCAGTCTCGACGTCGACGCGCCGCTCAAGGCCTTCCCCATCGCCCAGCGGCAGATCGTCGCCATCGCCCGGGCGCTGGTCGGCGAGGCGCGCATCGTCTTCATGGACGAGCCGACCGCCTCCCTCACCCAGTCGGAAACCGACAACCTGCTGGCCATCGTCCGCAACCTCGCCGCCAGCGGTGTCGCCGTGGTGTTCGTCAGTCATCGCCTGGCCGAAGTGCTCGACATCTCGAGCCGCATCACCGTGCTGCGCGACGGCCGCCTGGTCGGCGTCTACCCGGCCGAGGGCATGACGCAGTCGCGCATCACCGAACTGATGACCGGCCGCACCTTCGATGCGCAGGTACGCGCCGCCTCGCGCCAGGATCGCCCGGTGGTCGTCGCCGTGGACGGCCTCAGCCGCCCCAGCCAGTTCTCCGACATCTCCTTCGAGGTACGTCAGGGCGAGACGCTTGGCATCACCGGCCTGCTCGGTTCGGGCCGCACCGAGCTCGCCATGACGCTGTTCGGCATGCTGAAGCCGGCCGCCGGTTCCATCCGTCTCGACGGCCAGCCGGTGCACTTTTCCTCCAACCGCGACGCCATCGACGCCGGCATCGCCTATCTCTCCGAAGACCGGCTGTCGCTCGGCCTCATCCAGGCCCAGTCGATCGCCGACAACCTGGTCATCGCCTCGCTCGGCCGCATCCTCTCCGGCGGACTGATCGCCCCGGACAAGAAGGCCGGCCTCGTCGCCCGCTGGATCGCCGACCTCGGCGTCAAGATCGGCAAGCCCGAAGACGCCATCTCGACGCTGTCGGGCGGCAACCAGCAGCGCGTCGCCATCGCCAAGTGGCTGGCCACCAAGCCGCGCCTGCTCATCCTCGACGCGCCGACGGTAGGCGTCGACGTCGGCGCCCGCGCCGGCATCTTCGACATCGTCGCCCGACTGGCCGACAGCGGCCTGGCCATCATCCTCATCTCCGACGAGGTGCCGGAAGTCTATTTCAACGCCGACCGGGTCCTGCACATGGCGCAGGGGCGCGTCGTCGGCTGCTACGATCCGCGCGCCTACACGCTTCACGACATCGAGGCCGCCGTCTATGGCTAAGTTCTTCCGGACCCATGGCACCGAAAGCGCGCTGCTGCTGGTGATCACGGTGATCAGCCTGATCCTGTCGCTGATCACCGACCGCTACTTCACCATCGGCAACGCCTTCGACCTGCTCAATACCTCCTCGGTCAACATCATCTTCGCCGTCGGCCTGCTGGTGGTGCTGATCTCCGGTGGCATCGACATCTCCTTCGCCGTCGCCGCCTCGGTGGTGCAATACGGCACGGCGCTGTTCGTCGGCTGGATCGGCGGCGGCGACTGGGCCATCGGCCTGATGGTGGCCGGCGGCCTCGGCATCCTGCTCGGCTCGATCAACGCCGGGCTGATCCAGGCCTTCGGCATCCCTTCGATCGTCGTGTCGATCTCGAGCTTCAACGCCTTCTTCGGCCTGCTGATGTTCTTCACCAAGGGCGTGTCGATCTACGATCTGCCCGACTGGCTCACCGCCCACGTCGCCCTCTACGAACGTCAGCTCGCCGACGGCAGCTGGATCGAGATTTCGCTGCCGGTGCTGGTGATGGTCATCTGCGTCGTTGCCACCTGGGCCCTGGTGACGCGCACCACCATCGGCCGCCAGCTCTACGCCTTCGGCGACAATCCCGAGGGCGCCCGCCGCTTCGGCGTCAACATCGCCGCCATGCGCTTCATCGCCTTCGGCTGGCTCGGCCTGATGGCCGGCATCGCCGGTCTCGTCCAGGCCCACTACGCTCAGGAAGTGGTGCCCAACGCCCTCTACGGCCGCGAGATGGACGTGCTGGCCGCCGTCGTGCTCGGCGGCGCCCGCCTCGGCGGCGGCAAGGGCACCGTGCTCGGCTGCGTGCTCGGCGTCATGCTGACCCAGATCACCCAGAACGGTCTCAACCTGATGGGCGTGTCGCCATTCGCCTTCAAGATGATCGTCGGCTCCATCATCCTGGTGGCCATCACCCTGTCCAACTCGCCGGTCGAACGGCTGCTGCCGTTCCTCAGCCGCCAAGGAGCTCCGAAATGAGCGCCCGTCTCGCGCGTCTCAACACGCCCTTCGTCCGCGACATGGCCGGGCCCGGCTTCGCCTTCCTGGCGGTGCTGATCGTCTTCTCGCTGGCCTCGCCGCAGTTCCTGAGCGCCGCCACCTTCGGCTCGGTGGCCTTCCAGCTGCCCGAACTCGGCCTGCTCACCCTGGCCATGCTGATGCCGATCATCACCGGCGGCTTCAACCTGGCCGTTACCTTCACCGCCAACATGGCCGGCCTCACCGTCGCCTGGATCCTGCAGGCCAACGGTGGCGTCGAGGCCAGCCCCGCCGTCTTCCTCGTCGCCGTGATCGCCGCCATCGCCGTCGGAGCGCTGGCCGGCTTTGTCATGGGCGTGGTCATCGCCTTCACCCGCGCCCACCCGATCCTGGTGTCGCTGTCGATGATGATCTTCCTGCGCGGTCTCGGCGAGTTCCTGACCCGCGGCGGCGACGTGTCGGGCTTCCCCGACTTCGTTCACCCCATCGGCCACGGTTCGCTGCTCGGCATTCCCGTGCCGATGCTGGTGTTCCTGCTGGGCGTCGTCGTCTGGCACGTCATGCTGACGCGCAGCCGCCTCGGCTTCAACACCTACATGATCGGTTCCAACATCGAGGCGACGCGTTATTCCGGCATCAACACCCGCCGCGTCGTCATCCTCGTCTACACGCTGTCGGGCCTGATGTGCGCCATCGCCGGCATCATCATGATGGCCCGCTTCAATTCGGTGCGCGTCGGCCACGGCGAGTCCTACGTGCTGATCACCGTGCTGGCCTGCTTCCTCGGCGGCGTCCACCCCGACGGCGGCTTCGGCAAGGCGCTGCCGGTGTTCGTCGCCCTCGTCGACCTGCAGATGCTGTCGTCCGGCCTCAACATTCTCGGCGCCAACCAGCACCTGGCCACCGCCGTCTGGGGCCTGCTGCTCATCACCGTGATGATCTGCCGCTGGCTGGTCGTCCGCGTCCGTTCCAACCTCGCCTACGGCCGGAAATAGCGGCGACAGGGAGTTCCACGTGTCTGTTCTCGTCATCGGCTCCGTCAACGTCGACATCGTCACCTACGCCGACCGAGCGCCGCGACCGGGCGAATCGCTGACCGGCCACAGCTACCAGATGGTGCCCGGCGGCAAGGGCGCCAACCAGGCCGTGGCCGTCGCCCGCCAAGGCCAGGCGGTGAGCTTCATCGGCCGCATCGGCGCCGATTCCTTCGGCGAATTCATTCGCGCCCGTCTCGGCACCCGCGGCGTCAACCTCGACAACCTCGTCGTCGACGCCAACCTCGCCACCGGCATCGCCGTCATCGGCATCGACGCCGAGGGCGAAAACGCCATCACCGTCATTCCCGGCGCCAACACCGCCGTGTCCGAGGCGCAGGTCGTGGCCGCCGCGCCGCACTTTCAGGGCCTCAAGGTACTGCTGGCCCAGCTTGAGCACCCCTTCCCGGCAACGCTCAAGGCCGTCGAGATGGCCCGGGCCGTCGGCGCGCGGGTGATCCTCGACCCGGCGCCGGTGCCGACCTTTCCCTTCCCGGCCGCCACCATCCGCCTGTTCGACGCGCTGACGCCCAACGAGATCGAGACCGAAGCCCTGACCGGCATCGCCCCCATCGACCTCGAGGCGGCGGCCGCCGCCGCCCGACGCCTCGCCGACACCGGTCTGCCCATCGCCGTCGTCAAACTGGGAGCGCGTGGCGTCTACGTCGACAGCGCCGCGTTCCGCGGCCACGTGCCGCCGTTCAAGGTCAAGGCCATCGACACGGTGGCGGCCGGCGACTGCTTCAACGCCGGCTTCGCCGTGGCCTTGGCCGAAGGCATGCCGATCGAACGGGCCATCCGCTACGCCGCCGCGTCCGGCGCCCTCGCCTGCACCAAGGCCGGCTCATCCGACGCCGCCCCGACCCGGGCGGAGGTCGAGGCGCTGCTCGTCGGCGGCTGACGAAAAAACCGCGTCGGCCAGAGGCCGGCGCGGCTCGCATGATGGGGCTTGCTGAAACCGTGGCTTCAGCCTTCGCGCGCCTCGATGTCGGCGATCATCGCCACGCGGCGACCGTGGCGTCCCCCCTCGTGGACGCCATCAAGGAAGGCGTCGACGATCATCAGCGCCAGGTCCTGACCGACGACGCGGGCGCCGAAGGCCAGCATGTTGGCGTCGTTGTGTTGGCGCGACAGGAGCGCCGTATAGGGCTCCGAGCAAGTGACGCAACGGATGCCCCTGAGCTTGTTGGCCGCGAGCGAAATGCCGAAGCCGGTGCCGCAGATGACGATACCGAAGCGGGCCTCGCCGGCCTGCACCCTTCGCGCCGCCTTCTCGCCCCACAGCGGATAGTCGGTGCGCTCGGTCGTCTCGGGCCCGAGGTCTTCGACCGCGAAGCCGCGCGCCGCCACATGAGCGGCGACGGCGCGCCTGAGATCGACGCCGACGTGGTCGGAGGCGAGAACGATCTTGATCTTGTCGGGCATTGTCAGGTCCTGAACTTGCTGGCGGCGTAGAGACAGCCGCCACGGGCGCCGCTGTCGCCGAGGTTGGATGCCAGGAGCACGTCGAGCACATCGCGCGGCAGCGGCGCGCGGCTGTGAGCCAGAAGCCGGCTGCGCAGGTGATCGAACGGAAAGCCGGGCATTTCGAGAACGCCACCGCCGAGGAACAGCAGCTCGGGGTCGAACAGATTGACGGCCGTGGCGATGCTCATGGCCGCCGTCTCGACGAAGGCTCTGATGTCGCGGTGCTCGCGATGGTGCAGGAACAGCTCGGCGATCGGCGTCGACGGCGCGTGCGTCTCCTGCCAGTCGCGCAGCCAGCGCCCCGAACACACCGTTTCGAGGCAGCCGACCTTGCCGCAACCGCAGACGCCGGTGGCGCCGGGCACCGGAATGTGGCCGAGTTCGGCGGCCGAGCCGTGGGCGCCGGTGTAGAAGCCGTTGATCCACACGGCATTGCCGACGCCGGTGCCGATGTAGACGCCGACGGCCACCGCCGGACTGCGGTCGTTGACGCGCATGTCGTGGAAGAGCTGGAAGTTGACGTCGCGCTCGGCAAACACCGGTACGCCGAAGGCGCCCTCCAGCCGGCTGACGACGTCGAGGCCGTTGAGACCGTCGACGTTGGGCGCCGACAGCACGATCCGGCGGGCGGCGTCGAGCGTCGCCGGCAGACCGATGCCGACCGCCTGCGGGCTGACGCCGGCACGGCCGACGATGTCGCGGAAGCGGCTGATGACGCCGGCAAGCGCCGGGCCGTCGGCCATCACCTCGGCCGTGACGTGCTTCTCCGACACGACGAACTGTCCATCGACCATGACGGCGAAGCGGGTATGGGTGCCGCCGAGATCGATGCCGGCATACGTGCTCATGCCGCCGCTCCGCTGCCGGCCGTGGCCGCTTCGATGTCGGCCATCATGATCTTCCACGCTTCGCCGATGTCGGCGTGATTGTGGAACAGGCCCGAGGTGCCGACGATGAACACGTCGGCGCCGGCGGCGGCCAGGCGGCCGTAGGTGCGCTTGTTGCACGAGCCGTCGATCTCGATCAGGAAGCTGAGGCCCTGCTCCTCGCGCAGCCGCTTGGCTTCGGCGATCTTGTCCAGCATCTCGGCGATGAACGGCTGGCCGGCGTAACCCGGATCGACCGTCATGATGGTGATCTTGTCGACGAGATGGATGTAGTGGCGCAGCGTGTCGAGCGGCGTCGCCGGATTGACGACGATGCCGGGCTTGCAGCCAAGCTCGCGGATCTTGGCGAGGATACGGAAGGCCTGGGCGTTGATCGTCTCGGCCTGCGGCGAGATCCAGGCGGCGCCGGCCTTGGCCATGATCGGCACCCACATCCACGGATCGGTGGTCATCAGGTGGCAGTCCATCGGCTTGGACGACACCTTGCGCACGTTCTCCATGAAGAACGGCGACAACGTCAGGTTGGGCACGTAGTGGCCGTCCATGATGTCGATGTGCAGGAAATCGGCGTGGGCGTCGAGGAAGGTGAGCTGTTCCTTGAAGGCCAGCAGATCCATGCACATCAGCGAGGGAGAAATCTTGATCGTCATCGGGACGTCCTGAGCTTGGGGTGCCGGCGAGCCGTGTCGGCTGCCTCGGGGGCCCCGCCGCCGGGCGGCGAGGCACTGGATTGGTAAGTTGGACAGCAGCGCGTCCTTGTCAACGCATGCGGGCGATCAGCCGATCGAGCGCCACGGCGGAGATGATCAGGCCGCCCATGACCACCAGCTGGTAGAAGGTTGGCACGCGCAGGATGTTGAGACCATTGTTGATGGTGCCGATGATCAGGCCACCGATCACCACCGAGGGGATGCGCCCCTTGCCGCCGAAGAACGAGGTGCCGCCGATGATCGTCGCGGCGATGGCATAGGTCTCGAAACCCGTGCCGGCCGCCGGCTCGGCGGCGCCGAGGCGGGCGATCGACAGCACACCGGCGAGACCGGCGCACAGGCCCGAGATCATGAACACGATGAGCGTGTGCAGCTTGACGTCGATGCCGGAATAGAAGGCCGATTCCTTGTTGCCGCCGACGGCGTAGATGTTGCGGCCGACGCGCGTCTTGGCGGTGAAGAACCACAGCACCACCGCGAACGACAGGGCGAAGATCACCGGCACCGGCACGAAGCCGACGAAGCCGGTCACCGTGTCGACGAACGAGTAGGAGAAGCCGAACACCGGGCTGGCACCGGAGATGATCATGGTGACGCCGCGGAAGATGGCGTTGGTGCCGAGCGTGATGATGAACGGATGCAGGCCGGTGAAGTTGACCAAGAGGCCGTTGATCGCTCCCAGCACCAGACCGCCGCCGACGCCGCCGAGGCCGACGGCCAGCACCGGATTGAAGCCGGCCACCATCAGCTGGGCCGTCATCATGCCGGTCAGCGCCAGCACCGAACCGACCGACAGGTCGATGCCGGCGATCAGGATGGGGAAGAACTCGCCGAGGGCGATCATGATGGTGATCGAACTCTGCAGGAAGATCTGGACGATGTTCTCGGGGCGGGTGAAGTAGGTCGGCGACAGCAGGCTGAACAGCACGACGATGACCAGCAGGATGCAGAGCGTCCCGTAGATGTCCCAGAGTTTACCGAGTTTGATGCGCTGGCTCATTTGCCGTCCCTCATAGCGACGCTCAGGATGGACTCCTCGGTCGCCGTGGCGCCGTCGAGAATGTCCATGATGCGGCCGTCGCGGAACACTGCGACGCGGTCACAGACGGCCAGGATTTCGGGGAGTTCGGACGACACCATGATCACCGCCTTGCCGGCGTTGGCGAGCGTCCGGATGATTTCGTGGATCTGCGACTTGGCGCCGACGTCGATGCCGCGCGTCGGTTCGTCGAAGATGATGACGCTCGGGTCGGTCGCCATCCATTTGCCCACCAGCACCTTCTGCTGATTGCCGCCCGACAGTTCCAGGATGCTCTGCTCGACGCTGGCGCAGCGAATGGACAGCTGCTGCTGCTGCGCCGCGGCCAGCACGCGATCGGCCTTGCGGTCGACCAGGCCCCAGATGCCACGCAGCGGCGAATCCTTGACGCTTTTGGCGACGGCGATGTTGCCTTCGATGGAAAAGTTGGGCGTGAAGCCGGTCTGGCGGCGGTTCTCGGTCAGATAGGCCATGCCCGACTTGACGGCGTCGACCGGGTTACCCGGCGTGATGTTGGCGCCGTTGAGCACGATCTCGCCGCTGGCCCGGCCGGTGGCGCCGAACAGGCAGTCCATGAGGTCGGTACGGCCCGAGCCGACGAGACCGGCAAAACCCAGCACCTCGCCGTGGTGAACCTCGAAGCAGACGTCGCGTACCCGTTTGCGGTCGGCGCTGGTGACGTGCTCGACCTTGAGCACCGGCGGCTGGCTGCGGTCGATGGGCGCTTCGGCCAGGAAGCGCTGCTTGACGACGCGACCGACCATCATGCGCACCAGATCGTCGTTGGTGTAGTCGACGATGCGGCCGTGGCCGGTGGAGACGCCGTCTTTGAGCACCGAGAAGGTGTCGCCGATGTCGCGCACCTCGTCGAGCTTGTGGGAAATGAACAGGATGGCCGTACCCTCGGCCTTGAGCTGGCGCACCAGCGCAAACAGCCGTTCGGTCTCTACCTTGGTCAGCGACGACGTCGGCTCGTCCATGATGAGCAGACGGACGTTCTTCATCAGCGACTTGGCGATCTCGATGATCTGGCGATGGGCGATCGGCATCTGTCCGACCGGCTGGTGCAGGTCGGCCTCGAAGCCGAGCCGGCCGACGATGGCGCGCGCTTCGCGCTCCATCAGGCTCCAGTCGACGGTGGCGACGCCGAGGGTGCGCTTCACCGGCAGGCGGCCGACAAACAGATTCTCCAGCGCCGACAGTTCGTTGATGACGCTGAGTTCCTGATAGATGATGGAAATGCCGGCTTCCGAGGCCTGGCGTGGCGTGACATGGGCGAAGGCCTGGCCGTCGATCTCGATCGAACCGCCCGACGGCGTGTGAATGCCGGTCAGGATCTTCATCAGCGTCGACTTGCCGGCCCCATTTTCGCCGAGCAACACGTGCACTTCGCCGGGGCGGATGTCGAGGTTGACGCCTTTCAGCACTTCGACGCCGTTGAAATTCTTCTCGATGCCGATCATGCGGACGATCGGGGCGGCGGCTTCGGAGCCGACCGTGGCGTCGGTAGGCGTGGCGAGGTTTGACATGGCAATCCCGTTTCGATCTTCCGGCAGGGGATCCGGTTCGCCCGGGCCACGGCCCGGCGGAGGGGCGCCCCCTGGAGGAGAGGGGGCGCCGCGGGGGAGCAAAGGCGGAGCACGTTCGGCCCCGCTTCCGCCGGAGGAGAGGGGGCGCCCCCGGCTGGCTCCGGGGGCGCTGTTGGCGCCTCAGGAGGCCGGCGACCCGGCCTCCCGACGGTCGATCACTTGGTGACCAGCACCGAGTCGACGGCCACCTGCTTGGGCGCCGCGCCAACCGGCGTCAGCTTGCCGGCCTTCACCGCTTCGACCAGCAGGTCGAGGCTGGTGGCGCCGATCTTGGCCGGGTCCTGGGCAACGGTGGCGCTGAGGCGACCGGCCTTGACCATCTCGACCGCTTCCGGCGCGCCGTCGGTACCGACCACCAGCACCTTGCCGGCCTTGCCGGCGTTCTGCACCGCCTGCATCACGCCCAGGGCCATGGTGTCGTTGGCGCAGTAGAAGGCCTTGAGGTCGGGCGAGGACTGCAGCACGTTGGTGGCGACGTCGAGGGCCTTGAGGCGATCCCAGTCGGCCGGCTGGCTGGCCACCAGCTTGACGTTGGACGTGGCATCGAAGGCGGCCTTGGCGCCGTCGTGGCGGGCGAGACCGGAGGCGTTGCCGGCCTTGCCTTCGACGATGGCGACGTTGCCGCCGGCCGCGCCGAGCTTCTCGATGATGAACTTGGCACCCTTCTCGCCGACCTTGACGTTGTCGGTGGTGACGAAGGCTTCGACGTTGGCGCCGGCGGCCTCAAGCGCCTTCATGTCGACCTTCTCGTCGATGTTGACGATCGGCTTGCCCTTCTTGTAGGCGGCAGCGGCCGGGTTGACGAGGTTGACCGGCGACAGCGGCGCGAAGGCGAAGCCCTTGTAGTCGCGGTTCAGCATGTCTTCGAACAGCTGCAGCTGGGCCTGGAAGTCCTCTTCCGACGGCGAGGCGACGATATCGACCTCAACGCCGAGCTTCTTGGCTTCCTGCTCGATGCCAGCCTTCATCTGCACCCAGAACGGGTTGGACAGCGTCTTGAGGATGACGGCGTAGTCGGCGGCCATGGCGCTCGAGGCGAAGCCGAACAGGCTGGCAGCGGCGGCGGAAGCGATCAACAGAGCCTTGATTTTCATGGTTCAACCCTTTTCCCTTGCGGTTTCCCTCGCCGGCGAGACGCCGTCCGGCGGACTTTTCTCTGCGCGGGGCGTGCCGCGTCTTTCGGTCCGCCCGCGGTCAGCCGTCGAATAGACGGCCACCGAGGACAGCACCTTGTTCAGGTTCCTCTCGGCGGTCTGGTAGTCTTCCCGCGCCAGACAGATGAACATCGTATCGAGAATGGCCAGCTGGGCGATGCGGGCGGCGGCGTTCTGGCCCATCAGCGGCGCTTCCTTGGCCGGCGCGCACAGCACCACGTCGGAGTTGCGCGCCAGCGTCGAGGCGATCGAGTTGGTGATGGTGATCACCTTGGCCCCGGACCGGCGGGCGATCTCGGCACCAAGAATGACATCCTTGGATTCGCCCGAGTGCGACACGACGATGGCCGCGTCGCCTTTCTCGAGCAGGCTGGCCGACATGGCGATCAGATGGGCGTCGGAGAAGACGCTCGACCGGATGCCGATGCGCAGGAACTTGTGCGAGGCGTCGGCGCAGACGGTGGCCGATCCGCCGACGCCGTAAAGGTCGCGCTGCCGCGCCTTGATGAGGATGCGCGAAGCCTCGGCGATGGCGTCGATATCGAGAATGCTCTCGACCTCTTCGAGCGCCGACCGCTCGGTGGCGAACACCTTGCGGACGATCTGCGAAATCGAGTCTTCCTGCGACAGCTCTTCGTCGAGCTCCACCTTGAGATGGGAATAGTAGGCCAGAAGCTCGGCGCGAAGCTCCTTGAAGCCGCCATAACCAAGACGCCGGGACACCTTGACGACCATCGCCTCAGAAACGCCTAAGGCTTCAGCCACTTCACCAATCTTTGGACCGCTCGTTAAATTTCCGCGCTCCAACAACCAGAGCGCTACAGCCTGCTCTCCTTGAGAAAGCGCAGGTAGCAACATGCGGATATGGGCGGCAACCGCCATATGATCGCGCTTTTCGGCAGGCCTCCCCGGATGATCTGCGTCTGTCCGCACCATGTCGTGACGCCTCCACCGCCTAAGTCAACCTCTCCCCGATGGCCAGACTTTACGAAAGTGAATCGACTTTGTAAAGTCCAAAGCGCCCTCCACCTTTGGAGTTGGTATTTTTACGGATTAGATTTTGCGATTGCCGCCGGACCGGCGCGGCATAAGGGCCGGCAGCGCCCCGCGCGGCGTCGCAGGCCCCATGACGAGGCACCCGGCGACCGGCTGAGATGCCTCCGGGGGAGAAAGGACAAGGGGTGGGGCGACGGTCAGACCGGCCGGGAGCGGCTCACGACCGCCGTTCGCGCCAGTCGCTCGGGGAGGCGCCGTGGAACTGCTGGAAAACGCGCGAGAAATAGCTATGGCTCGAGAAGCCGCAGGCCCAGGCGACCTCCTTGCCGCTGAGCCCGCCCTCCGCCATCAGTTGGGCCGCCCGCTCCATGCGCTGGCGGTTGATGTACGACACCAGCCGCTCGCCGGTCGACGAGCGGAACAGGTGCGACAGATAGTCCGGCGAGCAGCCGGCCTTGCCGGCCAGGCTGGCGACGCTGAGCTCCTGGCTCGACAGCATCGACCGCACCCAGATGCGCGTCATCGACACCAGCGGCATTTCCGTCTGGCCGCCCTCGCCGGCCGGCTGGTCGAGCAGGCGCAGGGCGCCGGCACAAACGACGGCCAGTAACGAACCCACCTGCCCGAGCGCCAGCTCGCGCGCCCGCGGGGTATCAAGCTCCGATACCTCCCAGCCGATGCGCGCCGCGTCGGCCAGCCAGTCGTGCACCGGCCGGACCTTCGGCGACGCGTGCGCCTCGATGTGATGGAAGCTCGGAAAGCGCAAGCCATCGGCGTCGAGACACGGGTCCTCGCGCGACAGATGGCACGTCAGTTCGGTGCCGTTGGGATAGAGTACCAGGTTGCGGTACGGTCGCTCGGGACTGTCGGCGGCGATGGACTCGTGGTGCATGACGCGGGCCGGAATGATCAGCGCCTCGCCCGGCGCCAGCTCGAGCGAGCCTTCAGGAAAATGGAAGCGGCCGACGCCGTTGGCTTGCAGGAACAGCTCCGGCGCCAGATGGAAATGCCCGACGCTGCCCGCCGCCACCTCGCCCTGCGGCCGCGGCAGACGGATGGACACGTTGCCGGCCCGGAAGCCGGCCACGAACTGCTCCAGCATCTGGCGCAGATGGGCGCCGAGCAGCGTCCGGTCAGCCGCCGTGGGATAGAGATACTCGTTGGGGATGCAGTTGATCGGCCGGCGCTCCAGGGCATCGGCCTTCGGTGGCTGCCCCCTGCCGGCCACCACGCGCGCGCCCACCGGCTTGGCGGGGGCATTGACCGCGATCGACAATCGGGATGGCCGAGAGAACATGGCTGTCATCTCCGCGCTGTTGGTTGCTCCACCGGGCCAGTCCGACGGCGGCCCCATCCCCACCTCGCAACATCGGCGACGCAAGAGGCAGGGCTTCTTCTCCATAACCGCGAGCCGCTACCAGCGGCAAGAGCACCGCAAACGCTTGCGGGCATTGTTTCGACCTAAGAATTATAACACTCAAATCGGAAATTTGGCAGCGAATGCGCGTAGACCGTCCGGACCGTCTTATATAGCATTCCCCACACACCGCCTGAGGGAATAGGCGAAAATCCTAATATTTTGCAATGAATGAATGGTGACTCATGTCCACCACATGGAAGAAACGCGCCGTTATCTATCAGATCTATCCGAGAAGCTTCCTCGATTCCAATGGCGACGGCATTGGTGACTTGAACGGCATCAGAAGCAAGCTCGATTATCTGAAAGAGCTTGGTGTCGACATCCTGTGGCTGTCCCCGATCTACAAGTCCCCGAACGACGACAACGGCTACGACATTGCCGACTATCGCGCCATCATGGACGAATTCGGCACCATGGCCGACTTCGACCGCCTGCTGGCCGAAGCCCATGCCCGTGGCCTGCGCATCGTCATGGACCTGGTGGTCAACCACACCTCCGACGAACACGCCTGGTTCCAGGACGCCTGCCGGTCCAAGGACAGTCCCTATCGCGACTATTACATCTGGCGCCGCCCCGGTGCCGACGGCGCCCCGCCCAACAACTGGGAGGCAGCCTTCTCCGGTTCGGCCTGGCAGTTCCACGCCCCGACCGGTGAATACTACCTGCACATGTTCTCGAAGAAGCAGCCGGACCTAAACTGGGAGAACCCCAAGGTGCGCGCCGAGGTCTACGACCTCATGCGCTTCTGGCTCGACAAGGGCATCGACGGCTTCCGCATGGACGTCATCAACATGATCTCCAAGCCCTACGCCGTCGACGGCAGCCTGCCCGACGCGCCGGTGATCCGCGACGGCTTCCTGCAGCCGGGCTTCGCGCTGGTCACCAACGGCCCGCGCCTGCTGGAGTTCCTCGGCGAGATGAAGCGGCAGGTGCTGTCGCACTACGACATCATCACCGTCGGCGAGACGCCGGCCACCGACATCGCCCAGGGCGTCGCCCTGACGGACAGCGACACCGGCGTGCTCGACATGATCTTCCACTTCGAGCACATGGACCTCGACACCGTCCCCGGCCAAGCCGACGGCAAATGGGCGGTGCGGCCGGTTCCCCTTGGCGAGCTCAAGGCCGTCATGACGCGCTGGCAGCACGGCCTGCACGGGCGCGGCAACAATGCCCTCTATCTGTCCAACCACGATCAGCCGCGGCCGGTGTCGCGCTTCGGCGACGACAGCCGCTGGCGCGAGCGCTCGGCCAAGATGCTGGCCACCTGCCTGCACGGCCTCGAAGGCACGCCCTACGTCTATCAGGGCGAAGAGCTCGGCATGACCAACACGCCGTTCGCCAGCATCGACGATTGCCGCGATATCGAAGCGATCAACTGGTACGCCGAGGTCGTCGCCGCCGGCCGCCACACCCCCGCCGAAGCCCTCGCCGCCATCCGCGCCAAGGGCCGCGACAATGCCCGCACGCCGGTGCAATGGACCGCCGCCGCCAGCGCCGGCTTCACCACCGGCACGCCCTGGATCGGCGTCAATCCCAACTTCGTCACCGTCAACGCCGAAGCGGCGATCGCCGATCCGGCCTCGGTGTTCCACTACTACCGCCGGCTGATCGCCCTGCGGAAGCAGGAGGCCATCCTGACGGAGGGCGACTACCGCCTGCTCGCCGAGGGCCATCCCGACCTCTACGCCTACCTCAGAACGCTTGGCAGCGAACGCTGGCTGGTGGTGTGCAACTTCTCGGACGGCCAGCCGGTGTTCACCCTCGCCGACGACATCGTCGCCAGCGGCGCCGAGCTGATCATCGCCAACACCGACGACGCCACCGCCGACGACTTCCGCCTGTTTACCCTGCGGCCCTACGAGGCGCGCATTTTCCGGCTCGTCTGAGCCCGTCCACCGAGGAGGAGAAACAATGATCACCAGGTTGCTCACCACCACGGCCGTTCTGCTGGCCGCCGGCCTGCCGGCCGCCGAGGCCGCCACCGTCAAGTTCGATTGCACGCTGACGGGCAATGGCAAGGAATATTGCAACTACATCAAGGAACGCTTCGAGAAGGAGACCGGCAATACGCTGGAGTTCGTCGAGCTGCCCTTCGCTTCCGACGAGAAGCTCAGCCTGTTCCAGCAGGTCTTCGCCGCCAAGGACGGCTCGGTGATCGACGTCTTCTCCGTCGACACCGTCTGGCTCGGCCAGCTCGACAAGCACCTGGCCGACCTTACCGACGACCTCAGCGACCTCAAGCCGCAGTTCTTCCCAGCCGCCTGGAACAACGATGTCGTCAACGGCCGCCTCAAGGCCATCCCGCGCCTGATGGACGCCGGTCTGCTCTATTACCGCACCGACCTGCTCGAGAAGTACGGCGAGAAGCCGCCGGAGACCTGGGCCGACCTCAAGCGCGTCGCCGAGCGCATCCAGAAGGGCGAACAGGACGCCGGCAACGCCAAGATGACCGGCTTCGTCTTCCAGGGTAAGGCCTACGAGGGCCTGACCTGCGACGCGCTGGAATGGGTGTCCTCGTTCGGCGGCGGCACCTTCATCGACGACAACGGCGCCGTGACCATCGACAATCCCGCCGCCGCCAGGGCTTTCGACACGGCGGCGAGCTGGCTCGGCTCCATCTCGAGCAAGGGCACGCTCGGCTACATGGAAGAGGAATCCCGCGCCGTCTTCCAGAACGGCGACGCCGTGTTCATGCGCAACTGGCCTTACGCCTATGTGCTGGCCCAGGACAGTTCGAGCCCGATCAAGGGCAAGGTCGGCATCGCGCCGCTGCCCTCGGGTGGTGCCGACGGTCGCCATTCGGCCGCCCTCGGCGGCTGGCAGTGGGGCGTCAGCGCCTATTCCCAGCACAAGGCGGAATCCGAGCAGTTGATCCGCATCCTCTCCGATGAGGCGGCGCAGAAGAAGGCGTTCTTCCTGCTCGGCAACTCGCCGGCCCTGACCGCGCTCTACGACCAGCCGGACGTTCTCGCCGTCAATCCGATCATCGGTTCGCTGAAACCGGTGTTCGAAGCGGCGACGCCGCGCCCGGCCTCGCCGGTCAAGAACCAGTACGGCGCCGTCTCCAAGGCCATCTACAACGCCGCCTTCGACGTGCTGTCGGGCCGGGCCACCGGCACCCAGGCCGTGGCCGACCTGCAGACCAAGCTGAAGCGCATCAAGGGCCAGGCCTGGAAGTGAGGCTCCACAGCTAGAGCGCTTTCCGACCTGATGGACTCATCAGGTCGACAAGAAATCGCTCCAGATTCAATAAGTTGAGCAGCCGCTTGTCGATCATGTTGTTTCAACATGATCGACGGATGCTCTAGCGCGTTCCGACCATACGGCGGAACTCCCCGCGTTCCGCCGGTTCTGCCGGGCGGCTTCAAACCTCCCCGAAGTCGCCCGGCCTGCTCTTCGTTCGCCCGTCATCAACCTCGAAGGGGACACCGATGACCGCCGATTCTGGACATCCCGCCGGCCAGCCCGGCACCGCCGCCACGACGGGCCAGGGGGTAACGATCGCCACCCAGCGCGCCCGTGCCGCCTACATCCTCGTGGCACCCGCACTGGTGCTGCTGTTCGCCGTCGCCGGCTGGCCGCTGGCCCGCACCATCTTCTACAGCTTCACCGACGCCGCCCTCGACACGCCGGACGTCTACTCGATGGTCGGCTTCAGCAACTACCTGACCTTCGTCGACGGCGAGAGTTACGGCGTGCTCGCCGACCCGCTGTGGTGGCGCTCGGTGATCAACACGCTGTGGTTCACCGCCCTGTCGGTCACCTTCGAACTGGTGCTGGGCATGGCGCTGGCGCTGCTGATGAACCAGGGCCTGCGCGGCCAGGGCCTCATTCGCACCGCCATTCTCATCCCCTGGGCCATCCCGACCATCGTTACCGCCAAGATGTGGGGCTGGATGTTCCACGACCAGTACGGCGTCGTCAACGACGTCCTGTCGCGCCTCGGCCTGATCGACCACGCCGTCGCCTGGGTGGCCGAACCCAGCCTGTCGATGTGGGCCGTCATCATCGCCGACGTCTGGAAGACGGTGCCGTTCATGGCGCTGATGCTGCTCGCCGCCCTGCAGACCATCCCCTCGAGCCTCTACGAGGCAGCGCGCGTCGACGGCGCCTCCGCCTGGCACCGCTTCATCCACATCACCCTGCCGCTGATCCGGCCGGCCATGATCATCGCCCTCATCTTCCGCAGCATGGATGCGCTGCGCGTGTTCGACCTGATCTATGTGCTGACCTCGAACAGCGAGGCGACCATCTCGATTTCCGGCTACGCCCGCGACCAGATGATCACCAACCAGAGCCTCGGCAGCGGTTCGGCCGCTTCCGTGCTGGTGTTCGGCATGGTGGCCATCGTCGCCGCGGCGTTCCTCTACTTCAACCGCCGCCTCGAAGACCAGGAGTAAGCCCATGCTGCACTCTGTCCGCGCCCAGCAACTCGGCTGGAAATTCTGCCTCTACGGACTGGTCGCCCTGGTCTGCGTCATCGCGGTGTTCCCCTTCTACAACGCCGTGCTGACCTCGTTCCGGACCGGCCAGGACCTGTTCCTGACCAGCTACCTGCCGACCACCTTCTACTGGCACAACTACGTCTATGCCCTGGCCACCGCCGGCATCGGCCGCAGTCTGCTCAACTCGATCATCGTCGCCGGGCTGACCGTGACGCTCTGCCTCGCCGTCTCGGTCTCCGCCGCCTTCGCCCTCGCCCGCATCAGCTTCGCCGGCCGCCGGGCCATCCTGCTCACCATCCTCTGCGTGTCGATGTTCCCGCAGGTGGCGGTGCTCTCGGGCATGTTCGAGCTGGTGCGCTTCCTCGGTCTCTACGATTCGCGCGGCGCCCTGATCCTGTCCTACACGACGTTCTCGCTGCCGTTCACCATCTGGGTGCTGACGACGTTCATGCGCACCATCCCGCTGGAACTTGAGGAAGCGGCCATCGTCGACGGCGCTTCGACGCCGACCATCATCACCCACGTCTTTCTGCCCATCATGGGGCCGTCGCTGGTGACCACCGGCATGCTCGCCTTCATCGGCGCCTGGAACGAGTTCATGTTCGCCATGACCTTCGTGCTCTCGAGCGGCAAGCGCACGGTGCCCGTCGGCATCGCCTACCTGCAGGGCGCCTCGCAGTTTGAACTGCCGTGGGGCTCGATCATGGCCGCGTCGGTGGTGGCGACGCTGCCCATCGTCATCATGGTGCTGATCTTCCAGAAGCGCATCGTCAGCGGCCTCACGCAGGGCGCCGTCAAGGGCTGAACCAGCCGAGCCGATACCGGAGAAATCGCATGAACAAGCCCGACAACGACTGGTGGCGCGGCGCCGTCTTCTACCAGATCTATCCCCGTTCGTTTCAGGACAGCGACGGCAACGGCGTCGGCGATCTCGCCGGCATCACCCGGCGGCTCGACCACGTCGCCAGCCTGGCGGTCGATGGCATCTGGGTCTCGCCGTTCTTCACGTCGCCGATGAAGGACTACGGCTACGACATCTCCGACTTCCGCGACGTCGATCCGCTGTTCGGCACCCTCGACGACTTCCGCGTCCTGCTGGCCAGGGCGCACGCCCTCGGCCTCAAGGTGCTGATCGACCTCGTGGTCAGTCACTCGTCCGACCGCCACCCCTGGTTCGCCGAGAGCCGCTCGAGCCGCGACAACCGGCGCGCCGACTGGTACGTCTGGGCCGATCCCAAGCCCGACGGCACGCCGCCCAACAACTGGCTGTCGGTGTTCGGCGGCCCGGCCTGGGAATGGGACAGCCGGCGGCGCCAGTACTACATGCACAACTTTCTGCCGAGCCAGCCCGACCTCAACTACCACAACCCCGAGGTCCAGGACGCCGTCCTCGACATCGTCCGCTTCTGGCTCGACCTCGGCGTCGACGGCTTCCGGCTCGATGCCCTCAGCCATTATTTCCACGACGCCGCCCTTATCGACAATCCGGCCCGCAATGCCAGCGAACTGACGGCCGCCAACGTCAATCCGTCCGACTGGCAGCGGCCGGTAGGCACCCGGTCCCGGCCGGAGCTGATCGGCTTCCTCGAACGCCTGCGCCAGCTGCTCGACCTCTATCCCGGCACCACCTCGATCGGCGAAGTGTGTCTCGACACCGAGGAGCGCAGCCTGCCGCACCTCACCAAGCGCGATCGCCGCCTGCACATGGCCTATCTCTCCAACCTGTCGACGCCCGGTATCGGCCCCGGCAACGTCGTCGCCCCGCTCGTCGACACCGAAAGCTACATCGCCGACGGCTGGGCGGCCTGGGCATTGTCCAATCACGACGTCAATCGCGTCGTCAGCCGCTGGGGGCTCGCCGACCACGCCGCGGCGGTCACCCCGACGCTCATCGCCTTCATGACCTGCCTCAGGGGCAGCAGCATCGTCTATCAGGGCGACGAACTCGGCCTGCCCGAGGCTGAACTGAGCTTCGAACAGCTGCAGGACCCGGTGGGCATCACCTTCTGGCCGGAGTTCAAGGGCCGCGACGGCTGCCGCACGCCGATGCCGTGGAGCGCCGAGGCGGCCAACGCCGGCTTCTCGCCGGTGGCGCCCTGGTTGCCCGTCGCCGCGTCGCATCTGGCGCTGGCCGTCGACCGTCAGGACGGCGAGCCCAGCTCGGTACTCAACCGGGTGCGCCGCTTTCTCGCCTGGCGCCAGCGGCAGCCGGCGCTGCGGTTGGGGACGATCGAGTTCCTCGACACCACCCCGCCGCTGATCGCCTGCCTGCGCCGCTGGCATGGCCGGACCATCCTCGCCGCCTTCAACTTCGGCGACAGGCCCGTGTCGCTGCCCCTGCCGGCCGGACAGCTCTTCATCGGACTGCCGGCCGCCGATTTCATCGCCGACATCCAGGACGGCGAACTGCGACTGGCACCCTTCGCCGCCGCCTTTTGCCTTGGCTGACGGCGGCACCCGCCACTCAGAGCGCTTTCCGGCCTGACTGTTCAGTCAGGTCGATAAGAAATCGCTCCAGATTCAATAAGTTGAGCAGCCGCTTGTCGATCATGTTGTTTCAACATGATCGGCGGATGCTCTAGCGCCTTCCGGCCTGACTGTTCAGTCAGGTCGATAAGAAATCGCTCCAGATTCAATAAGT